>NZ_DAOUAO010000154.1:0-9055 GCF_034433535.1 Tepidiforma sp.
TACTGCCCGCCCGGCTCGGTGGGCCCCGGCACACTCCCATCCGGCCGCGTCGCCGGCGCTGTGACCCGGGCCGGTGTCCCTGCCCCCGCCGGCACCGTCGAAATCGTGCTCCTCTTCGATGGCGTTCCGGGCCCCACCGTGCTCAACATCGATGGCGCCTTCCGCATCGACTTCTACGCCGGCGGCGAATCCTGCGCCAACCGCCCCGGGGCCGCGCTCGCCGTCGCCGCCGAGGGCCGCGTCTTCCCCACCGGCCACACCGTCGGCGATGGTGCCCAGCTCATCCCCGTGAGCGTTGAACTCCCCTGAACCCGGCCGTTTTCGCTGCTCGAAACTTGCTATACTCCCCGAACCGTTAGGGACAGGCGAAAATCCCGCGCCCGCCCAGCTCACCCAGAGGAGGCCCTTTCCATGAAATTCCACTGGTTCCACCTCATGCCGTGGCCGTACCTCCCGGATGACTTCCAGCAGAAGCATCGCTCCGTCTGGGTCGATGTCGACTACAGCCTCTTCGACGCCGAAAAGGCCAACGCGGTCTATCACGAATACCTCGATGAGCTCGAATTCGCCGAGAAGGTCGGCTTCGATGGCATCTGCGTCAACGAGCACCACGCCAACGCCTACGGCCTGATGCCCAGCCCGAACATCATGGCGGCCACCCTCACCCGCCGCACCAGCCGCGCCGCCATCGTTGTCATGGGCAACTCCATCGCCCTTTACAACCCGCCCCTCCGCGTCGCCGAAGAATTCGCCATGCTCGATATCCTCTCCGGCGGCCGCCTCGTTGCCGGCTTCCCTGTCGGCACCAGCATGGACACGAACTTCGCCTACGGCGTCCCCGGCGCCCAGCTCCGTGAGCGCTACTACGAAGCCCACGACCTCATCATGCAGGCCTGGCACAACAAGGGCGTCAGCCACTTCAACGGCAAATACACCCAGATTCGTTACATGAACCCCTGGCCGCGCCCCCTCCAGCAGCCCAACCCGCCCATCTGGATCCCCGGCGGCGGCTCCATCGAAACCTGGGAGTGGTGCGCCGATATGGGCTACCTCTACTCCTACCTCTCCTACTCCGGCTACAAGCGCGCTCAGGCCATCATGGACGGCTTCTGGGCACGCATGCGCGACAAGGGCATCGAGCCCAACCCCTACCACGCCGGCTTCGCCCAGGTCGTCTGCGTCGCCGAAAACGCCGCCGAGGCCAAAGAGCTCTACTGGCCCCACATCGACTACTTCTACAACCGCTGCCTCCACGTCTTCCCCGGCTTCGCAGATGCTCCCGGCTACCGCACCCTTCGCACTGTCAAGGCCGGCATCAAGTCCCAGTTCGAACAGGCCCAGCAAAACGCCAAGGCGCGGCTCTCCTGGGAGGGCCTCGTCGAACAGGGCTACGTCATCGCCGGCGGCCCCGATTACGTCATCGAAAAGCTCAACGAACTCGCCGATAACCTCCGCATTGGCCACCTCATGCTCCTCCTCCAGATGGGCTCCATGCCGCGCGACCTCGCCATCTACAACACCCAGATGTTCGCCGAGCGCGTCATGCCCCACCTCCGCGACAAGTTCAACGAGTTCGAAGATCGCTGGTACCCGAAGCCGCTCCCGCCCGAGAAGCGCGCCCGCCCCATCGAAGAGCCGGTCCGACCCCTCCGCTCCCCCCTCGCCACCCCCGTCGGCGGCGACTAACCGCAGGCCCCTGCGGGGAGGACTGCCCGCCCCGGCAGTCCTCCCCCTCTACCGCCCGCTCCACCCGGCGGGTAGGTCGTTCGCAACTATTGATACTCTATCTCAGTCGTGGTAGAGTGCTCGTGCCGAACCCCTCGGCAGTGGCGGCGCCGGCCGGTGTTCCTCCTTCCGCCGGCCGGCGCTTCAGCTCTCCGGGCCTCGCCGCGTTACTCGCTACTCCGCCCGTAGCTCCGGATACAGCTCGCTCGACGCCTTCATGAAGCGCAGCAGCATTCGCATCTCCGCTACCCGCCGGCCGCCGGCGTCATCCAGGCCCGTCTCGAACCAAAAATATTCCGTCTTGGGGCTCTGCCCCACAGCGATGACCTCGCCCGTGCAGGTGTACTCCTCACCAACGAGCGCCGGCCCGTTCACGTTCCGCACCTCGATCGCGCCAAACAGCCCCACCGCCCGGATGTTCGCCCGCACCGTGCCCACGCTCTTCGCGTACAGCATCTGCACCAGCGGCGCGATCATCACCGGCGGCCGCCCCCACGGCGACCCCTCACCCCGGTACCAGTCCATCGGCTCCGTCGTCACCTGCAGCCGCCGCTCCTGCTCCTCCAGCGGGCAGACCACCCGCACCGGCGCGAACCGCGTCCCCTTCTCGATCCCCGCCAGGATCCGCAGCTCGCCCGGCTCGAACCGGTCCAGCGGCCGCGCCAGCAGCGCCGTCGGCACCCCGGGGTCACCGACCGAGGCCGTGCCCTGCGCCACCTGCATCCCGTCCTCGCGCTCCACCCAGGCCTCGACCTGCGCGTCCCGCGCGCTTCCCTCCGGCAGCCGAAGGAAGGCCCGCACCGGCTCGCGGTCGGTCGTCGCGTTCAGGAAGTACAGCGAGAGCGTCCCCCGTTCGAACCAGCGCTGCCCGAACACCTCCCGCAGTAGCGGCGGGAACAGCTCCATGTGGATCGAGCCCGCCACCGTGCCGCCCCGGAACCCCAGCCTCGATGCCGTCGCGTCATCGTGAATCGAGCCCTTCGCATTCCGCGAGTTGTTCACCGATTGCCGCATCGGTCCCGCCAGCACGCCGTTCTCAGCCCGCAGGCCCGCAGACTCCCGGGTTGTCATCCCGGCACCTCCAGATCAGAATGCCGGGAGCCTACGCCATTCGAACGCCGTTCGCCAGTCTCACCCGCCGATGTGTGACATCTCCACCTTCGGCAGCCCCGCTGTCTCCGCCGTCCGCAGCTCCGAATACCGGTCCTCCCTGGCCCGCCACACCGCCGCAATCCGCTCCCGAAGCTCCTCATCGCTCGCCCCGCCCCGCAGCAGCCCGCGAATGTCGTGCCCCTTCGCACCGAACAGGCAGGTGAACAGCTCGCCCTCCGGCGAGAGCCGCAGCCGCGTGCAGTCCCCGCAGAATGGCTGCGAAATCGAGGTAATGACGCCGATCTCCCCGCTCCCGTCGCGATACCGCCAGCGCTGCGCCACCTCCCCCCGGTAGTTCGCCTCCGCCGGCTCCAGCGGCATCTCCCGGTCAATCATCTCGACAATCTCCCGCCCGGTGACCACGTGCTCCAGCTTCCAGCCGTTCGTCGCCCCGACGTCCATGAACTCGATGAACCGGACGATGATGCCCGTGCCTTTGAAATACCGCGCCAGGTCGACCACGGTGTGATCGTTGACCCCGCGCTTCACCACTGCATTCACCTTGATCGGCCAGAGACCCGCCTCGCCCGCCGCCGAGATCCCCTCGAGCACCGTCTCCACCCCGACCCCCACATCGTTCATCGCGCGGAACACGGCATCGTCGAGCGAATCAAGCGAAACCGTGACCCGCTGCAGACCGGCCTCAGCCAGCCGCTTCGCCTGCTGCGCGAGGAGGCTGCCGTTCGTTGTCAGCGTCAGGTCGCGCAGCCCGGGGATGACGCGCAGCCGCGCCACCAGCTCATGCAGGTCGCGCCGCACCAGCGGTTCCCCGCCCGTAATGCGAATCTTCTCGACTCCCAGCTCTACCAGCACCCGCGCGACCCGCGTGATTTCCTCGTAGGTCAGCAGCTCATCACGCTTCAGAAACGCATACCCCGGCCCAAACACCTCCCGCGGCATGCAATACACACAGCGGAAGTTGCACCGGTCCGTGACCGAAATCCGCAGGTCCCGAAGCGGTCGCCCCAGCCGGTCCGAAAGCGTCACGACCCCAAGCTTACGCGATTCGCCGCCGCACTGCCCGCGCCAGCATAGCGCCCGCGATCAGCCCGCCTGGCCGCTGCCCTCGGCCACCGCGCCCTCGCCGTACCGGAGCAGCGCCTCGTCGTACTTCTTAATGCGCTCCGCCAGCTCGTCGCGCATGCTCGCCATCTTCGCCATCTTCTGGTCGATGAGCTGGATCTGGTGCAGCGTCACTTCCCGTGCCTTCCGGATCTTCTCCGCCTTCTCCGCCGCATCCGCGTCGGCCCGCCAGCCCGCCCGGATCTGCAGCCGAACATCCTCGGCATCGAGCATCTCCTTGATCTCCGCCAGCGAAAACCCCAGCAGCTCCTTCAATTGCCGAATCCGCTCGATCCGCTCGATGTCCTGCTCCGAATACAGGCGGAAGCCGCCCTCCATTCGCGTCGGCGGCGCCAGCAGCCCTTTCTCCTCGTAGTACCGCAGCGTCCGCTGCGTCAGCTGCGCACGTTCCGCGGCCTCGCCAATCTGGAAATACCGCTCCTGGCTCGTCGAATCACTCATGGCTCTTGTCCCAGTCTACCTACGTTGACGTACACGTCAAGGTTGGATGCTCATCCAGCGGTGAGCCCGGCCAGCGCCGCAATCTCATCCATCCGGCGCCGCGCAGCGTCCAGCATCCCCTCGCCGAGGTTCCCGAACGCCGGGCTCGCATGGGCATGGTACCAGTCTGTCAGCGCCCGCAGGTGAAGACGCGCCAGCGCAAGGTGCGATGCCGAACCCTCGCGGTCGCCATGGAGCGCCGCATCCCACGCAAGCACCCGTTCGGCGAGGTGCATGCCCGCCGCCACCGTCGGCGCGAACTCCTCAGTCTGTGCCAGCGCCTCACCGCCTACTCCCAGCGGCAGAGCCCGCGCCGCCGCCCCGAAGTGGTTGAGCGCATCGCGCGCACGGCCCGCCAGTGCCCGCAACCCCTCCCGCGGGGTATCCCCGTAGTCCAGCACGTCGTACCCCCGCCGTGGCTCGAGCTCGCCCCGCTCCAGCAGGAGCCGGCAGGCCGTCTCGAGCTCCCGAAACGCCGCCGCAAACGCCTCAGCTGCATCCCCAAATGCCGCGCCGCAAAAGGCACTGAGCGCTGTCTCCGGGTTGCCTCCGCCCTCCCGGGCGCACCGCGCGAACCACCAGGCGTGCCAGGTCGGGCCCCACCAGGGACGTGGAGTCACCGCCAGGTCCTGTACGCCCCGCACCCCGAGCCGACCGTAGGCCCGCAGGTCCGCCGGCACTACCTCCAGGTGCGGCGGCGCCATCCATTTGAACAGGATGCTATCGCTGTAGTACTCGAACACCCGCACCCGCTCGGGGCCCCCGAACCACGCGATCAGCCGTTCCAGCTCCTGCAGGTGCTCCCGGTTCCGCTGGCACCCCGGGTCATCGATGGCGTGGGCGTAGCACCGGGCGCGCGGCGCCCAGAGGGCATCGACATTCTCCAGCGGCCGCACTTTCCCCGGCCGAGCGAGTGTGTCGTGGTACGCCAGGTGCGCCAGCCGCGCCCCCGGGGCCATCCCCCCGAGCACCTCTGCCGCCGCATTGGCCGCCCGCAGCGCCTGGTCCGAGGGGCTCAGGCGAACGCAGCCGCCGCATTCGCACCATCCCCCGCCGCGCAGGTCATCCGCCCAGAGATGGTAGACATCCGCCCCGGCGAACCGCGCAAAGAAACGGGCAGCGTTCGCCCGCAGCTCGGCCCGCGCGCCCGCGCTCGAGGTGCACAGGTTGAACCGGCCATCCCGCCGCCCGCGCCGCAGCGGAAACCATTCGGGCTGCTCCGCGAACCGCTCCCGCGGCACCAGCGCCGAGAGGTGGTGCCCCCCGAACTCAAGGCGCAGCCCCAGCGCCCTCGCCTCCGTCCGAATCGCATCACCCTCCGCATCCCACAGTTCGAACAGCCAGCCCCGCCCGTCTGCCGCGGCCGCCTCGCGGGTCGCCGGCCGCCGGGCTCCGGGCTCGCGACCCCACCGGGACGGCGGCGTATCGTGGAAGAACAGCCCATTCAGGCCATTGCGGCTCGCAAACCGTAGCCATTCGCGCCAGTCCGCATGCAGCCCGTCGCAGCCAAGAATCAGCGTCCGCTCGGCGAATGGAGGGCGGAGTTCGTACACCCCCGGCGCAAGCCCGGGCCCCTCGGCCGTGGTCAGGGCGCCCGGACGCAGCGCCAGCACCCCGGCCCGCTCCAGCAGCCACGCCGCACCGTCGAGCAGCGCCCGCCGGTCGGAACCCTCCAACAGAATTCGCCTCGCCTCCGCCCCGACCCTGGCCGTGCCAGCTGCCAGCGACGCGTCCTCGGCGACTTCGATCACGCCCTCGCCCCCGCCGGCCAGCGCCGCCGCCTCCAGTCTCAGCAGCCCGGCCCGCAGCTCCAGCGCCGCCGCCAGGGCGGCCTCGCTCCCGTCATGCGTCACCGTCCAGCCGCGGGGGTCAATCGTGCCCGACACGTCGCCCATTCTGGCCCGCGACTCGCATCCCGGCTAGCTCGCCGCCCGTCGGGACGCCTCCTCCAGCCCGGCAATCAGCTGCCGCACGAATGCCCGCTGCGTCGGCAACAGCTCCGCAAACGCCAGCCGCAGCAACACACCGTCCGCCTGCTCCTCCGTCCCGACCATCGTGCACAGCAGCTCGCTGCTGTACACCCCGGCCGTCACCCCCACCCGAACCTGCCGTCCACCCGGGCGCGCCGGCACCCGCACCGCCATGCCCCCCAGCGAAATATCCACCACCCGCCCCCCCTGCCGGGAGTTCCCCAGCACCGACCGCACCTCGGCCCGGAGGTCGACCGGGTACCGCGGATGCCGTCGCTGCTCGAGCCGCTGCCAGGGCCCGAGCGCGCGGAAGGCAACCGCCCGCTCGTTCCGGGCGAGGTACGCGGCAGCCAGCACCAGCTTCGCCCCCTCCGCAAGCGCTACCACCGAATACCGTGCGCCCGCATCCCATTCTGCCGGCCCATCGACCACACGCACCGCCACGCCACCCTCGCGAATGGCCGCGATCTCGCCCGCCCACTGTGCCGGCGGGTCCCCCCGCCGCACCACCGTGACCGGCGTCCCCGGCCCGGGCTGCCTCTCCATCTCGAAACGGGTATCGGCCGACGCGCCCCGGACCTTTACCCTGCCCGGTGGCCGTCACACCCTTGTCATCCACCCTTCGCCGTCGATGGCGTACCATCCAGCCGTGGAGTCCCCCGTCCTCGCCCCGATGGCCCCGTCCGATATCCCCGAGGTCATCGCCGTCGAACGCGCTGCCTACACCTCCGGCTGGCCCACCACCGCCTTCGAGCGCGAGCTCACCGCCAACACGATGGCCCGCTATCTCGTCGCCCGGAGCCCGGCCGCGCAGGGCGCCATCGTCGCCTTTGGTGGCCTCTGGCTCATGGTCGACCAGGCCCATATCGTCACGGTTGCCGTTCGCCCCGAATACCGCCGTCTCGGCTTCGGGCGCCTCATCGTTCATGGCCTGGTCGAACTCGCCGCAGAGGCCGCCATGGATTCCGTCACCCTTGAGGTCCGCGTCTCCAACGAAGCGGCCCGCGCGCTCTATCGCACCTACGGCTTCTACGACGTCGGCGTCCGCAAGCGCTACTACGCCGACAACCACGAAGATGCCATCATCATGACCACCGAACGTCTCGATTCCCCGGCCTACCGGCGGCGCCTCGAACGTCTCCGCGCGGAGCTCCTCCGGCGATTCCCTGCCCGCATCGAATTCCGCCACCTCCAAAGCCCTTCCCCCACCTGAAACCCTGGAGCACGCCGATGGCCACCATCTACTACACCGCCGCCAGCGTCGACGGCTTCATCGCCGCCGATGGCCACGACCTCTCCTGGCTCCTCCAGTTCGATACCGCCGAAGCCCCCGGCTACGAAGAATTCATCGCGAGCGTCGGCGCCCTCGCCATGGGCGCCTCAACCTACCTCTGGGTCGCCGAACACCTGGCGACATCGCAGAGCGGCGAACCGCAGCCCTGGCCCTACCAGCAGCCAGCCTGGGTCTTCACCCACCGTGAACTCCCGCGAATCCCGGGCGCCGACCTCCGCTTTGTCCAGGGCGACGTCCGCCCGGTCCATGCCGAAATGGTGCGCGTGGCCGCCGGCCGCGACATCTGGATCGTTGGCGGGGGCGACCTCGCCGGCCAGTTCGCCGATCACGGCCTGCTCGATGAGCTGGTGCTAACCCTCGCTCCGGTCACGCTGGGCAGCGGAATGCCGCTCCTTCCGCGCCGCATCTCCTCGCCGCCGCTCGAACTGCGCAGCGCCCGCCAGGCCGGCCCCTTCGCCGAGCTCCGCTACCGCCTGCCGAACCCCTGACCGTTGCCTGTCACGCTGCCCTGGTTCAGCGCGCGCCGGTCAGCCCGGCCTCAGGCCGTCGCGCCCTGCTCCGAAGCCTGCCGGCCCAGCTCCTCGGCCAGCTCCCGCAACACCCGCTCTGCCCGGTCCAGCCGCGCGAGGATGCCCCACGGCCCGTGGATATTGAGCGTCATGTTCTCCGCCTGCCCGCGAACCCCCGGCAGCCGACCCCGCTTACCCGCCGCCTCGTAGTAGCGCGCCAGCTCCTCCGAACCGCTCCCGAACGTCGCCTCCAGGATCTCGACCGTCCGGTCATCCCACAGGTCATAGTCGAACGGGTTTGGCCCGCTTCCCCGCAGCCGCCCGATCCGCTCGATTTGCCGTTCGATCCGTTCCTTCGCCCGCTGGGGGTTCGCCACACGCGTCATGTTCGCGAGTTTACCCCCCTCCAGCACACCCGCAACCGCTCAGGCCGCCGCAGCACCGCCCTCGAGCGCGTAGGCGATCTCCCCCAGCCGCAGCAGGGCCGCCAGCACCTCCCCGTCCCCGGGCCCCACCACCCCGGCGGCACCTTCCAGAAACTCCCGCAGCTTTCGCTCGCCGGTCTCCTCATAGAACAGCCCCGGCTTTACCACCCCGAGGCTCCCGCTGCAGACGACCGTCCCGGCCGCGTCCCGGCAGGCCAGCGCCAGCACCACCTGGTCGATGCCGCGCGGCCGCCGCATCCCCGCCATCTTCTCCCGCGCCCACGCCGCGATCTCCCCCGCCAGAGCGCCAGCCTCTGCCCGCCCGCCCAGGGCCCACCGCCCCTCTGAGACGCCGACCCCCTCGCGGATCATCCGCGCCACGTCCCGTTGCACCCTGCGCCGTCGAAATCGCGCCAG
>NZ_DAOUAO010000155.1:0-2725 GCF_034433535.1 Tepidiforma sp.
GGTGAGGGGGAGTTCGCGGCCGGCGCTGAGGGTGGCGGTGAGGTACAGGCAGGCGTCCTCGAGCCCCTCGAGGGTCGCGGGCATGGAATTGGCAAGGACGTCGTCGAAGGAGAGGAGGAGTCCGTTGTTCGAGCGGGAGCAGACTTCCTGGTTCAGGGCGTTGATGACCTGCCCGAGGATGGTGGAGGTCACCACCAGGGTCTGCTGCTCCTGGTCTTCGGGGTTGTCGGCCTCGGTTTGGAGGTAGGCGGCAGCTGCAGCGGTGGGAAGGCTGAGGTAGGCGGTCGCCGACTGGTCGTTGTCGGTGGAGAGTTCGATGGGAACGGCCAGGTGGGGCGCGGCGTAGTCGCCGGCGACCTCTTCGGGCATGACGAGGCGTGCATCGCTGATGGCGACGCTCGGCTCGCTGCCCTGGATGGCGGAGAGGGTGCGGGCAGCAGCTTCCCAGGCCCGGCGGCCGGCCTGATCGAGCGTGGCGGCCTGCTGGGGAGAGAGGAGCTGGGCAAGGATTTCGACGGGGTCGGCCATGGGGCGCCTCCTTCGCGGGGGCTACTGGACGATGAAGGTTTCGAAGTAGATGTGTTCGACCTTGTGGTCGTGGAGGTGATGGTTGATGGCTTCGATGAGCTCGTTTTTCAGGGCTTCTTTGCCTTCGACGGTTGCGACTTCTTCGGCGGAGTGAGAGCCGATAACGTTGGCGATGGCATCGAGAATTTTGTGCATTTCGGGGTCGAGGTGGTGGGCGAATTCGGCGTTCTTGGCAGCGAGCTGGTCGACGCTCAGGCCGACCCAGGGGGGCGTTTGCGCTTCGAATTCGAGGGCCATGATGAGCTTCACGTAGCGCTGGGTGGTGCCGGATGGCTTGAGGTTGAGGACGATGCCCTCCGGGGCGTTGGTGGCTTTGCCGCCGTGGCCGCCGCCGGTCGCCTTGCCGATGAAGACCGTCGGCCGGGGGGCGGCGGCGATCTGCTCGGGGGTGTAGACGGGCACGGGTTTCGGGTCCATATAGTTCGGCTTGATGTAGAACCAGAAGGCGGCCAGGAAGAGGACGGCGCCGCCGGCGAGGACCTTCTTGTCTTTGAACATGGCTACCTCCGCTGGGTCCCGGCGAGGGCTTTCTGCAGGTCTTCGAGGGTGGGGTAGAGGATGACGATGTCGGCGCGGCGGTTGAGTGCGCGGCCTTCGGGGGTGGCGTTATCGGCGAGGGGGCGGGTATCGGCGTAGCCGGCGGTATAGAGCTTTGCCGGGTCGAGCCCGCCCTGTTCGGTGAGGACGCGGAGCACGCGGGTGGCGCGGGCGGCGGAGAGCTCCCAGTTGGTGGGGAACTCGCGGGTGTTGGGGGGGATATTGTCGGTGTGGCCCTCGATGCGGATCTGGTTGGGCAGCCCGCGGAGGGCATCGGCCACCTGGAGGAGGACGTCGACGCTGCCGGGGCGCAGGTCGGCGCTGCCGGAATCGAAGAGGAGGTTATCCGCGAGGGAGATGGTGATGGAAGTGGAATCGGAGCGGACCTGGATCTTGCCTTCGAGGCCGTTGGCCTGGGCGAAGCCGGAGAGGGTCTGGTTGAGGCCTTCGAACGTGTTGGAGCGGATCTCGTTCAGGGATGGGGTGAGGCCCCCGCCCTGGTTGAGGACGGCGGAGGAGCCGTTGGAACCCTGGAGGACGCCGATGGAGAAGGCCTGGTCGATGGAGACGCGGACGGACTGGAGCTTCTGGGGGTTGGCGTCGCTGGTGGCGTAGAGGACGACGAAGAGCGCGAAGAGGAGCGTCACCATGTCGGCGTAGGAGACGATCCATCGTTCGTGATTTTCGGGCTTCTCTGCCTCGGGGGCTTTGCGGCTCATGCGGCCTCCCGGCGGGCTTCGCCCTGGTCATCCTTCCTGGCGCGGGCGGAGGGCTGGAGGAAGCCTTCGAGCTTTTCACGAACGATGCGGGGGTTATCGCCGGCCTGGATGGACATGAGCCCTTCGATGACGACATCGAGGGCGTGGAGTTCGTGCTTGGAATTGTTTTTGAGCTTGTTGGCAAGGGGCAGCCAGAGGACGTTGGCGGTGAAGACGCCATAGAAGGTGGCGACGAAGGCGGTGGCGATGCCGGGGCCGATGTGGTCGGGCTCATCGAGGTGGGACATGACGCCCATGAGGCCCATGACGGCGCCGAGGACGCCGATGGTGGGGGCGATGCCGCCCATGAATTCGAGGGCGGCGAAGTTGGCCTCGTGGCGATGCTTCATGGATTCCCGCTCGATTTCCATGATTTCGCGGAGGAGCTCGGGGTCGGTGCCGTCGATCATGAGCTGGACCCCTTTGCGGGTGAAGGGGTCGTGGATTTTTTCGATATCGGCTTCGAGGGCGAGCAGTCCTTCGCGGCGGGCTTTATCGGCCATCTGGACGAAGAGGTCGACGGTTTCGGCGGAGTTGTGGGCGGCGCCGCCGAAGAAGGCTTTGAGGATGAACTTGGGGAGGGCGATCATGACGGAGAGGGGCTGGGAGATCATGACGGCGCCGAAGGAGCCGAGGACGACGATGAAGAAGCCCGGGAGGTTGATGAGCTTCATCGGGTTGCCGCCCTCGAGGATGTTGCCGCCGATGATGCCGATGATGGCGATGCCGAGGCCGATGACGGTCGCGAGGTCCATCAGGCGGACCTCCTGATTGCGCCGAAGCTCATGCGGCGGAACTCGGCGATGCGCTCAACGATGGTGTCGGGGTCTTCCTGGCAGACG
>NZ_DAOUAO010000156.1:0-5179 GCF_034433535.1 Tepidiforma sp.
AGGCGGCACTGCGGGCGGCAGCGGCGTGTGCGGCGGCCGGGGTGCGGCGTGCGCTGGTGCTCGGGGGTTCGCCGGCAGGGCAGCGGGAGGCGACCCGTCTCGCGCGGGAGGCCGGCGGGCCGGAGCTGGTGTTCGTCAGCGGGGAGGGGCGGGTCACGCTGGGGGACGCGCGGGCGGACCTCGCCCGGGCGGATGTCGTGCTGGCGTGGTCGGGCACGCCGCTCCCGCACAAGGTGAGCGAGCTGTTTCGCCCGCGAGCGGCCGGCGACCCGCCCTGGGTGACGGTCCCGACCACGGGGGTGGAGGCGCTCTTCCGGGAACTGGAGCGGCATGCCCGGGGGCGTGGCCCGGGACGGCGCGGGCCGTAGAATGGCGCCATGGCTGATTCGGCGCCGGGGCCGCTTGTCGGCATCATCATGGGGAGTTCGAGCGACTGGCCGACGATGCGGCTGGCGGCGGAGGTGCTGGAGCGGTTCGGGGTGCCCTTCGAGGCGAAGGTGGTTTCGGCACACCGCACGCCGGCGCTGGTAACCGAGTACGCCCAGGCGGCGGCCGGCCGGGGCCTGCGGGTGATCATCGCCGGGGCCGGCGGGGCGGCCCACCTGCCGGGGATGACGGCCGCCCAGACGACGCTGCCGGTGATTGGGGTTCCGATCCAGACGAAGGCGCTGCAGGGGCTGGATTCACTGCTCTCGATCGTGCAGATGCCGCGGGGGACGCCGGTCGGCACGATGGCGATTGGGGAGGCGGGGGCGGTGAACGCGGCGCACTACGCGGTTCGGCTGCTCGCCGTGACGGACCCGGCGCTGGCGGAGCGGGTGGCGCGGTTCATGGAGGAGGAGCGGGACCGGGTGCTCGGCGAGGAGCTGCGGTGAATCCACTGCCCGAGGGGGCGTTCATCGGCATCATCGGGGGCGGCCAGCTCGGCATGATGCTTGCCGAGGCGGCGCACCGGCTGGGCTACC
This sequence comes from Tepidiforma sp., assembly GCF_034433535.1. GTDB lineage: Bacteria > Chloroflexota > Dehalococcoidia > Tepidiformales > Tepidiformaceae > Tepidiforma. Next base: position 966 of record NZ_DAOUAO010000156.1, read on the forward strand.
GGGTGCTGGGATACAGCGATGCTGCGGATTGTCCGCTCGCGCGCGAGGCCGACGAGCTGGTGGTGGGAGCGTACGACGATGAGGCGCGGCTGGCCGGGTTCGCACGGCGCGCCGGGGTGGTGACGGTGGAGACCGAGACGCTGCCGGCGCGGACGCTGGAAGTGGCCGCAGAAACCGCGGACCTGCTGCCGGGCGCCGGCGTCGTGCTGATGACGCAGGACCGGGCGAAGCAGCGGACCTTCACGGCAGGCGCGGGGGTCGCGGTACCGGTCCACCGGGTGGTGACGAACGCGGGGGAGGCGGCCGCAGCGGCCCGGGAACTGACCCTGCCGGTCGTGTTCAAACGGGCGACGGGCGGCTACGACGGCCGCGGGCAGGCCTGGGTGGAGCGGGCGGAGGATGCGGAGGCGGCGTGGCTCTCGCTCGGCGGCGGGGTCTGCGTCGTCGAAGAGCGGGTGCCGTTCGCGGCCGAGTTCTCGGTGATTGTCTGCCGGGACCGTGGGGGGAATTTGGCGTTCTTCGACCCGATTCGCAATGTGCACCGGGGCGGCATCCTGCGGGTTTCGCGCGCGCCGGCCGGCATCCCGGCGGAGAGCGCGAAGGTGGCGCGGGAGTTCGCCTACCGGTTCGCCGTGGCGACGGGGCTGGCGGGGATCGCGTGCCTCGAGTGCTACCTGCTGCCGGATGGCGGGGTGCTGGTGAACGAGGTAGCGGCGCGGCCGCACAACTCAGGGCACCTGACGATAGAAGCCTGCGCCGCGAGCCAGTTCGAACAGCTGGTGCGCATCGCGGCGGGGCTGCCCCTGGGCGAAACGACGCTGCTGCAGCCTGCGACGATGCTGAACCTGATCGGCGACATCGACGAGGCGGCCCTGGCGGGGCTGGAGGCGGCCTACCCGGGGCGGTGCTTCGTCCACCTGTACGGGAAGGCGCCGCGGCCGGGTCGGAAGCTGGGACACGTGACCGTGGTGGGCACGGCCGAGGCGGAGCCGCCCGCGTGTCGCGCCGGGTGCGAGATCGGCTAGAATCCCCGCGCAAAACCGGACCGGGGGACAGACCGATGGAAGTTCCGCTCCTGCTGAACGATTTTCTTCGCCGCGCGGCGAAGCTGTACCCGAATAAAGAGGCGGTGGTCGATGGCGACCTGCGGCTGACGTACCGCCAGTTCCAGGAGCGGTGCAACCAGCTGGGGCACGCGCTGCGCTCGCTGGGGGTGGAGAAGGGCGACCGCGTGTGCATCCTGAGCCCGAACAGCCACTACTTCCTCGAGAGCTACTACGGGGTCACGCAGATCGGCGCGATCCTGGTGCCGCTGAACTACCGGCTGGTGGCGGCCGACCACGAGTACATCATCAACCACGCGGGCGTGAAGGTGGTGCTCGTGGATTATGACTACACCGGCATGGTCGATGCGATTCGCCCGAACCTGAAGACCGTCCAGCACTACATCGTGGCGGACCCGCGGCCGGGGCACACGGTGCCTGACGGCTGGATCGACTGGGACGCGTACGTGGGCCAGCAGCCGACCGGCCCGACGCCGCCGGTGGAGCAGGATGAGAACGACGTGACCTCGATCAACTACACATCGGGGACCACCGCGCGGCCGAAGGGCGTGATGCTCACGCACCGGAACGTGTACATCAACGCCTACAACTTCATCGCGCACCTGCGGGTCCGGCACGAGGACCGCGAGCTCTGGACGCTGCCGATGTTCCACGCCAACGGCTGGGGCGGTCCCTTCGCGCTGACCGCGATGGGCGCGACGCACGTGGTGCTGCGGGCAGTGGTGGCGGCCGACATCTTCCGGCTCATCCAGGACGAGAAGATTACGTTCGCCTGCATGGCGCCGGCCGTGCTCAACACGATCCTGACGTTCCCGGACCGGGACAAGTACACCATCACGACGCGGCCGCGGTTCGTGGTGGCGGGCGCCCCGCCCCCGGCGGCGTTCATCGAGCGGCTGGAGAAAGAGCTGGGCTGGGAGTTCATCCAGATTTACGGGCTGACCGAGACCTCGCCGATCCTGACCGTTTCGATGCCGGATTACCACAACCCGGACGGGCAGGACTACCAGCGCCGTGCGCGGGCCGGGGTGGAGGCGATCGGGGTCGATATCCAGGTGCTGGACGACAACGGCAACCCGGTGCCCAAGGACAACACGACGATCGGCGAGGTGTGCGCCCGTTCGAACGTGGTGCTGAAGGGGTACTGGGAACAGCCGGAGGAGACCGCCAGGGCCATCTACGACGGGTACTTCCACACCGGCGACCTGGCGGTGTGGGATGAGTTCGGCAACATCAACATCGTGGACCGGAAGAAGGACGTGATCATCTCGGGCGGGGAGAACATCTCGTCCTCGGAGGTGGAGGACGCGCTCTACAAGCACCCGGCGGTGCTGGAGTGCGCGGTCATCGGCGTGCCGAGCGAGAAGTGGGGCGAGACGCCGAAGGCGCTGGTGGTGCTGCGCCCGGGGATGACCGCCACCGAGGAGGAGATCATCGCGTTCTGCCGCGACCACCTGGCCCACTTCAAGTGCCCGACGAGCGTGGACTTCGTGGAGAGCCTGCCGCGGACAGCGACAGGCAAGCTGCAGAAGTTCCTCATCCGCGAGAAGTACTGGGCAGGCAAGGAGCGCCGGGTCAACTGATCGCCCGGGCTTCGGTTCGAGCCTGGCGGCCCCGGGGGCTTCCCCGGGGCCGGTTCGCGCGCGGAGAACTACGAGCCGGTGTAGCGCGGCTGGCGCTTCTCGAGGAAGGCCTGGCGCTGCTCGCGGGCGTCGTTGACGGCGCGGCGGCAGATGGCGATGGCGTGGATCTCCTCGCGCAGCTGGGCATCGAAGTCGTTCTCCCAGGAGCGCTGGACCACGCGGCGGGACATGATGGCGGCGATCGGCGGGTGGGCAGCGATGGCCGCGGCGACCGCCCGGGCCTCCGTCATGAGCTGCTCGTGGGGGACCAGGCGCTGGAGCAGCCCGAGGCGGAGCGCTTCCTCGGCCTCGACGGTGCGGCTGGTGAGGATGAGGTCGAGGGCGGCGCCCTGGCCGACGATGCGCGGCAGGAGGTAGCTCATGCCCGAATCGGGGGAGAGGTTGCGTTCGATGAAGACGGTCTTGAAGCGGGCGTGTTCGGAGCCGACGCGGATGTCGCAGGCGAGGGCGAGGGAGAAGCCGGCGCCGGCGGCGATGCCGTTGACCGCGGCGATGGTGGGCTTATCGAGGGTGTAGACGGCGCGGGCCTGGCGTCCGACCCAGCTGTCTTCGTCGGTGAGCTGCTGCCAGGGGACGCGGTCGGGGGCCGGCGGAAGCGGTCCGCTGAGGTCGGCGCCGGAGCAGAAGCCGCGGCCCGCCCCGGTGAAGATGACGGCGCGCACGGTGTCGTCGTGCTTGAGCTGCGCGCAGACTTCGAGCAGCTCCACCTGGAGGGCGCGGTTGAGGGCGTTGAGCTTCTCGGGGCGGTTGAGGGTGACCGTGGCGATGTCGTCGGCGATCTCGAGCGTGAGGTGTTCGTAGGCCATGGCGTGACCCCCGGCGGTGGTGGTGGCGGGAGTGAACACCTTTGCGGGGGCCTTGTCGAGCGGGGTATGGTGCGCGCATGACGCACGAACCCGAGCCCGGCCCGATGCAGATTCTGATGATTTCGGACTTTGTCTGCCCGTGGTGCTACCTCGGGCTGGTCGAAATCGAGCGCGTGGAGCGCGAATGGGAGGTGGAGGTGCGGCACGTGCCCTACCTGCTGGACCCTTCGACTCCGCCGGAGGGGAAGCCGCGTCGCCCGATGACCCGTCCGGACGACCCGCCGACGCACATGGAGCTGCGCGCGGAAGCGGCGGGCATTCGGTTCACGCGGGGGCGGACGTGGACCTCGAACTCGGTGCTGGCGCACGAGGGGGCAGAGTTCGCGCAGGAGGCGGGCCGGGCGCGGGAGTATGCGCGGGAGATGTTCCGGGCCTACTTCACGGAGCTGGAGGACATCGGCAAGCCCGAGGTGGTGGTCGCGGTGGGCGAGCGGGCAGGGCTCGACGGCGCGGCGTGGCGGGCGGCGCTGGAGGGGAAGGTCTACCGGCAGCGGGTGCTGGAGGCGATCGGCTGGACGCGCGAGGCGGGCGTGACGGGGGTGCCGACGTTCGTCTTCGGCGATCGCTTCGCGCTCTCGGGCGCGCAGGATGCGGCGGTGTTCGATTCGGTGCTCAGCCGGCTGGGAGCGAGGAGGAGGTAG
>NZ_DAOUAO010000157.1:0-8473 GCF_034433535.1 Tepidiforma sp.
CGCTTTCCCGGCCTCGGCCGGTTCCGTTCTCCCTCAGGAGGGGGGGAGGGGGCGGGGCTGGAGGGGCAGGCGGCCGGATTGCTCGAGTGCGAGGCGGTGAAGGCGGTATTCGAGTTGGGCGAACCTGCGGTGGCCCCTGGCGTTGAGATGGGTGATGTCGTCGAGGAGTTCGGCCGGGTCTCTGGTGGCATCGGGGCTGTCCGGCAGGCAGGGCACGTGGAGGCGCTGGCAGGCATCGGCGAGCAGTCGATGCATTTCGAGGAAGCGGGCGCGGGATTGGGCTGCGATTTGAGGGGACAGCGGAAGCCCCAGGGTTTCTGGAGCGCGCAGGGCGAGGGCGACCTCTTCACGACGCAGGACGCGGCGGAGGACTTCTTCGATGCAGTCAGCGACCTCGGCAGGTTCGAAGAAGTAGCGGTAGCCGACGGTGCGGTATGCGAGCCTGCGCGCCGCGCGGAACGCGGCGGTGTGGGCGATAGCGGGGCGGCGGGAGAGGCTGGTGGCCGCCTGGCCGAGCCTGCGCATGAGTGCGGAGGAAGAGGATTCGAGTACGAGCGGAGCTGAGGGGAAGGCCACCCAGAAGGAAGGTGTGCAGACCAACACCAGGTCGGGTTCGAACTGGTGGAGCCAGCGCTCGACGGCGTCCGGGAGGGAAGGGCTGGGCCAGGCGCTCTTGAGGATGGTTCTGACCGGTTCGCCGATGTCATCGGCGAGGCGTCGCTCGACGATGCGCCAGGCACGCTGGTCTTCGGGGATGGGTCCGAAGGTATCGTTCGAATCTCCGAGCCGGAGGATGTTCATCTCTCGGGTGCTGCGGCCAGGCGGCCGGACTGCTGGAGTGCGGCGCGGTGGAGGCGGTATTCGTGTTCTGCGCGGCGGGCGTGGCCGGCTGCGTTGACGTGGGTGAGGTCGGGCTGGAGTTCGCTGCGCGCGGGAGGCTCATCGGGCCCTGCCGGGAGGTAGGGGATGTGCAGGGCATCGCAGAGGTCTGCGAGGATGCTGCCAAAGGCATCGCAGCGGGCGCGGGACTCGGCGGCAAGGCGCGGAGGCAACGGAAGGCCGAGCGGGATCGGACCCCGTACGCCGACGGCCACGTCTTCGTAGCGCAGAACCCGCCTCAGCGCGGCTTCGACATGAGCAGCCGCCTCCAACGGCTCGAAGAAGTAGCGGTGGCCGATGGTCCGGTAGGCGAGCCGGCGTGCGGCGCGGAATGGGGCGGTGCGGGCGATGGCGGGGCGGCGAGAGATGGCAGTTGCGACCTTTGCCAGGGGCCGGGCGAGGGGGAGCCGGGCACGTTCGAGAGCGGTCGGCGCGGAAGGGAAGGAGACCCAGTAGGACGCGGCACAGAACACCACCAGGTCGGGGCGCTCACGTTCGACCCAGCGGTCAAGGGCGCCGGCGAGGGATTCGCCCGGCCAGCCGCGCTTGCGGATGGTTTCGACCGGTTCGCCGAGCTCCTCCGCGAGGCGCTGCTGGACGATGTACCAGAAGCGCTGCTCATCCGGCAGGGGGCCGTACTCATCATCCGATACGCCAATGCGGAGGATTTTCACAGCGCGATTGTGGGCCACCTGCGCTTAGGCGCCAGCACGGCGGCGGAAGACGACGAGCGCATGGCCCTGCTGGAGGCGTTCGTACGACTGGACGAGGTGGGCGACGAGGTCGAGCTGGGCGAGGTAGGCGCGGGTGCCGTAGCGGGGTTCGAAATACGGCCGTCGGCGGACCAGTTCGGCCTCGGCAGTGCGCCAGGTGTGGGCGGCCTCGGTGGTCATCGGCCGGTGGGCGGCGAGCTCCCAGCCCAGCTGCTCCCACTCCTCGAAGAAGGCGTCGAGGCCGCCGCGGGCATCGGCGGGCGCCTCGCAGCAGAGGCAGAGGGTGGCCCCGGGCGCGGCGACCCGGGTGAATTCGGCGGGCGCGAGCTCGGTATCGAGCGCCCAGATGCTATCGATGCTGCCGCTGCGGAAGGGCAGGCGGCGGTTTTCGGCGACGACCCACTGCACCCGCCGGCCGCCCTCCATCGCCCGCCCGGCGGCGAGGAAGTCGGAGTTGAGGTCGGTGGCGATGGCGGTGCAGCCGGTGCGTTCGACTGCGAGGCGGGCGGCAGCGCCGACAAACGCGCCGGCATCGAGCATGCGGCGGCCGGGGCCGAGGTCGGCACGCTTGAGCAGCCAGCGGGTGGCTTCGATGCCGCCGACGTGGTTGTGTTCGCCGAGGAGGTCGATCCACCAGGCGGCGTAGTCGTCGGCGAGGGCCTGGAGGGGCGAGGGGAGGGCGCTCACGGGAACAAGATTAGCTGAGGTGGGAGGTTGGAGCCCCGCCCGGCCCGGCGCCGCCCCGGGGAACGGGGAGCCGGGAGCCGGGAGCGGGGAGGGGCGGGAAATGGCCGTTCGTTCTCCCGCTCTCCCGGCAGCGGCGGGCGTGGCGGGGGCAGTGTCTCCCTTCCTACTCGAACTCGGGGGTCTTGTAGAAGGGGAAGAGGTCGGGGAGGTCGTTTGCGACGGACATGGTGAAGTTTGGCTTGCGCTTTTCGAGGAAGGAGGCGACGCCTTCGCGGACGTCGGGGCTGGCGCCCATGATGAGAATGCCGCGCGAATCGGCCATATGGGCGTGCATGGGGTGGTCGGCGACGAGGCCGCGCCACATGAGCTGCCGGGAGAGCGCAACGGAGACGGCGGAGGTGTTGTCGGCGATGTCGCGGGCGAGGGCATAGGCGGCGGGCAGCAGCTCCTCGGGGGGGTGCACGCTGCGGACGAGGCGGCCGCGGAGCGCCTCCTGCGCATCGAAGACGCGGCCGGTGGCGACCCATTCCATGGCCTGCTGGATGCCCACGGCGCGCGGGAGAAACCATGAGGAGGCGGCTTCGGGGACGATGCCGCGTCGGGCGAAGACGAACCCGAAACGGGCGGTTTCGCTGGCCAGGCGGACATCCATGGCGAGGGTCATGGTGACCCCAACGCCGACCGCCGGGCCGTTGATGGCGGCGATGATCGGCTTCTTCAGTTCGAAGATGCGGAGGGTGACCATGCCGCCGCCATCGCGGTACTGGCGGATATCGGTTGGGCGGCCGCGGGCGCCGGCATCGAAGGTGGAGGGGCCGGCGGAGAGGTCGGCGCCGGCGCAGAAGGCGCGGCCGCGGCCGGTGACGACGATGACGCGGACCTCATCGTTGGCATCGGCGGCATCGAAGGCGTCGATGAGCTCGCGCTGCATGGTGGCGGTGAAGGCGTTGAGCTGCTCGGGGCGGTCGAGGGTGATGGTGAGGATGCGGTCGTTGAGTTCGGTGGAGATGTGTTCGTAGGGCATGGGCGGAATTGTGGCGCGGGGCGCGGTTCGCTGTCGAACGGGGTGTGCTATGCTGGTTTTACGTCATGATGACGGCAGTGCCGGGCCCGGTGCGGAAGGCGGCGGGCGGACCGAGGTCCGGGGGTTTGGCACCTGCTGGAACGTGGACTCGTGGCCGCCCCCGTGATGGGGAGATGTTTGCGGCGCATGTGAACAGGACGTGAAGCTGACAGGTTTGCTGGAGACGATTGCACGCCCGTTTCGGCGGGCAGCCGGGGAACCGGCGGGCCGGGGGACCCTTTCCCCTCTGACACCATCCTCAACGTCGAGCCCTCCAGGGGCGCCTGCGCCCGGCGAGGCAGCTGACGGCACGAGGGCCCGGCAAGGGCCGGCACCTCGACTGAGGCAGACCCCGCGCGAGGGGGTCGCACGGGCAGGCGAGACAGCGAGACGGGCGCGCCCGCCGCGGCGCCTTGAGGGGGCCGAAGGCCCCGCTCCCGCGGCAGCGGGCGAGACGGGCGCCGGGCACGGGGAGCGCAGCCGACGGCGACGTCGACGCGGCCGGGGCGGCGGAGGCAGCAGCCAGCAGCAGGCCGCGCCGGCGCGGCTCCCGGAGCCGCTGGTTCCACTTTCGGAGGAGTTCCGCGCGCTGGGCGTGGATGAGACCGGGCTGCGAGCCATTGCCGCGCTCGGGTTCACTGCCCCAACGCCGATCCAGCGCGAGGCGCTGCCGCGGCTGCTCGAGGGCGCCGACGTCGTCGGGCTCGCCCAGACCGGCACGGGCAAGACGCTCGCTTTCGGGCTGCCGCTGGCGCGCAGCATCGACCCGGCGAACGACGCGGTGCAGGCGATTGTGCTGGTGCCGACCCGGGAGCTGGCGAAGCAGGTGCGCGAGGTGATGGATCACCTCGCGCTGTTTTACGGCTTCCGCGCCTGGGCACTGACTGGCGGGAGCCGGGTGAAGACCGACATCGAACGGCTGGAGCGCGGGATCCAGGTGGTGGTCGGCACGCCGGGGCGGGTGATCGACCACATCAAGCGGGGCACGCTCTCGCTCGGGCAGGTTGGGTTTGTGGTGCTCGATGAGGCCGACCAGATGCTGGACATCGGTTTCGCGCGCGACATCGACTACATCCTGCGGCACGCGCCAAAGGAGCGGCAGACGGCGCTCTTCAGCGCGACGATGCCCGAGACCATCGGGCGGATTGTCTGGCGGTACATGCGCCACGCGGAGCGGGTCGCGGTCGACCCCGAGCAGCGCACGGCGGAGGGGGTCGAGCAGTACTACTGCGAGGTGGCCGAGCGGGACAAGCTCCGCGCGCTGCAGTACCTCTACGAAATGCGCGGGCTGGGGCGGACGCTCATCTTCCGGAACACGAAGCTGGGGGTGGACCGCCTGACGGCCGAGCTGAACCGCGCCGGGGTGCCGGCACAGGCAATCCACGGCGACCTGCGGCAGTCGCAGCGCGACCGCGTGATGGCCGATTTCCGCTCCGGGAAGCTGGAGTTCCTAGTCGCGACCAACGTGGCCGCGCGCGGGCTCGATATCCCGGACATTGAGGACGTGGTGAACTACGACGTGCCGCAGAACCCGGAGGAGTACATCCACCGCATCGGGCGGACGGCCCGGGCCGGTCGCCGGGGCTGTTCGTACACGTTCGTTTCCGAGTGGGACGTGACCGCCTGGGATGCCATCGTGGCGGAGGTCGGGGAGGGCGTGGTGCAGTACCTGCCGGTGCCGGCGCGCTGGGACATCGACCCGGTGCCCGCGGGCGAGGCGGCCGGCGGACGGTAGCGGCCGGCGGGTTGCCGGGCGGGCGGCGCGCGGGGCAGGATCGGCCCCGATGTACCGGGCGCTGTTCGACCAGTTTGGGGCGATGTGCGCGCAGAAGATCTGGCGCGGCGAACTCCTCAGCGACGAGGAGCTCGCCGCTTTTCGTTTGCTGCTGGATGCGCGCGAAGCGTCGGGTCGGCGGCTCCTGGGCAGGTACGCCGGCCCGGACCCGTGTATCGACACGGTGACCGGCCGCTGCGGGGTTCGGCCGCTCTTCCGGTAGGGCAGCGGCTCAGGAGGCGGCGGGTTCGGCTTCGGGCGGCTCCTGAAGGATGGTGACGGTGCCGGCCAGGCCGTCGACCTGGATGAGGTCGCCGGTGCGGATGCGGCTGGTGCCCTGGCGAACGTTGACCACAGCGGGGAGGCCGTATTCGCGCGCGACGGTGGAGCCGTGGCTGAGGGCGCTGCCCATATCGACGACGAGGCCGGAAGCGAGGGCGAAGAGCGGCGTCCAGCCGGCATCCGTGACCGGGGCCACGAGGATTTCGCCCGGCAGGAGCGGGCCATCGGCCTGGGGGTCGAGGATGACGCGGGCGCGGGCGGTCACGCGGCCGGGGCTGACAGGGGTGCCGCGCAGGATATCGCCGGCGTGTCCGGCCTCGGGCGGGGGCAGGGGCGCGGGCCGGCCGCGGAAGCGCTCGGGCAGGATGACGTGGCGGTTGCGCTCGTACTCGCGGCGGCGGGCGGCCACCTTGTCGGAGAGGTCGAGCCGCAGGCTGTTGGCGAGGACGTTGCTCACCTCTTCGTGACTGAGGAAGAAGAGGTCGTCGGGCTGGCGGATGACGCCGAGGTCGACGAGGCGGGCCTGGATGGCAGCGAGGTGCCAGTCGCCGAGGCGGGCGGAACGGACGAGGATGGACTTGGTGCGCTCGCGGAGGGCGACCCACCCCTGGGCGCGGGGCAGGAGCCAGCGGAAGACACCCCGCTGGATGGGGTTGAGGCGCGCCTCGATCTGGCGGGTGAGGGCGAGCCGCTCCTGCTCCTGGCGGGCGAGGACGGCGGGCGGAGCGTGCTCGGGGTCGAGGTCCAGGTAGGACCTGACCATGGCGAGGACGGGGGCCGGGTCCCACCGCCAGGTGCGGGTCGCGACCTCCATTTCGTGCAGGCCGCGGTGGCCGTGGCGTTCGATGAAGGCGGCGTAGGCCTCGCGCCAGGCGGCCGGCAGGGCCGGGTCGGCGGGGTCGAAGGCGGGCGCGCGCAGCTGTTCGCCGAGGCCCTCCCGGAGGGCGATGCGGGAGAGCTCCCAGAGGTCGAGGCTGATCTGGGCGCTTTCGACGCCGGGGAGGCCGGTGAAGAGGACGGGCACGCGCCCCTCGGTCTCTTCGCCGAGGGCGGGCCGGACGAGGCTGGCGATGGTGTCGTAGCCGGAGCCGGCGATGCCCGTGACCCGCAGGTGGACGCGGGCGATGCGGGCGGAGAAATCGAGGATGCGTTCGCGGTAGCGCTGGAGTTCGGCGTCGGAGAGGGCGAAGGGGTCGACCGCGCGGACCTGCCGCTCGGCGGAGGCGACTGCCCGGTCGGCGCGTTCGGCCTGCTTTGAGAGGGTGACCATGACGCGGAGCATGCGCGGGGCAGTGAGGATGCGGCGGCGCCAGGTGGTGAAGCGGGGGAGCGGCGTCTTCCAGCCATCGTCGATGGGGCCGCCGAGGTATTGCTGTTCGAGGGCGCCCTCGCGGAAGCCGAGGACGCGGGACGCGACGAGCCGGGTGGCCTCCATGTTGAGGAAGGCGCGGTTGTAGAAGGTGCCCATGAAGCGGGGGTTTTCGTCGCGCCCGAGGAGGCCGAGCTCGTGGTAGTCCTCGGTGTAGGCGCGGGGGACCGTCTCGTTGAAGGTGGTGATGGTGAGCGGGGTGAGGAGGCCGGGCAGGATCTCCTGGACGTTGGCGCTGGTCCAGAGGTCGGCTTCGGAGGTGGGGGTATCGAATTCGTTGTACCAGCCGCCGAGGCCGTCCGGGCGAGGGGCCCCGGCCGCCGGGGCGGTGATCGGGCGGGATTGCAGCAGCCAGAGCTTCCCGACCCCGTCGAAGGCGAATTCGATGTCCTGGGGGCTGCCGAAGAGATCCTCGGCGCGGAGAGCGGCGCGGACGACGGCGATCACCTGGTCGTCGGAGAGGACGGCGGCCGAGGATGGCCGTTCGAGGACGGCGAGCGACTGGCGGTGGACCACGAAGCGCTGCCCCTCGGCCTGGCCGGAGACGAGGGCATCGCCGAGGCCGGCCACGGCTTCGACGACGACGCGGTCGCGGCTGCCGGAGACGGGGTCAATCGAGAAGGCGACGCCGGCCGAGACCGCCGGGACCATGAGCTGGACGACGACGGCCATGGCGGCCTCTTCGGCGGCGCCGGCCGCGCGGCGGTAGGCGCGGGCGGACTCGGAGGATGCCGAGGCGAGGCAGCGCTGGACGGCGGCGAGGAGGGCATCGCCGCCGGTGACCCCGAGGACCGTTTCGTGCTGGCCTGCGAAGGAGGCCTCGGCGCCATCCTCATCGGCGGCGGAGGAGCGGACGGCGACGGGTTCGAAGGCCGGGGCGAGCGCCTTGAGGCGGTCGAGCAGGGCGCGGCGAAGGTCCGGGGGCCAGGCAGCGGGGTCGCCGCCGAGGGACGCCGCGAGGTCGGCGGGGATGATGAAGCCGTCGGGCACTTCGAAGCCGGCGCGGGCGAGGGCGGCGAGGCTGGCACCTTTGCCGCCGTAGCGGGCGCGGTTGGCGGGGTCGGCTTCGCGGAGCGCGGGGAGGTGAGGGGCCATGGCGGGGATCCTAGCGTGACCTGCCCGGACGGTCAGCAAGGCCGACAGGAGGAAATCGCTTGACCGAATACGAACGTTTGTTCTATTTTCCCCGTGGCGCGTGTGCCACGGGAGGGTTGGCGATGCGATTCCTGGTGCTGGCGATTCCCCGGCCCGGGGTGCAGCTTGTGCGGCTGGCCGAGCCCGCGCTCCGCGGCCGGCCCGTGGGCGTTGCTGAGGGGTCGGGCAGTGAGCGGCTGCTCACGGCGGTTTCGGCGGAGGCGAGCGCGACCGGGGCGGCGGCAGGGATGACGGTGGAGGAGGGGCTGGCGCGCTGCCCGTCGATGGCCGTGCGGGTGGTGACGGCGGGCGAGGAGCTGGCCGGGCTGGAGCGCATGGCGGCAGTGTTGCAGCGGAAGGCGACATCGCGTGTCGCGATCGTCGCGCGCGATGCCCTGGCGGTGGACCTCGCGGGGCTGGAGGGGCGCTTCGCGGACGAAGCTGGGGCGGCAGCCGGGCTGCTTGGGCTTGCGCGGCAGTGGAGCGGGCTCGATGTGCGCGCCGCGGTCGCCGATACCGTCGAGGAGGCGCTGGCTGCGGCGCGGCTGGCGCGGCGGGGGCCGGTTGTGTGC
>NZ_DAOUAO010000158.1:0-12762 GCF_034433535.1 Tepidiforma sp.
GAGCTGCACCTGGTGCACCTGGATGGTGTCGAGGCCCGCGCCGATGAGCGAGCCGAGGCTGGCGTCGGGCGGCGGCACGCCCAGGCCGATGAACCCGAGCGTTGCCTCGGCGAAGATCGCCAGCGGGATCCCGAAGGTGGCAGAGACGATGACCGCGCTGAGCGTGTTTGGGAGCATGTGCACCCGCACGATGCGCCAGGGCCCGGCGCCCATTGCGCGGGCGGCCGTGACATAATCCTGCTCCTTGATGGAGAGCATCTGCCCGCGAACCAGCCTCGCCAGCGTCGTCCAGGAGACGAAGGAGATGGCGATGATGGTGACCAGCAGGACGCCGTTGAAGCCAGGGATCTGGGGGTCGCCTTCGCCGATGATGGGCCAATCGCGGCCGAGCAGGACCTGGCGGAGCAGGATGATGGCGAGGAGGTCGGGGAAGGCGTAAGCGAGGTCGGTGACCCACATCAGGATGGTGTCGCTGACGCGCCCGGCGAGGGCGGCAAGCATTCCGATGGTGAGCCCGATGACGAGGATGATGAGCTGCGTCCCGAGGCCGATCTTCAGCGAGAAGAGCGTGCCCTGGAGGAGCCGTGCCCAGAGGTCGCGGCCCAGGGTATCGGTGCCGAGCCAGTGGTCCCGGCTCGGGTTCTGCTCGGTCGCCTGGAAATCGGGGACGGCCGGGTCGTAGCGCTGGACGGTGTCGCTGAAATCGGCTGCGAGGGAGACCGCGAGGATCACCAGCAGGATGACCCCCGAGGCGACTGCGAGGCGGTTCCGGAGCAGGCGCTGCCAGGCCTGTGCCCAGAGCCCCCGTTGCTTCGTATGGAGCGTCTGGGAAAGAAAATCGAACGGCTGCGCGATGGTCTGGTCACTGGTGGCCACGGTGTTGCCTCGGGTGGAGGGGGATGATAGCGAACATCAGTAGCGAATACGGGGGTCGGCCAGTCCGTAGAGCAGGTCGACGACGAGGTTCATGAAGGCGATGACGACGGCGTAGAAGACAGTCACGCCCATAATCAGGCCGTAGTCGCGGATGAGCACGGAGCGGACGAACTCGCGGCCCAGCCCCGGGATGGCGAAGAGGGTTTCGATGACGAGCGAACCGGTGATCAGGCCGGCAAAGATCGGGCCGAGCACCGTGAGGACCGGGATCAGCGCGTTGCGGGCCGCGTGGCGCAGCACGACGGTGTACTCAGCGAGGCCCTTGGCACGGGCGGTGCGGACGTAATCCTGTCGGAGCACCTCAAGCATGGAGGCGCGGGTAATGCGGGCGATGAAGGCCATCGGCAGGAATCCGAGCGCGATGGTAGGAAGCACCACCTGCCGCCAGTTGCTGAAGTCGCCGCGGAACCAATCGGTGAAGCCGTAATCCGAGCTGAGGACGTTGAACCAGCCCAGGTTGACCGCGAAGACGATGGTGAGGATGGGGGCCAGCACGATGCTGGGCATGGCCGCGCCGATGGTGGCGATGAACACACCGACATAATCCGAAAGGCCGTTCTGGTTGAGCGAGGACAGGGTGCCCAGCGTGAGACCGAAAACGGTCGCGAAGAGGAAGGTGGCGATCCCGAGCTGGACCGAGACGGACATCCGCTCGCGGATGATGTCGGTGATGTCGCGGTTGTTGGCGATGGAGATGCCGAAGTCGAACTCGGCCAGGTTCTTGAGATAGTTCAGGTACTGGACGGGCAACGGGTCATCGAGCCCGTAGCGGCGCTTGAGGTTCTCGAGGGTGGCCGGGGGCAGCGGCTTATCGGTATCGAACGGGCCGCCCTCGACGGCGTGCATCAGGAGGAAGGTGATCGTTGCGATGGCCACGATCAGCGGGATCATGGCGACGATGCGCCGGGCAGTGTAGGCGAACATGGCCGGTACCTTTCGCGGATGGCGCCGGGAGCTCCCTCTCCCGGCGCCATCGTGAATCTGGAAGCGGCTGCGGAAGGGTCCTCGCTACTTCTTCGAGGTCTTCCAGAGTTCGATGTACCAGTCGCCCGGGACGAAGGTGTCGCCCGGCCGCTTGTTCTCGACCATGCCCGAGATGTGCGGCTTCACCAGGAAGGCCGCGAGGGTGTGGAACAGCGGGGCGATGCCGTTCGCTTCCTGGAGGAGGAGCTTCTCGGCGTCGCGGTAGAGCTTGCGGCGCTCCTCATCGTTGGTGTTGAACTTGGCCTTCGTGATGATGTCGTCGAGCGCCTTGATGCTCGTCTTGGTCTTGTTGATAGAGCCGCCGGTTTCCCAGAGGCCGAGGAACCAGTTCTCCGGGTCCGGGTAGTCTTCCTGCCAGCCGCCGGTGACGAGCTGGAAGTCGGAGGCGTTGAAGCGCGACGAGCGGGTCTTGCTGTCGACGAACTCGAGCTTGAGGTCGATGCCCAGGTGCTTCTTCCACTCGGCCTGGAGGAATTCGCCAAGCAGCTTGTTGGTCTGGTTATCGACGAGGAGCAGGGTCAGCTCGGGGAAGCCCTTGCCGTCGGGATAGCCGGCCTTGGCGAGGTTCTCCTTGGCCTTCGTGGGGTTGAAGCCGAGGATCGCGTCGTATTCGCCGCCCTTGAGACCGTTCCGGGCCGGCGGCACCCAGCTGGTCGTGGCGGTGTTGGCGTCCTTGAAGACCACCTTCATCATGGTCGCGCGGTCGGTGGCCTGGGAGAGCGCGAGGCGAACTTCGGGCTTATCGACCGGGGCCTTGGTCACGTTGAACTCGAGGCCAATGGTGCGGGTTGCCGGGTAGAGCTGGAGTTCCTTGGCGAATTCGGTCTTCAGCTTGTCGAGCTCGGGCTTGTTCGCGACGGTGGCATCGACTTCGCCGGTTCGGTAGGCGTTGTTGAGCACCGCCGGGTCGTCCACGTAGCGAAGGACAACCTTTTCGACGCCGACGGGCGTGCCGACCCAGTTCGGGTTCGGCTTGAGCTCCATGCTGGCCTTTTCGGTGTAGGCCGACGGCATGAAGGGGCCGTTGTAGACGTTCTCGAGCGGGCCGGGCCACGGGTCGTCGACCTTCGCCAGCTTGTGCTTCGGCGCCGGGAAGGTGGGCCAGAGGGCGAGCAGGATGGGGAACGTCGGCTGCGCTTCCTGAATCTTGATCTCGAGGGTCAGCGGGTCGATCGCGCGGACGCCGACCTTCTGCCGGAGCGCTTCCTTCTCCTCGGCCGACTTATCGGCGGCGTTGTAGTAGTCATCGCAGCCGACGATGTTGGTGAGGATGTACTGGTAGTGGCCGGCAACGTCCGGGTTGCAGGTGCGCTGGATGCCGAGGACGAAGTCTTCAGCGGTGAGCGGCTGGCCGTCGGACCACTTCAGGTCCTTCTTGAGCTTGACGGTGTAGGTCTTGCCATCGCTGGAGACCTGCGGCACACCGTCGGCCATCGCGGGCTGCGGCTTGTCGTTGATATCGAGGTGGTACAGGCCGCGCCAGACGTAGACGAAGTGCGTGATGTCCTGCGCGAAGTCGGAGAAGTGCGGGTCCCAGGTTTCGAACTGGGTCGCGCCGATGGTGATGGTGCCGGAGGGCGCGCTGCTGCCACCGCCGCTGGGTGCGGTCGCGGTTGCATCGCCGCCGGTCTGCCCGCCGTCGCCGCTGTCGTCATCGTCGTCGCCGCAGGCCGCAGCGAAGACGAGAACCGCGACGAGGGCGAGCGTGCTGAACAGCAGTCGCCAGGTGCGTTTGGTCATCGTTTCGTGGTTCCCTCCTCTGTATCGATTGACCGTCCGGTAAGGTGCCCCCGCATTTTCGTACTGTCAACGAATCTTTACCGGATTCCCCGGCCGTTCATCGACTCGCAACGTGGGCGGGCGCACCTCCTGGCCCGAAGGGCATGCACCCCCGGCCTCGTCATCAGTACGCCGGGGGCCGCTGCCATGGATGCCCTCGACTCGCCGGCAGGGGAGGGTCAGCCTATGCTGATGCCAAAGCAAGGCCCCCGGGGTGGCATTCGTGGCAAAAATCCTGGCAATCGTCCATGTGGTCGGGCGGGACCAGAAGGGCGTCGTCGCCCGCATCAGCACCTACCTTGCCGAGCGCGATATCAACATCGAGGACATCGAGCAGCGGGTGGTGCGCGGCCAGTTCCTGATGGACATGCTCATCGACATTTCGGAAGCCAGCGTGACGCTCGATGAGCTGGTGACCGGGCTCCTCGCGATTGGGAACGAAATTGGCATGGAGGTGCGGCTCACGCTGCACAGCGAGCGGGAGCGCCCGCGCGTCGCCATCCTCGTCTCGAAGGAGCCGCACTGCCTCGAGCAGCTCATCGCCGACTGGCGCTCGGGCGAGCTGCGCGGGGAGCTGGTGTGCGTGCTTTCGAATCATGAAACGCTCCGGCCGCTGGCCGAGTCGGCCGGGCTGCCGTTCGAATGGCACCCGAGCGACGACAAGGCCGCGCACGAGGCGTTCCTGCTCGACCGGCTGGCCCACTACCGCGCGGGTCTGGTGGTGCTGGCGCGCTACATGCAGATTCTTTCACCGACGGTCGTGCAGCCCTACGCCGGGCGGATCATCAACATTCACCCTTCGCTGCTGCCCTACTTCCCGGGCGCGAACCCCTACCGCCGTGCGTGGGAGGACGGCGTACGGGTCACCGGCTGCACGGCGCATTTCGTGACCGAAGAGCTCGACGCGGGGCCGATCATCCTGCAGGACGTGTTCCACATCGATGTGGGGGTCGACACGGTGGAAGATGTGCGCCGCAAGGGCCGCGCTCTTGAAGGCCGGGTGCTGAGCCGGGCCGTCCAGCTCTACCTCAACAACGAGATCGTGGTGGTCGACGGGAAGGTGGTGTTCAAGCCCGGGATGCGGACTCTGCTGCGTGACCTTGGGGGGCGGGAGTAGCCGCACCCGCGGGACGGTCTGATGGCGGACCCAATCGCCACGCCATCCGCACCCCGGCGACCCGGCCGCGGTAGACCTCGACAACGTGTTCCGGGCAGACCGGGATGAGCGCATGCGTCGCGCCGTCATGCTCGCCGAAGACCTGGACAGCGTGCCGGAGCAGGTCGGTGCGGCGGGTGAGGAGACCGACCGGGTTCTTCACCAGGCCGGGCTCGGCGGCCTGGGCGATGCAAAGGGCACAGGGCTGCACGGGCATCTCCCTTGGGGGCTCGCCGGCAGCCTACCATGTCACCGGCCGATAACGATCGTGCCGAGCGTCAAGATGTCCTCGCCTGCTCAAGGGCCTTGCGGGTTTGGCGGTGGCGGTAGGCGAACATCCCTGCGAGTGCGGGCCGCACCAGCAGCCATTCGAGAAATTCGCCCACCGGGGTGGGCAGCAGGCGAAACGCCACCACATCCGTCAGGCGGGCGCCGGAACCTTCGGAGGAGAACCGGTGCTGGTGACGCCAGCGCCGAAACGGCCCGCGCTCGTGCGTATCTTCAATGAGGCGCCCCTCTTCGACCCGGGTGATGCGGGCGTGCCAATCGACGCCGATGGGTCCCCAGCCGAGCCGGAACACCTGGACGTCCCCCTCGCGGGTCGGCGCCGGTGGGCTGACCAGCCTGAAGGGCGGAAACGGCGGCGAGATGCGCGCGAGGTTGCGCACGTCGGCGTGGAAGGCAAAGAGCGCCTCCGGGGGGGCATCGATCTGAGAAGACCAGCGCACAACGGTCATAGCGGGGGCTCCTTACCGAGGTATTCGAGCACATCGCGGGCTGCATTCATGCCCGAGAGCGCGGTGCCGACGGTCCCCTGCCCGGGAAAGGTATGGTCACCGGCCAGGACGAGCCCGGGACCGTAGCGCCTCCCGGGTGCGCGGAGGGCGACCACGGAGGGCACCTGCCGGAGCCCGCCGACGAAGCCGCCCGGCCGGCCAGTGTACCGCTGATAGGTGGCCGGGGTGGCCGACCGCAGCAGCAGCACCCGGTCATCGACGTCCGGGATGACCGCGCGAACGGCGGAGAGCAGCCGCTGTTCGAGCGCCCGGCGCGTACAGGCGGCACGGACCGGCGGGACCTGGAACAGCGCTGGCTCGACGTGCGTCGAGACGCTGATGCTCCAGCGGTCTGCCCGCTGGCCGCGGCCGGGATAGATGGAGACCAGCATGTTCGCGCCCGGGCGGTCGATGTCGGCGGGGTCCAGCACCACCTGGTGGAAGGGGTGAAGCGGCTCGATCCCGGCGGCATCGATGCCGAGGTGGAGGACGAAAGCGCCCCAGGCGCTGCCCGGGCGCGGGAGACGCGGCGGCCTGCCCAGGAGCAGGTCGAGCCCGCCGGGCGGGAGGTTCGCCACGACCGTGCGGGCTGACACCGAACCGCCGCCGTCGAGCCACAGCCGCCAGGCGCGCCCCTCGCGGCCCAGGCGGGCGACGCCGCGCCCGAATTCGACCCTCCCACCGTGCCGGCGGATGGCCCGCACCAGGGCCATCGCGATGCGGCCGGTCCCGCCGTCGACCCACTGGCAGCCGTGGCGGTAGAGGTCGAGGGCGATGGCGCCCTGGACGGCGCTGCAGGCGGAGGCGGTGCAGCCGGTGGCATCGAGCAGGAGGGCATCGATGAGGGCGTCGGCGGCGGGGTCGCCCGTCGCGCCGAGGCGGCGCTTCACCTGCCCGACGGTCGCGAACATGTCCGGGAGCACCCGGATGACCTCGGGTCGGACGGCGCGCAGCGAGCGGCGGACATCGGCGATGCGTTCAAGCGGGAAGGACGGAAGGGACGCGCCGATGCGGTACACCGTGCCGCCGGCGCACTCGGCCCAGTCCCAGAAGCGCTGGTAGCCCGGCGCGGCCCCGGGGAACCGGGCGGCGAATTCCTCTCGCCAGGCGGCCTGGTCGGCGAGGTAGCGAACGGTTCGCCCGGGCAGGTGGAAGACGATGGAAGGGTCCAATGGGCTCGACGGGACTTCGACATCGATGGCGTCAAGCAGCTGTCGAAGGATGCCGCCCTGTTCAAGCCCTGTCACAACCGTTGCGCCGGCAGGAAACCAGAAGCCTTCGAGCGCAAAGTCCCCGGCACACCCGCCGGGCCGCGTGTGCCGCTCGAAGACGGCGACGCGCGCCCGCGCCCTGGCGCTGAGTGCTGCCGCGGCCAGGCCGCCGAAGCCGGAGCCGATGACCGCGATGTCGAGGTCTGATTCAGGATACGTCACGCCTCGATCGTAGGGACATGAACAGGACCTTGACAAGCGGCCGCGAAGCCTCGACGATCGTCGTGCGATGGCGCGCGAGCTGAACGGTGTCTATCGGATTGCCCAGGTGGCCGCGCTCACCGGCGTGAGCGAGCACACGCTGCGCGCGTGGGAGCGCCGCTACGGCGTCCCTCGCCCGGCCCGGACCATCGGGGGCCAACGGACGTACTCGGCCGCGGAGATCGAGCTGGTCCGCCGGATGAAGCAGCTGGCCGCGCAGGGCGTGCCCCTTGCCGAAGCCGCCCGACTGGCCCTCGAGGAGTCCCGCGCGCCGGTCGGGGAGCCGCGCATTCAGCGGCTCACTGCCAGCCTGCGCGATGCCCTGCTCGCCTTCGACGAAGCATCGGCGGCCGCCACCTGGGCCGAGCTGTTCGATTCGCTGGACCTCATGGCAGCGTTCGAGCAGGTCGTGGTGCCGCTCATGCGCGATATCGGCATCGCCTGGCACGAAGGCCGTGCGACGGTCGCCCAGGAGCATTTCGCCACGAATTTCGTGCGCGCCCGCCTCGACCAGCTCAGCCGGCAGGTCCAGCCGTTCTCCGGCGCCCCGATTGTGGTCCTGGCCTGCCTCGAGGGTGAACACCACGAAATCGGCCTGCTGATGCTGGCGGTGATGCTGCGCTTCCAGGGGCTGCGGACCATCTACCTCGGGCAGGACGTTCCCGATGAGGACCTGATTCGGACGGTCGAGGATTCGCAGCCCGACGTCCTTGCGGTCAACGCCGGGACCCCGGAGGGAGCCCTGCACCTGCCCGGGATCGTCGAGCGGCTGCGGGATACCGCCCCGCTGACGTCGATCGTCTACGGCGGTGGGGCGTTCGACCGCGATCCGGAGCTGCACGTCTCCGGCGCGCATTACGGCGGCCCGGAACTCCCGGCCGCTGCCAAGCTCATCAACGACCTGGCGCGGGCCAGGGTGCATGGAGGTGCATCATGAAGGTTGCAGTTGCCGGCGGAACCGGCCTGCTGGGCCGTGCCATCACCACGGCGTTGCTTGATGCGGGACACGACGTCGTCGTGGGCTCGCGCCGCAAGCCCGAGCGGGACCCGATCGACCCGAGGGCGACCTGGGTCGCGGCCGATGTCACCGCCCCGGCGACGCTCGCGGCGCTGCTCCAGGGCGCCGATGCGGTCATCGACGCGGTCCAATTCCCGAACTCGCCCATCGAGAACCCGAAGAAGGGCTACACCTTCGAGAACATCGACCTCGGCGGGACGCGCAACCTGGTCGACGCCGCCCGCGCGGCGGGGACGCCGCTGTTCATCGGCCTGAGCGGGGTGGGCGCCGCCGAGCATGCGCCGTACCACTGGCTTCGCTTCAAGTGGCAGGAAGAGCAGTACATTGCCGGCTCGGGCGTACCGTACACCATCTTCCGGCCGAGCTGGATTTACGGCCCCCGCGACGTCTCCCTGAACCGCTTCCTTGGCTTCGCGAAGTTCCTGCCGTTCGTGCCGGTCATTGGCAACGGCAAAACGCGCATCAATCCGCTTTTTATCAACGACCTGGCCGCGCACGTGGTCGCCTCGCTTTCGAACGACCGGTCCCGGGGAAAGATCTTCGAGATTGGCGGCCCCGACGTGCTCATCATGGACGAGGTCATCCGTACGGCGCTCCGGGTGGTGGGCAAGCGGCGTCTGTTGCTGCACAGCCCGAAGCCGGTCATGAAGCTCGTGGCCTCCGTCATCCAGTTCGCGCCGGGTCGGCCGCTGACGCCGGACGCCATCGACTTCATCACGATGAACGGCGTGGCCGATATCGCACCACTGCGGGAGACGTTCGGCCTGCCGCTCACGCCGCTCGCGGATGGCCTGGCGACCTACCTGAAACGCTAATCCATGGCCTTTCGTCTATAGCAGGCATGGGTCGCTTGCATGGCACCGGGCCGCCTGGCGTAGAATGCGGGTGCGGCACCGCGGGGGCCGCGGGCGACACCTTATCCGCACGGGTAGACGATTGCGCGCTGATACCTCCGATGTTGCGTTCCGGCTCTTGCTTGCACTTGGCGAGCTCTGGGAAGGGTTACACCGGGCGGGCATCGACCCATCAGCGCGCGGCCTCCATATGACGCAGGAGTACCTCGGCGGGTACACCCGCTATTGCGCCGGTCCCGGCGCGCATGCCCGGCTGGTGGTTGAGTGGAACGAATCGTCGCGCCACCTGCGGGTGATCCGCTGCGAACCCTGGCCCGGGGTGGAGGCGACGATTTCCGCGACGGTTGCTCACGTTCGAAACGAGGCGCGTGCCAGGGGCATCAGCGACATCGTTGACCGCGTGCTGGTCGCCGCCTGCAAAGAACCGCTGAAGCCGGCCCGCAAGACGGTGCTCCCGACCGCGATGCGGCCTTCCCAGCAGATGGCCGCCCGTCCGACCTAGCAGCGCGCGCGCCGTCGGCATACCATCGCCGGCGTGGACCTCCCGACCATTCTTCCGCGCCGCGCCGCGCTCCTTCCGCTGCTCTACGAGCACCAGCGCCAGGCCGGCTACCTGGACCGCGACGCGGTTGCCCGCATCGCTCGCGAAGTGCGCGTCCCCGTTGCCGAGGCGTGGGAGGCCGCCTGTTCGTATCCCGATTTTCGGTTCGAGCCGGCCGGTGAAGCGCGCGCCTGCGGCGGTGTCGCCTGTGACCTCGCGCGGGGCGCCGACGGGCCACTCCGGCCGGGCTGCCTGTTCCGCTGTTACGAGGCCCCGGCAGCCGGGCACGAGCTTCCCTTCCCGGAACCGATGGTGCGCCGCTCGGGTCCACTCCTTGCGGACGATTCCCGCGACTGGGCCGGGCTGGAGGCGGTCCGGCGCATGGGCCCCGCCCGCTTCCTCGACGAGCTGGAGCGGTCGGGGCTCCGCGGTCGCGGTGGCGCCTACTTCCCGACGGCCCGCAAGTGGCGCGCCGCACGTCGCCACGAGGGGCCCCGTGCGCTGGTCCTGAACGCCGAGGAGGGCGAGCCCGGCGTCTTCAAGGACCGTGCCCTTCTCTGCCTGCGGCCCCGCCGGGTGGTCGAGGGGCTGGCCATCGCGATGGCGGTGCTCGAGCCTGCGGTCACCATCGCCTTCATCAACGGCGAGGCGGACCCGGCGGCCGGGTCATTCGCCGCGGCCCTGCAGGAGTCACCGATCGCTGGTTTTGTGGTGGTTTACCGCGGGGGCGGCGGCTACGTCCTCGGGGAGGAGTCCGCCCTGCTCAACGCCATCGAGGGGCGCCGCGCGGTGCCGCGCGCGAAGCCCCCGCTGCCGGTCGATGCCGGCCTGTTCGGCATGCCCACGGTGGTCAATAACGTCGAGACGATTGCGGCAGTCTCGGTTATCGCCCGGCATGGCGCCGCCGCATGGCGCGACTACGGCACCGCAGAAGCGCCAGGCTCGCGCATCCTGTCGGTGAGCGGTCGGGTTGGGCTTCCCGGTGTCTACGAGGTGGCGATGGGCACGCCGCTCGGCGACGTCGTCGCCGGGGCTGGCGGCCCCCCGCCGGAGCGGCTGGCGCTGCTGTGCGGCGGGCCTTCCGGCGGGTTCCTCCCGGGCAGCCTGGCCGATGTGGCGCTCGCGCCGGGCCGGTACCACGAAACCGGCGCCATGCTCGGCGCCGGTGGCGTGGTGGTGCTGGAGGCACCGGGCGATATCCGCCGGGCGGCGTTCTCCATGGCCGCCTTCAACGCCGGGGAGTCCTGCGGGAAGTGCACGCCCTGCCGCGAGGGCACGCCGCTGCTGCTCGAGGGCCTCGCCTCGGGACAGGGCCGGATGGAACTGCTGCTCGACGCGGTGCAGTTCGCCTCCCTCTGCGGGCTGGGGCAGATGGCCACCGGGCCGGTGCGGTCGGCGCGCGTGTTCTGGCCGGAGGTGTTCGCATGAGGGTCGATGGTCGGGAAGCTCCTCCGCGCGGCACCATTCTCGATGCCGTCCTCGCGCTGGGAATCTCGCTGCCGCACCTGTGCAAGGATGACAACCTCCCGCCGATCGGCGCCTGCCGGACTTGCCTGGTCGAAGCCGACGGCCGGGTGGTGGCGGCCTGCCACACCCCGGCCGAGGGGATCACCGAGGTGAGCACCGGCAGCCCGCGGGTGGTGGCCCTGCGGACGACGGTGCTGGAGCTTACCCGCGGGATGCATGGGCCCCGACCGGACATCGCAGGGGGACCATCCAGCGGCGAACTCTGGGCCGCGTACGAGGCGCACCGGCTGGCAGAGCCCCCGGGCCCGCGGCGGGAGCGGTCGGGCCTCGATGCGAGCAGCCCCTTCTTCGCCTTCCACGAACAGCAGTGCATTCTCTGTGGGCGCTGCGTGGCCGCCTGTCAGCAGCTCCAGCACATCGGGGCGATCGGCATCGCCGGCCGGGGCACGGCGGCGAGGGTGACCCCCGGGGCCGGGGCCACGTTCGCCGATTCGGCCTGCACCGCCTGCGGGTCCTGCGTGGCGGCCTGCCCGACCCACGCGCTCGTACCGAAGGAGGGACGCGCATGACGGCACTCACCACCACCCGGAGCACCTGCCCCTTCTGCGGCGTGGGCTGCGGGATGGTCGTGCAGGCCCACGGGGGCCGCATCACCTGGGTCGATGACGACCCGTCGAACCCGTCCAGCCAGGGGATGCTGTGTGTGAAGGGGAGATTCGGCACGGCCTTCGTGCATCACCCCGACCGGCTGACGACGCCGCTCATTCGGCGGGACGGCGAGCTGCGGCCCGCGAGCTGGGATGAGGCGCTCGACCTGGTCGCGGAGCGCCTGCTTGCGTACCGGGGCGCCTTCGGCAGTTTCGCGAGCGCGAAGGCCACCAACGAGGATGCGTTCGTCCAGCAGAAGTTCGTGCGCCTGGTGATGGGGACCAACAACATCGACCACTGCACGCGGCTGTGCCACTCCCCAAGCGTCGAGGCCATGCTGCTGCAGCTGGGAAGCGGCGCCACCAGCAATTCGTACGCGGATTACGAGCATGCCTCCTGCCTGGTGCTGGTCGGGTGCGACCCGTCGTCGAATCACCCGGTGATCGCATCGCGGATGCGGCGGGCGATGGACGACCACGGGACGCGCCTCGTGGTGGTGAACCCGAAGCGAATCGACCTTGCCGAGCGTGCCGACGTCTTCCTGCAGCCCGCACCGGGGACGGATGTCGCGCTCTTCAACGGCATGGCGCGGGCGATTCTCGATGAGGGCCTCGAGGACCGGGCTTTCATCGACCGGCGCACCGAGGGGTTCGATGACTGGCGAGCGGCCGTGCTCGAGCACACGGTCGAGGAGTACGCCGCCGCCTGCGAAGTCCCGGCGGACGCCCTGCGCGAGGCGGCACGGCTCTACGCACGGCCGCCGGCCCGGCGCGGCCTGCCGGCCGGAGAGCGGCCGGGCAGCTGCCTGGCGTGGGGCATGGGCATCACCCAGCACGCGCACGGGACAGCGAACGCCCACGCGCTCATCAACCTGGCCCTGCTTACCGGGCAGCTGGGGCGCCCGGGCTGCGGAATCTCGCCGCTGCGGGGGCAGAACAACGTCCAGGGCTGCGGCGATGCCGGCTGCATCCCCGATTCGCTGCCCGGCTACCAGCCGTACCGCGACGACGTCGCGGCGGTCTTTGAGGAGCACTGGCAGGCGGGCATTCCGCGCGAGCCTGGGCTCAAAGCGACGGACATGATCGAGCGCATCGCTGATGGGACCATCCGGGCGATGTACATCGTCGGCGA
>NZ_DAOUAO010000159.1:0-5022 GCF_034433535.1 Tepidiforma sp.
GGGGGCATACTCCGAACATCTGTGCGAAACGGGAGTGAGCGATGGCCAAGCCGAAGCCTGCCTACCCGGTCCCGGCGGTGCGCCCGGTCCCACCGGCGGTGGTCGCCGAGCGGATCGTGGCGGAGCTGAGCGCGAAGGAGCAGGCATCGGCAACGACGTGGGTGCGGCGGCTCGAGGAGCGCCCCCCGCGGTTCGGTGCGTGGCCCGAGGGGCTCGACGCGCGGCTGCGGTCGGCGCTGGAGCGGCGGGGGATCGCGCGGCCGTACTCACACCAGTCGGAGGCGATCCGGGCGGCGCTGGCCGGTTCGAACGTGGTGGTGGTGACCCCAACCGCGAGCGGCAAGACGCTCTGCTACAACGTGCCCGTGCTGGACCGGGTTCTGAAGGACCGTTCGGCCCGGGCGCTCTACCTGTTCCCGACGAAGGCCCTAGCGCAGGATCAGCTGGATGAACTACAGGGGCTGATTGGGGAGATTGGCGGGGGCATCGGCACGTTCACCTACGACGGGGACACGCCGGCGGATGCGCGGCGCTCGGTGCGGCAGGCCGGGCAGATCGTGCTGACGAACCCCGACATGCTTCACGCGGCCATCCTGCCCCACCACACCAAGTGGGTGCAGCTGTTCGAGAGCCTCGAGTTCGTGGTGATCGATGAGCTGCACACGTACCGCGGGGTGTTCGGGAGCCACGTGGCGAACGTGATCCGCCGGCTGCGGCGCGTTTGCCAGTTCTACGGTTCGGACCCGACGTTCATTCTCTGTTCGGCGACGATTGCGAACCCGGGCGAGCTGGCGGAGCGACTGATCGGTGACCGGGTGCAGGTGGTGTCCGAGAGCGGAGCGCCGCAGGGCGAACGGGTGGTGGTGGTGCACAACCCGCCGGTTGTGAACCGGGAGCTGGGGATTCGGCAGTCGGCGGTGAGCGCAGCGCGGACGATCGCGGCGGAGCTCATCCGCTCGGGGGTGCAGACGATCGTGTTCGCGCCGAGCCGGGTGCGGGTGGAGCTGCTGCTCACCTACCTGCGCGAGGCGCTGCGGGCGAAGCCGGGCGACCCGGAGCGGGTGACGGGCTACCGCGGCGGCTACCTGCCGAACGAGCGGCGGGCGATCGAGCGAGGGTTGCGCGAGGGGACCATCCGCGGGGTGGTGGCGACGAATGCGCTCGAGCTGGGGATCGACATCGGCGGGATGGGTGCCAGCGTGGTGACGGGCTACCCGGGAACGCTGGCGAGCCTATGGCAGCAGTGGGGCCGCGCGGGCAGGTCGCGGGGGTCGAGCCTGGCGGTGCTGGTCGCGAGTTCGAATCCGCTCGACCAGTACGTGGCGAGCCACCCGGAGTTCATCTTCGACGAGGGTATCGAGGGAGCGGCGATCGACCCGGACAACCCGTACATCCTGGCGAGCCACCTGAAATGCGCGGCGTTCGAGCTGCCGTTCCAGGCGGGTGAGCCGTTCGGGCGGCACGGGGAGGTGATGCTGGACATCCTGGTCGAGGAGGGCGTGCTGCAGGCGGCGAACGGCCGGTACTACTGGATGTCGGAGGTGTACCCGGCGGAGGAGGTGAGCCTGCGAAGCGCGAGCACGGACAACTTCGTGATCATTGAGGAAGGGCCGCGGCCGCGGGTGATCGGCGAGTGCGACCGCCCAAGCGCGCCGCTGCTAATCCACGACGATGCGATTTACCTGCACCGGGGGCAGCAGTACCAGGTGGAGCGGCTCGACTGGGATGACAAGAAGGCGTACGTCCGCGCGGTGGACGTGGACTACTACACCGATGCGCAGCTGGCGGTGGAGCTGAAGGTGATCGAGCGGGAGCGGGAAGCGCCGGCGGGCGGCGGCGGGAGCTGGGAGCTGGGGGAGGTGGCGCTGACCTTCCTCGCGACAATCTTCAAGAAGATCAAACTGCACACGCACGAGAACGTGGGCTGGGGGCAGATCGCCATCCCGGAGGAGAACCTGCACACGATGGCTGCATGGGTGACCTTCGGCGAGGGGGCGACGTCGGGGATGGGGCGCGAGGAGCTGACGCTTGGGCTGCAGGGGGTGGCCCACCTGATGCGGAACCTGGCGCCGGTGTACTGCATGTGCGACCCGCGCGACCTTGGCGCGGAGGCGCAGGTGCGGTCGCCGTCGACGGGGGCGGCGACGGTCTACCTGTACGATATGACCCCGGGCGGCATCGGGCTTTCGGAGCGGCTGTTCGAGGTGCGGGAGCGGCTGACGGATGCCTGCCTGGAGGCGGTGCGCGGCTGCCGCTGCCGCAACGGCTGCCCGGCATGTGTGGGCCCGCAGGTGGACGAGAAGAGCCCGGCGAAGCGGGCAGCGTCGGTGCTGCTGGAGCGCCTCGCCGGGCAGGCGGGGTAGCGGGCCGGCCCCCGGAGGCCCGCTCAGGCGGTGACGATGTCCTTCTCCATGGGGCCGAGGAGGCCGAGCAGCTCGTTTTTCTCGGCGGCGGGGACGTTGAACTGGTCGAGGGCTTTGACGAGGTCTTCGACGAGGGCGTCGAAATCGGCTTTGGTGATCATGAGGCCGGCGTGGGCCGTCTTCATGTCGCGGCCGGTGTACTTTTCGGGTCCGCCGGTGGCCTCGCCGATCTGGTTGACCAGGTGCATCTTGAGGGTCGGGATATCGGTGTTGGCGAAGAATCGGTTGATGCGGGTATCGGCGGCCACGTTGGCGATGAAGGCATCGACGACGGCGGTGATGGCGGGCTTGCCGCCGAGGCGGTCGTAGAGCTTCGCCTGGCCGGGCTGCGTGGGGACGGGCGTCGGCATGGACTTCCTGTCGTCATCGCTGCAGCCGACGACGAGGAAGGCCCCGCCGAAGACGGCGACGGCACCGGTCGCGCGGAGGAAGTCGCGGCGGGAGCGGGGGGCGCGGGTGAGGGGTCGAGCGGGCTTGTTCACGGCAGTCTCCTCTGCTGGTCTGCCGTGAACTACGAGGGCCTGGCGCCTGCTGATGAACGGGGCCGGGTGGCGCCTTTCCCGCGCCTTTCCGAATCGTTCAGTGGCGGAAGTGGCGGATGCCGGTGAAGATCATGGCGACGCCGTACTGGTTGCAGCAATCGATGCCGTCCTGGTCGCGCAGGGCGCCGCCGGGGTGAATGATTGCGGCGATGCCGGCCTGGCAGGCCTTTTCGATGCTGTCGCCCCAGGCGAAGGGGAAGAAGGCATCGGAGGCGAGGACGGCCCCCCGGACTTCTTCGCCGGCCTTTTCCATGGCGATTTCGACGCTCTTGACGCGGTTGGGCTGGCCGCTGCCCATGCCGAGGAGGCGGCCATCTTTCGCGATGGCGATGGCGTTGCTCTTGACGTGCTTGACGACGCGCCAGGCGAAGGCGAGGTCGCGCAGCTGCTCGGGGGTGGGCTGGCGTTCGGTGACGACGCGGAGCTGGAGGTCATCGGGGGTGAGGTCGTCCGGGTCCTGGAGGAGCCAGCCGCCGCCGACCTGGCGGAGGGCGAGGCCGCCCCGGGCGTGGGGCTGTGCTTCGAGGATGCGGAGGTCCTTCGATTTGCCCTTGAGGGTGGCGAGGCCTTCGGGGGTGTAGCCGGGGGCGATGACGATTTCGTAGAACATGCGGGTTTCGCCGTCGTTCGGGTTGCGGAACTCGCGGATCTCGCGGGCGAGGGCCGCATCGACGACGCGGTTGAAGGCGACGATGCCGCCGAAAGCAGAGGTGGGGTCGGCGATGACGGCGAGGCGGTAGGCTTCGCGGAGGTCATCGCGGGTGGCGACGCCGCAGGGGTTGGTGTGCTTGACGATGACGCAGGCGGGGGTGGGGAAATCGTTGACGCAGTTCCAGGCGGCGTCAGTGTCGAGGTAGTTGTTGTAGGACATCTCCTTGCCATGGTGCTGGACGGCAGTGGCGATGCCGCCTCGGCCGTGCTCGGCGAGGGAGCGGTCGAGGTAGAAGGCGGCGCGCTGGTGGGGATTTTCGCCGTAACGAAGGTCCTGGGCGCGCTCGAGGGGGATGGAGAGGCGGGGCGGGAATTCGCCGGGGCGAGTTTGCTGCCAGAGCCACTCGGAGACGGCGGCATCGTAGGCGGCGACGTGGGCAAAGGCCTTCCAGGCGAGCTCGCGGCGGAGTTCGGCGGGGACGGCGCCGGAGCGGAGAGCCTCGACGATGCGGTCGTAGTCGGCCGGGTCGACCACCGGCAGGACGGCCTCGTGGTTCTTGGCTGCGGCGCGGAGGAGGGTGGGGCCGCCGATGTCGATATTTTCGATGGCCTCGGCGAAGGGGACGCCGCCGGGGCGGGTGACGGTGGCGTAGAAGGGGTAGAGGTTGCAGGCCACGAGGTCGATGGGGGCGATGCCGTGGGCGGCGAGGGCCTCCATGTGCGCGGGAAGGTCGCGGCGGGCGAGAATGCCGCCGTGGACGGCCGGGTGGAGCGTCTTGACGCGGCCATCGAGCATTTCGGGGAAGCCGGTGATCTCTTCGACCTTGCGGACGGGGATGCCGGCGGCGTGGAGGGTGGCGAACGTGCCGCCGGTGGAGATGAGCTCCCAGCCGAGTTCGGCGAGGGCGCGGGCGAAGGGTTCGATGCCGGATTTGTCGTAGACGCCGAGGAGTGCGCGCATGGGGTGCTCCGGGTTGGATGGTTGTGAGCCGGCGATGGCCGGCGGCGGCCCAGGCGAGCGGCCATGCGCGAGGCCGGGCTTCCCCGCGGTGCTCCGCGTGACGCCAGTCGCCCGGCACGTCGAGTGTAGCAGCGGCCGGTGATTCGCGGCATGGCTGGCGCGGGGGTAGATTGGGCCGCGTGGTGCGACGTGTGCTGGTTGGGATCGAACGGCTGGTGCGGCGCGGGATGTGGGAGGGGGAGCGGCTGCGCTGGCGGCTGTTCCACCCGGTGACGATCGGCGCGCGGGTGGTGCTCGCCCGGGAGGGGAAGGTGCTGCTGATCCGGCACACGTACCGCTCGGGCTGGTTCCTGCCGGGCGGCGGTGTGGACAAGGGGGAGACGCTGGAGGCAGCGGCGCGGTGGGAGGCGCTGGAGGAGGCCGGCGCCCGGCTGGAGGAGGTGCG
>NZ_DAOUAO010000160.1:0-2329 GCF_034433535.1 Tepidiforma sp.
GCTTCGCCAACGGGGACGGTGACGGGAACGCCATCTGCTGCAGCGACGGGGACGGCAACGGGGACCCCGGGTCCCAGGACGCCAACCGCGACACCGACGGCTGCGCCGAGCCCGACGGCGACGCCGACCCCGGTCCCGACCGCCACGCCGACACGGCCCGTTCCGACACCGACCCCAACGCCGCTTCCGCCGCGGCCGAGCACGCTGAGCGCCTGCAACCTGAACCTCGAGCTGGAAAAATGCGGGCCGTCGCCGGCGCGGGTCATCTGCTTCCCGCCGTTCCCGCAAGACCTGGGCGTGGGGACCAACTCGAACTGGTTCGTGGATGTCAGTAAGACGTACCCGCTGCAGCCGGGCTGGCGCGAGGTCTACGTGGAGTACACGGTGAGCGTGGGTCCGCTGATTGCGGCCGGGCAGACCGGTTGCCAGTAGGGTAACGGCAGCCACGGAGCGGCAACCCCTAAGCAACCCCTACGGGACGACGATCAACCCTTAAGGGACCATCGGGTAACTGCGCACCAGGCTGTTACCGAGGCGTCCTCTGCGTGTCCATGCGGGCGCGGCGTTGCGGGGTCGAACCCCGGAATGAGACCCGGCGGGCAACCGCCAGAGACCAGGGTCTCGGACGGGGACGACGATGGCCGGGTTCGAACTGGTGCGGGAAGCGGAGCTGCGGGGATGGGCGCGGGAGGTGCGGCCCGGGCGGCATTTCCCGCTGTATGTCGCGGCGGTGCTGGCGGGGCTGGGCCTGGGGCTGGGGTTCACGGTGATGGCCGGCGATGCGCGGCCGGTGCGGGAGCACCGACCGGTTGTTGCTGCGCCCGCGGCCGCCGGGGGCGCGGTGTCGGACGGCTGGCAGGTGCGTGCAGGCGTGGTCGAACCGCGGCAGGGGCCCAACGGTGATGCGGGAGCGGCCCTCGAGCTGCCAGTGGAGTTCGGGCTGGCGACGGGGGTCTACGGCCCGTGGGCGCCGACGCCCGAACCTGCGGCGCCAGCGCCGTCCCCGGCCGAGGCTGCGCCGGTCCCGGTGCGCCCGGCGAACCCGCCGGCGGCGCCATCAGCGCCGGCCAGTGCGCCTGCTGCGGAGAAGCCGGCTGCCGCGGCGCCGGCGGCTGCGCCGGCAAAGCCGAACTTCTACGTGCCGGCGGTTTCGAGCGGGCCGGCCACCGCGCTGGAGCTCGAGCTGTTCGAGCGGATCAACGCCGAGCGGGCGACAGCGGGGCTGGCGCCGTATGTGCTCGACGCGGGGCTGACGAAGATCGCGCGGACGCGTTCGCAGCAGCTCATCGACCAGGGCTACTTCGGGCACGTGGACCCGTACGGCTATTCGATGTACGTGGAGCTGCTGGCGTACTTCGGGTACACGCGCTACGCATGGGCGGGCGAGAACCTGGCGATGAACAACTACCCGGCCGAGCAGGCGGCGGCGGTGGCGATGGACGGGCTGATGAACAGCCCGACGCACCGGGCGAATCTGCTGGCGAGCGACTTCAGCCGGATTGGCGTGGGGCTGGTCACCGACGCCCGGGGGTTCCACTACTTCACGATGATTTTCCTGGGCTGATGGGCGGGCGAGCACCCGCCAGTGCAGACCCTCAGGGCAGGCGGTCGTCGCCGGGAGGATCGCTGAAGTCCTCGTTGGAGCTCTCGCGGTTGCGGGCGAGCACGTAGCCGGCACCGCCGCCGACCGCGGCGATGGCGCCGAGCACGAGCACGATGATGCCCCAGACGGGGAAGCCGCCGTTATCGGTGCTGCCGGCGCTCTGCTGGCCGGGCGTGGCGCTGGTGACGCCGCCGCCGCGGACCGGCGAGCCGGCGCCGGGGGAACCGGCCGGGATGGTAGCGACGGTTCCGCCCGGGGTGGACCCGGGGGTTGTCCCGGGGGCGGCCGTGGAGGGCGGGGTGGGAGTGGCTGCGGGGTCGGGGGTGCGGGTTGGGGTGGGGGTGAAGGTGGGGATGGCGGCGGGAGTGGCGCTGCCGAAGGTGATATCGAGCTGGACGGGGCCCGGCTGCCAGCGGGCGGATTGGGGCGCGAAGCGGTCGCCGATTTTGATGCGCACCTCGGCGCCGTTGCGGCCGCAGCCGCGGACCTGGGAGTCGGCCACGACATCGACGGCGTAGACGGTCACGCGGGAGGCGCCTTCGCCGGTGTATTCGGTGGCGCCGGTGCCGCAGCGGGTGTCGCCGATGTAGGCCTCGACGGTGACCCCGGCTTCGACGGGGCCGGCGGAATCGGCGATGGAGCCGTAGACCGTGGAGGGCGGGTCGAACTGGGCGGCTGCGGGCCGGACGGTGGTGGCAAGGAGGGCGCCGGCGATGATGCCGCTGG
>NZ_DAOUAO010000161.1:0-5093 GCF_034433535.1 Tepidiforma sp.
TAGACGCCGAGCAGCTCCTTCTCCCAGGCGAGCAGGTCCTCGCGCTGCTGGGGCAGGACATCGAGGTCGAGCGAAGGGCGGGCCGCTTCGACCTGCACGCCGAAGAGGTCGAACAGGGTGGCCTGGCCGGATTCGCGCAGTTCGCGCTCGCGCCGGGCAAGGCCGATGAGCCGCTCGGCGTTGCCGGCGAGGGTGGCGCGGTTGAAGGGACCGGGTGGGCCGCCAAGGGTATCGAAGGCGCCGGCCCGGGCGAGGTGCTCGAGCACGCGCGAGGTGGCGGCCGAGAGGTCGGCGCGGCGGCAGAAGTCCTCGATGTCGCGATAGGGGCCGCTCTCCTCCCGCGCGCGGATGATCCCCTCGACCGCGGCCGAGCCGACGTTCTTGATCACGCCAAGCCCGTAGCGGATGGCGAGGCTGCCGTCGGGCCGGCGCTCGACGGCAAAGTTGTCCTGGCTGGCGTTGATGTCCGGCGGGAGGACTTCGATGCCGAGGCGCGAACACTCCGCCACGGCCGCCGCGATACGCGCGTGGGTATCGGGCGCGTTCTTCGCCAGCTGGAGCAGGGCCGTCATGTACTGGACGGGGTAGTTCGCCTTGAGGTAGGCCGTCTGGTAGGCGATGTGGCCGTAGCACCAGCTGTGGGCCTTGTTGAAGGCGTAGCCCGCGAACGGCTCGATCAGGTCGAAGACGGCGCGGGCATCCTCCTCGCGGTAGCCCTTGGCGACGGCGCCGGCGATGAAGCGGCCGCGCTCTTCGGCCATGATCTCGGCCTTCTTCTTGCCCATCGCCTTGCGCATGATGTCGGCCTGGCCGAGGGTGTAGCCGGCGAACTGGCGGGCGATGAGCAGCACCTGGTCCTGGTAGACGATGACGCCGTAGGTCTCGTCGAGGATGTCGGCCAGGTCGGGGTGCGGGTAGGTAATCGGCACCCGGCCGTGCTTGCCATCGATGTAGCGGGGGATGTGCTGCATCGGCCCGGGGCGATAGAGGGCCACCATGGCGCAGAGGTCGGCGATGCAGGTGGGCTGGAGCTCCTGGATGTAGCGGCGCATCCCCGCGGATTCCAGCTGGAACACCCCGAAGGTTTCGCCCTTGCCGAGCATCTCCATGGTCTTCGGGTCGCCGTCGGGCAGCCGGGTCAGGTCGATGGTTTCGCCCGTCGCCTCGCGGATAAGGTCGGTCGCGCGCTGGAGGATGGTCAGGTTCGACAGCCCGAGGAAATCCATCTTCAGCAGGCCGATTTTCGCGACCTGCTCCATGGCGAACTGGGTCATCGGGATGCTGTCGTCGTCGCCGCGCGTGGGCCGCTGGAGCGGCACGTGCTCGATGAGCGGGTCGCGGGAGATGACGACGCCGGCGGCGTGGGTGCTGGCGTGGCGGGCGACGCCCTCGAGCCGGCGGGCGGTATCGACAAGGCGCCGGACGCGCGGGTCGCTCTCGTAGGCCTCACGCAGCTCGTGCGATTGTTCGAGCGCCTCGGGCAGCGTGATGTGCAGCACCTCCGGCACGAGCCGGGCCACGCGGTCAGTCTCGGCGTAGCTCATGCCGAGGGCGCGGCCGACATCGCGGATGGCAGCCTTCGCCCCAAGGGTGCCGAAGGTGATGATCTGGGCCACCCGGTCGTGTCCGTAGCGCTCGTAGGCGAAGCGGATCATCTCGTCGCGGCGGTCGTCGGCGAAGTCGAAATCGACATCCGGCATTTCGCGCCGTTCGATGTTGAGGAACCGCTCGAAGACGAGCCGGTTGGCGACCGGGTCGATATCGGTCACGCGCAGGACGTAGAGGACGAGCGAGGCCGCCGCCGAACCGCGCACGCCCATGCGGATGCCAGATTTGCGCGCGAAATCCGCGATCTCCTTGACCACGAACATGTAGTCGGTGAAGCCGGTCTGCCGGAGGACGTCGAGCTCGTAGCGGAGGCGCTCCTCGAGCTCGGGGGTGACGACCTCGAAGCGTTCGCGCAGGCCGCGGAAGCAGAGCTCGGCGAGGTAGTCATCGCTGCTGCGGCCCGGCGGCACCGGCGGCTCGGGCAGGAGCTGGCGGTCGAAGCGGAGGTCGAGGTCGCAGGCATCGGCGACCAGCATCGTGTTGGTGATGAACTCGGGGTTCTCCGGGAAGAGGCGGAGCATCTCCTCTTCGCTCTTCAGGTAGTAGCCCTGCCCGTCGAAGCGGTAGCGGTCGCGCTGGTCGACCGTGGCGTTGGTGCCGATGCAGAGCAGGACGTCGTGGGCCTCGGCATCTTCGGGGAGGGTGTAGTGGCTGTCGTTGGTGGCCACCACGGGGATGCCGAGCTCTTTGCCGATGCTGGCGATCACGGGGTTGAGCCGGGTGAACTTCTCGTCGCCGTGGTCCTGGACTTCGAGGTAGTAGTGGCCGTCGAACACCTCGCGGTAGTACTTCGCGACGGCGATGGCGCCCTCGCGGTCGCCCTCCTGCACCCGCCGGTGGAATTCGGAGGAGGGGCAGCCGGAGAGCACGGTGATACCCTCGCAGTGCTTTTCGATGAGCTCGCGATCGATGCGGGGCTTGTAGTAGTAGCCTTCGAGGTTGGCCTTGGTGACGAGGGCGATGAGGTTCTTGTAGCCGGTGAGGTTCCGGGCAAGCATGACCAGGTGGTACGGCGAATTCTCGCCCTTCTCGCGGCTGAAGCGGCTGCCGGGGGCCACATACGCCTCGACGCCGATAATCGGCTTGATGCCGCGGGCGGTGGCCTCGCGGTAGAAGTCGATGGCGCCGTAGAGGGCGCCGTGGTCGGTCATGGCGATGGCTTCCTGCCCGAGCGCCTTGACCCGGTCCATGAGCGGGCCGATCTTGCTCATGCCGTCGAGCAGGGAGTACTCGGTGTGGGTGTGCAGGTGGGTGAACATCGCGGGTGGTTCAGTCTACCGCGGGGAGGTTGGAGGTGGGAGGTGGGAGGTGGGAGGTGGAAGGTGGGAGCAGGGAGCCGGGAGAGGTGAGAGGTGGAAGGTTGGAGGTTGGAGGTTGACGGCCCTGGCGTCGGTCAGCCCTGTTTGCCGGCCTCGCGGAGGATGCGCAGGAACTCCGGATCACCCTGGAGGATGGCCAGCTTCGGGTCGGCGGCGGCCTCCCGCGCGTAGCCGCTGTCGAGCGCGATCGCCCGGGCCGCGTGGCGGAGGGCCTCCTCGCGGTTGCCCAGCACCGCCGAGGCCTGGGCCACGCCGTAGTGGGCCGCGGGGTCGGCATCGTCGAGACCGGCCGCGGCTAGGAAATCGGCCAGCGCGGCCGCGGCATCGCCGCTGTGCAGGTGCGCCAGGCCGCGGTTCACCATCACCGTCGTATCGCCGGGGTCCACCCGCAGGGCGGCATCGAAATCGGCCAGGGCGGCGGCGTACTGGCCGCGATAGAGGTGGAGCATGCCCCGGTTGTTGAGGGCATCGGGGTCGTCCGGGTCGAGCTCGAGGGCCCGGTTGTAATCGGCCAGCGCGCGTTCGAACTCGCCCGAGCGGGTGAGCGCGTTGGCCCGGTTGTAGTAGGCCGCGGTCAGGTCGGGGTCGAGTTCGATGGCTTTCGTGTAGCGGTCGATGGCGAGGGTGAACTGGCCGACGTTGAAGTACACGTTTCCCTCATCGAGGTACGACTCGGCGGTACGCGGGGCGGGAGGCCGCACGGGGGCGGGGTCGAGGTCGCGCAGGGCCTCCTCCACGCTCTGCATCAGCGGCTCCTCGGCTGCTGGCGGCGGCGCTGCGGGCTGCGGCCGCGCTTCCGCGGACGGCGCGGCCGGCGCCGCTGCGTCCTCCGGCATGGCGGCGAGCTCCTCGAACCGGGTCAGGACCACATCGGGCTCGGCCGGCGCGGGAGCGGGCGCCGCTGGCAGCGGCTCATCGGCCGGGGCGGCGGATTCTTCCTCGATGACGGCCCACGGCAGGTCTTCGCTCGCCTCCAGCATGGGGCCGAAATCCGGCGCAGCTTCCGGGGCTCCCCCCGGCCGGGCGGCAGGGACGTCGGCGGCTGCCTCGCGTGCGGCGCGTTCGACCGCCTCGAGGAAGGCCTCCTCGGCCTGCAGCGCCGCGACTTCCTGGGCGAGGGAGCGCAGCTCGTGCCCGTCCGCGGGGAGCGGTTCGGCCTCGAGGGCGTCCTCCCCGGGCAGCGGCGCCGTCTCCAGGGCTTCCGGGGCGAAGGCGGGCGGCTCCTCCGGTTCGGACGGCGGAGCGGGCGGTTCGGCCGGGGCCGGCGCTTCCGCTGCGGGCGGCTCATCGACCACCTCGGCCTCGATGGCGACGGGCTCGGGTTCGACGATGTGGCCGGCCTCATCGATCGCCACATCGATGGCGGGCTCCCAATCGGGCGCGCGCATGCCCTCGGCCTCGGCATCGGCGATCTCCAGCTCGAGGGCGGCGTCCTCTTCGACGGTGGGCACCGGCTCGACCGTCGGCGGCGCCCAGCCGGGAGCAGCACCGACCCCGGGCGCGCTCGTGCGGGCGCGCAGCCAGCGGACGGCGAGGTAGAGCGCCGCGGTGACCACGGCGGCAACGAGGGCGACCCGCACGAGCCGCCGCATCAGCGGGCCTCGCGTTCGGCGTCGCGCTCGAGCAGGTGCTCGGTCACAAGCCGGAGGGCTTCGTAGGTGTAGAGCACGGCATCGCGGGGGTGGAGCTCGACCTTCTTCAGCGTTTCCTTGCGCGCGGTCACCGGGTCCCACGAGCCGGTCAGCTCGATGGCGTCATGGTCGATGCCCATCTGGAGCTCGTACAGCTCGCCGTCTTCCGCCACCACGATGCAGCCGAGGTCGGGGTCGGTGGCAAGGGGGCCGAGGTCGACCTCGATGGCGTTGGTGAAGAGCGCGTTAGGGAAGGGCGGGAAGGGGCGGAGCTCTTCGCAGGCCTCGCGGAGGAGGTCTCCGAGCTGGAAGGCCGCCCGCTCGAGGATGGCATCGGCCTGGGCTTTGCGGCGGAGCGCGCTACTGCTCATGGACTCGGAGTATAGAGGAGGTTGGAGCCCCGCACCCCACCCTCCCCGCCCGCGAGCCGGGAGCCGGGAGCCGAGAGGTGGTCGAACGTGCAACTCGTAACCTCCAACCTCCACCCTTTAACCTTCAACCTCCAACCTTTAACCTCCAACCTCCAACCTTCAAC
>NZ_DAOUAO010000162.1:0-1659 GCF_034433535.1 Tepidiforma sp.
GGATGGCTCCCCGGCGAGGATTCGAACCTCGAACCTAGCGGTTAACAGCCGCGCGCTCTACCGTTGAGCTACCGGGGAACACCGTGAGTTTCGGATGCCGGGCGGGCAAACGCAACCTTTGCGGGGCCTGAAGGAGACAGAGAACGGCCGCCCGCGGAAGGTCACTTGCGCCCCCAGGTGGATCCTTCCGCTGGCGGCCGTAGCAACAGGATGCGACCGGTGCCCGGCGGGTTCACCAGCGGGCAGCAAGGCGGCCGTAAAATGCCCGCAAATTCGCCCAGGCGGTATTCCCGGTGCCCATTCCTGTCGTCGGTCTCATCGGCTGCGGCCACATCGGCCGCTTCCACTCGCGCAACCTGCGCGGCGCCATTCGCTCGGGCGTGGTCGAGGCCCGGTACGTGGCGGTGTGCGACCGCGACCGGTCCCGGGCTGAGGCGTTCGCGGCGATCACCGGCGCGGAGCTGGTCACCGACACCGCCGAGGAGCTGCTGGAGTACCCGGGCCTCAACTGCGTCTACATCTGCACGGAGACGGCAGAACACCCGGCGCTGGTGGAGGCGGCGGCGGCGCGTGGCCTGCATATTTTCTGCGAGAAGCCGCTGGCGCGGACGCTGGACGAGGTCGATGCGATGGCGGCGGCGGTCGACCGGGCGGGGGTCATCAACCAGGTCGGGCTGGTGCTGCGCTACTCGCCGGTGCTGACGGTACTGGCGGAGCTGATCTCGGCGCCGGGGCTGGGCCCGCTGCTGACCGCACACCTGCGCGACGACCAGTTCTTCCCGGTGCGCGGGCATTACAATAGCACCTGGCGCGGCAGCTTCGAACGCGCCGGGGGCGGGACGCTCATCGAGCACTCGATTCACGATGTCGACGTGTTCCGCTGGCTGTTCGGCGAGATTCGGGCCGTGCGTTGCCATACGCGGGAGGCCACGCCGGGGCACCCGGGCATCGAAGACGTCGCGCTGGTGACGTTCCAGCACGAGGGCGGGCACCAGACGACCCTGAGCTCGGTCTGGCACAGCCTCGACGATCGGCCGTCGACGCGGTTCCTCGAGGTGTTCTTCGAGGGTGGGTATTTCGCGACCGACCACGATTTCCTCGGCCCGATCCGGTACCAGGGCCGGAGCGGACCGCTCCAGGAGCTGAGCGCCGATGAGGTGTTCGAGCGCTACGTGGCGCTGGCCGGGCTCACCCCGGGCGAGGCGGAACTGGCGCGGCAGGGGATGCTCGAGGACGTCGCCTTCCTGCAGGCGGTGCGGGACGGGCGGCCGGCCTTCCCGGATTTTTCGACCGCGCGGGCCGCGCACGCGGTGGTGGATGCGTGCTACCGGAGCGCACGAGAGTTTCGCGAAATCCTCGTCGGGTCTTTTGCCTGAGGTATACGCTTCGGCTATAGCTCCAAGCGAATCCCCATTTACTGGTCGATGGGCTTCGGGTAGCATTACGTGGACCCGGCCGGCGCCGGCACCACACGCGAAGGGACAGGCTGCAGCCCGCCCGATGAGCTCACGGAGTGAAGACGATGACGACCGAGACCCTGAAGGACCTGTACGAAATCGGCGAGATGCCGCCGCTGGGCCATGTGCCGGCGAAGATGTATGCGCAGGTGATCCGGCAGTCCCGCTTCGGGCAGCCGACCCAGGCGTTCCAGATCGAAGT
>NZ_DAOUAO010000163.1:0-7594 GCF_034433535.1 Tepidiforma sp.
GTCCGCCCGCGGCCCCTCGGCGGGCGGCGCCAGCGCACGGCGCTGCAGTTTGGGGGGCAGGTCCCCCGGCCGGCGCTGGTCGGCCTGGCTGCGCTGTCATTCGCCCTTCCGTTTGTCCTCTGGACGCTCCTCGCCGCAAGCGGGGCGGTCAGCCGCGTCTTCCTGCCCCTGCCCACCGACGTCCTGTCGGCCTTCGAGCGTCTCCTCACCAGCGGTCAGCTCTTCACGGACACGGCCGCCAGCGTGCGGCGCGTGGGCATCGGGTTCGCCATCTCCCTCGCCATCGCGATCCCGGTGGGCCTGTCCATGGGCTCGTACCGTGCCGTCAACGCCCTCTTCGAGCCGTTCATCGGCTTCCTCCGCTACCTGCCCGCCACGGCGTTCGTGCCCCTGCTGCTCATCTGGCAGGGCATCGGCGAGGAGCCCAAGGTCACCCTCATCATTCTCGGCACCGTCTTCTTCAACACCATCATGGTCGCCAACACGGTTTGGCAGGTGCCGACCGAGCTGGTCCGCGTCGCGCGCACCCTCGGTGCCAGCACGCCCCAGCTGTTCCGCCACATCATCCTGCCGCACACGCTCCCCGGCATCATCGATACCGCCCGCGTCAACCTCGCCGCCGCCTGGAACCTGATCGTCGTGGCCGAAGTGCTCGCCGCCGATGAAGGACTCGGGAGGCGCATCTCGATCGCCGGCAAGTTCCTCCGCGTCGACGAAATTTTCGCGGTCCTGGTCGTCATTGGCCTCATCGGCCTCACCACCGACCTCGCCCTCCGGCACCTGCGCAACCGCATCGCCCCCTGGTCCCAGGAGTAACCGCCATGAGCGCCAGCCTCGAAACCCGCAACCTTTCCAAGCAGTTCACCGTCCGCGGGCGGACCGTTCCGGTGCTCTACGACATCAGCCTCGCCATCCAGCCGGGCGAGTTCGTCAGCATCGTCGGCTCCTCCGGCTGCGGCAAGTCCACCTTCCTCAACATCCTCGCCGGTCTCGAGTCCCCGACCAGCGGGACGGCGCTCATCGGAGGCCAGCCCATTCTCGGCCCCGGTCCGGACCGCGGCGTCGTCTTCCAGTCGTATTCGCTCCTGCCCTGGCGAACGGTCGAACAGAACATCGCGCTCGGGCTCGAACTGGCCGGCGTCAATCGCCGCGCCGCCCGCGAAGTGGTCGACTACTACCTCGGCGTCGTCGGGCTCAGGGACTGGCGCAACGCCCGCCCGTCGCAGCTCTCCGGCGGCATGCGGCAGCGCGTCGCGATCGCGCGCGCCCTCGCCACCGGGCCGGAGGTCCTCCTGCTCGATGAGCCGTTCGCCGCCCTCGATGTCCAGACCAAGGCCGGCATGCACGAATTCCTGCGCGACCTCTGGCTCCAGACCGGCACCACCATCGTGCTCGTCACCCACGATGTCGACGAAGCCGTCTACCTCTCCGAGCGCATCTACGTGTTCGCCGCCAGCCCCGGCCGCGTCCGAGCCGACGTGCCGGTGCCCTTCCCCCGCCAGCGCTCGCCGTCGCTGCGCCGGGAGCCTGCCTTCTTCGACCTGCGCGACCGGGTGCTCTCCCTGGTCGGGTCGGTCGAGGTCCCGGTCTGACCGCTGCCGCGACATCCTCGTTCGCCCGTGAACGTCAGCCAGCGTGCGGATGCCCCGCACTGCCCAACTCAGCCTGCCCGGAGGATGCCATGACCCACTCGCACAACCCTCTCCACCTGCACGACCGCTACGGCCCCGAAGCCCGCTACGCCGTCGAGGCCGAGGCCAGCCTCCCCACGACGCGCTGGGAGGAGGAGGTCGCCCGGGGCCTCGAACTCGGCCTGCCCGCCGCCGATTCCCTCCGCGACCGCACCATCCCCACCTTCAGCCGCGGCGAACTCCCGCACTTCGCCGGCATCAACACCTTCCTGAAAGCCCCCTACCTGGAGGATGTGCGGAAATGCGGGCAGTTCGATGTCGCCATCCTCGGCGCTCCCTTCGATGGCGGCACCACCTACCGCCCGGGGACGCGCTTCGGACCCCAGGGAATCCGCAAAATCTCCGCCCTCTACGGCACCTACAGCTTCGAGCTGGGCGTCGACCTCCGGGAGTCGCTCACTATTGCCGACCTCGGCGATGTCTTCACCATCCCGGCCAACATCGAAAAGACGTTCGACCAGATTGCGAAGGCGGTCAGCCACGTCTACGCCAGCGGCGCCTTCCCCGTGGTGCTCGGCGGCGACCACTCCATCGGTTACGCCACCGTCCGCGGCGTCGCCGAACACCTCGGGAGCAAGAAGCTCGGCATCATCCACTTCGACCGCCACGTCGATACCCAGGAGTACGACCTGGACGAGCGGATGCACACCACGCCCTGGTTCCACGCGACGAATATCCCGAACGTCCCGGCCACCAACCTCGTCCAGATCGGCATCGGCGGGTGGCAGGCCCCGCGGCCCGGAGTGAAGGCGGGCCGGGAGCGCGGCACCACGATCCTCACGGTCAATGACTGCGTGGAAATGGGCATCGAAGAGGCCGCCCGCCGGGCGCTCGAGGTGGCCTGGGATGGCGCCGATGCCGTCTGGCTCAGCTTCGATGTCGACTGCCTCGACGCCGCCTTCGTCCCCGGCACCGGCTGGCCCGAGCCGGGCGGCTTCCTCCCTCGCGAAGTGCTCAAGTTCATCCAGCTCATCGCGAAGGAGCCCCTGGCCGGCATCGAAGTCGTCGAGTGCTCGCCGCCCTACGACTGCTCCGACATCACCTCCCTGATGGCCACCCGCGTCATCTGCGACACCCTCGGGTCCCTCGTGCGCAACGGTCACCTCGGCCGGCGCCCGTGAAACGTCCGCGGCGGCCCGGGACGTGGGCGTGCTCGAGCGCGAGCCGTCGTCACGGCCGCGGTGCATCCAGAGCCGTCCCGGGCGGCTTCCGGACGACACATCCCGCTGGCCGGGGCGAAGGCCCTCACCCCTCGCCCCGGCCGCGGGAGCCGCTCCGGTCCCTAACCCCCGCGACAGGCGTCGCAGGCGTTGCTACACTCCCCGGCATCCCGGCCCCGGGGGTCCGCCATGGCAGCACTCGATGGCCTCAAAGTCCTCGACCTCACCCAGTACGAAGCCGGCACCACCTGCACCCAGTATCTCGCCTGGCTCGGCGCCGAGGTCGTCAAAGTCGAGCGCCCCGGCGTCGGCGATCCTGGCCGCCACGTCGCAGGAAAGGGCCGCGACTCCTACTACTTCCTCTCCTTCAATAACAACAAGAAGAGCCTCGCGATCGCCCTCGATACGCCGGAGGGCCGCGACCTCTTCCTCCATCTCGTTCCGCGCTTCGACGTGGTCGTCGAAAACTTCTCCTTTGGCACCATGGAGAAGCTGGGCCTCGCCTATGAAACCCTGAGCGCCATCAATCCCGGCATCATCTATGCCACCATCAAGGGCTTTGGCACCACCGGCCCGTACGCCGAATACCTCTGCTTCGATATGGTCGCTCAGGCCGCTGGCGGGGCCTTCAGCGTCACCGGCACCCCCGATGGTCCGCCCATGCGCCCCGGCGCCACCTTCGGCGATACCGGCTCCGGCGTCCACACCGCCCTCGGCATCCTCGCCGCCGTCCTACAGCGCCAGAAAACCCGCCGCGGGCAGATAGTCGAAATCTCCATGCAGGAAGTCATCGCCAACTTCATGCGCGAACCCATGGCCCAGCGCGAATGGCGCGACAGCCCCATCCAGCGCCGCGGCAACCGCACCGTCGTCCCCACCGACCTCTACCCCTGCGCCCCCGGCGGGCCGAACGACTACCTCTACATCATGGTCGTCACCTCCCGCATGTGGGACGCCCTCGTCACCGCCATCGACCGCCCTGAGCTCGGGCTCGATCCCCGTTTCGCCACCGTCCGCGACCGGCACGCCAACGGCGACGCCCTCTGGGAGATCATCGCCGAATGGACCCGCCAGCGGACCAAGTTCGAAGCCATGGAACACCTCGCCGCCCACGGCGTGCCCTGCAGCGCCGTCTTCGATACCGAAGACATCCTCGCCAGCCGCCATCTCCGCGCCCGCAACATGATCAGGACCATCAACCACCCCACCGTTGGCGAATTCCAGCTCCTCGGGCCGCCCATCCACCTGAGCGACTCGGAAGTCGAACTCCAGCCCGCACCGCTGCTCGGACAGCACACCGCCGAGGTCCTTGCCGCCGAGCTGGGCCTCACCCCGGGCGACCTCGCCGACCTCGCCGCCCGCGGCATCATCGGCCTCCACGAATCCGCTCAGCCCGGCGTCCCCGCCTGACGGTCACCGCCGGCACGTTCGTCCGGCCCCCGCACCCCCTCCCGCGCCTGTAGCCGCCGGCCGCTGGCCTCTGCCCGCCGCCTTCGGCATGATCCCACCGTGGCCGAATCGCTCGCCGGCAGGCTCCTCGTTGCCTCCCTTTCGCTCGTCGACCCCAACTTCTTCCGCACCGTCGTCCTCGTCTGCCTCCACGACGAAAACGGTGCCATGGGCCTCGTCCTCAACCGCCCGCTCTCCTCAGCGCCCGTCCACGAGCACCTGCCCGCCTTCGCCGAACTCGCCGCCGCACCGCCCGTCATCTTCCAGGGCGGCCCGGTCGAGCCAACCGCCGCGATCGCGCTCGGCCAGTTTCGCCCCGGCTTCACGCCCGCAACCGCCGTGGTCGGCCGTACCGGCCTCGTCGACCTCTCCCGCCCTCCCGAAGACCTCGCCGCCGCGCTCGAATCCGCCCGCGTCTTTGCCGGCTACGCCGGCTGGTCCGCCGGCCAGCTCGAGGGCGAAATCGAAGAGGAAGCCTGGTTCGTCGTCCCCGCGCTCGAAGAGGACGCCTTCACCGCCGACCCGACCACCCTCTGGCGCCGCGCCCTCCGCCGCCAGCCCGGCAAGCTCGCCCTCTTCGCCTGGGCCCCCGCCGACCCTCGCGTCAACTGACCCGCCCGTTGACGCACGCCCACACCCCGCGCATTCTCCCCCCATGACCAGCGAACGCATCTCGTGGTTCCCCGTCCTCGAGCGC
Organism: Tepidiforma sp.; assembly: GCF_034433535.1. Classification (GTDB taxonomy): domain Bacteria; phylum Chloroflexota; class Dehalococcoidia; order Tepidiformales; family Tepidiformaceae; genus Tepidiforma. The sequence continues at coordinate 4,998 of NZ_DAOUAO010000163.1, forward strand.
GACCAGCTCTCCGAAGAGGCCCGCGCCCTGTTCGCCCAGCTCGAAGAACGCCTCGGCTTCGTTCCCAACGTCTTCCGTGCCCTCGCCTGGCGCGGCGACCGCATGCTCAAGTGGTACGCCCACTACCAGTCCGTCATGGAGCCGACCCCCGGCCTCGGCAAGGCCGAGCGCGAGATGATTGCGGTCGTCGTCTCCATGCAGAACCAGTGCCTCTATTGCCTCACCGCCCACGGCTTCGCCCTCCGCGCCATCCTCAAGGACCCCGTCAAAGGCGACCGCATTACCCTGGACTACCGCAAGGCCGGCCTCACCGAGAAGCAGATGGCCATGCTCGATTTCGCCGTCAAACTCACCCTCGACCCGGTCACCGTCACCGAAGACGACATCGACGAGCTCCGCACTGTCGGCTTCAGCGACGAGGACGCCTGGGACATCGTCGAGGTGACCGCCATGTTCAACTTCACCAATCGGCTCATGAGCGGCGCCGGCGTCCTCCCCAACCCGGAATACCACGGCATGGCCCGGTAGCTGCCTCCCTGGCCGCACAGGCAGCGGGCCGGGAGAGCTCCCTGCCCGCTGCGAGTTCGCCTGCTTCCGGACCTATTCGGGGATCAGCACCCGGTCGATCACGTGGATGACGCCGTTCGTTGCCTGCACATCCGCCGTGACCACCGTCGCATCGTTGATGCGCGCCTGGCCATTTTCGACGCGGATCATGAGCTTCGAGCCCTCCACCGTGGTCGCCTCAGTCATGGTCGAAACCTGGTCCGAGGTCACCCGGCCAGCCACCACATGGTAGGTGAGCACCTTCGTCAGCTCATCCTTGTTGGCCAGGAGAGAATCCAGCGTGCCCGCCGGGAGCGCCGCGAACGCCTCGTCCGTCGGCGCGAACACCGTGAACGGCCCCTCGCCCTTCAGCGTCTGCACCAGCCCGGCCTCTTCCAGCGCCTTCGCCAGCGTGGTGAAGTTGCCAGCGGCCACGGCCGTGTCGACGATGTCCGCCGTCGCCGCCGGGGCCGTCGGAATCGGACTCGCCTCTTCTTCCTCGTCGTCGCCGCCGCAGGCCATCCCAATGGCCGCAATGCCGGCCGCGGCAAGCAACACGGCGCCCCGCATTCGAACAAACCTCATCGAGAACCCCCTTGCGGTGTTTCCCGGCCCGCTCGAGGTCGAGGGCGCGGGCCGGGTACAGACGGTACGCAGGACATGGGCCATTTCGATCCCTGAAAATAAAGACGGGGTTCAGCGGCCTTTCCCGTTTGCGAACCCCGCCCCGCTCTCGGCGGCAGCTATACTCGATTGCAGGAGGTAGCCACGTCCCACCCATGAACTTCGTCAAGACCACCGTCCTGCTCGCTGCCCTTACCGGCCTGCTGGTTGCCGTCGGCGGCTTTATCGGCGGTACCGGCGGGGCCCTCGTCTTCCTCGTGTTTGCCGGCGTGATGAACTTCTTCGCCTACTGGTTCAGCGACCGGCTCGCCCTCGCCATGGCTGGCGCACACGAAATCTCCGAGGCCGATGACCCGCGCCTCTTCGCCATCGTCCGCGAAGTGGCCGAGGCCGCCCGCATGCCTATGCCTCGCATCTATGTGGTCGAAAACCCCTCGCCCAACGCCTTCGCCACCGGTCGGGACCCCAACCATGCCGTGGTCGCCGTCACCACCGGCATCCGGCGGCTCCTCACCGTCCGCGAGCTGCGCGCCGTCATCGGCCACGAAATGGGCCACGTCAAAAACCGCGACATCCTCACCAGCTCCATCGTCGCGACTATCGCCGGCGCCATTTCGATGATCGCCCAGGTCCTCATGTGGACCTCCATCTTTGGCGGCCGCGACCGTGAACAAAACCCACTCGTCGCGCTCATCGTCATCCTTATTGCGCCCATCGCTGCCACGCTGCTCCAGCTCGGCATCAGCCGCTCGCGTGAGTACGCCGCTGATGAAACCGGCGCCCGCGTCACCGGCGACCCCCTCGCCCTGGCCAGCGCGCTCGAAAAGCTAAAGCTCGGCATCGCCGCCATGCCCATGGAGCCGACCCCTGCCCAGGAGGCGGTCTCCGCCCTCTACATCGCCAACCCCTTCCGCGGCGAAGGACTCGCCAACCTCTTCAGCACCCACCCGCCGCTGGATGAGCGCATCCGCCGCCTCCGCGAGATGGCCGGCCGTATCTGATTCGTCTCCCTCCCAGCCGACAACCGCGGGCCGCCCGAACGGGCGGCTCGCGCCATTTCCGAACCTCAGCTCCCCTCGAGGTACTCCAGCGCCACCGCCGCCGCCCCGAGCAGCCCCGCGTTCTCGCCCAGCTCGCTCAGCCGGACGTTCGCCGCACCCGCCGCCCCGTACACCATCGACCGCATCGCCGCCCGCATCGGTTCGAGCAGCATCTCCCCCATTGCCAGCAGCCCGCCCGAGAGCGTAATCGCGTCCGGGTTAAGCACGTTCGCCAGGCTGCCGAGTGCGAGCCCCAGGATGTGCCCCCCGTTCCGAATCTCCGCCTCGCAGGCCGGGTCCCCCTTGCGCGCGGCATCGTACAGGTGCGCCGCGGTCGGTTCCGCGTAGCTCACGACCTCCTTCAGCACCTCCGACTTCCCCAGCTCC
>NZ_DAOUAO010000164.1:0-8015 GCF_034433535.1 Tepidiforma sp.
AGCCGTCCCCGTCGGCGACGGGCTGCGCCCCGGCGTCGGCGTCGAGGTCGGCGTACGCGTCGGGGTCGCCGTCGGCGTCGGGGTCGGCGTCAGGATCGGCACGGAGCGCGGGGGCGGGTTCGCCGGGTCCAGCACCAGCGACGGGGTCGCCACCAGCACCAGCTGAATCCGCTTCCCCGTCCGCTGCGCCATATACGCCTGGATCGTCTCGGCATCCTCCAGCGTCGCCTCGCGGGTTACCTGCGCTTCCACCCGCACCCGTACGCTGCCTCCCTCGCCGCTCGAACGGGTCACGCGCTCGACCTCGGCGCCGGGAAACAGGTTCGCCACCGCCTCCCGCGCCGAAGTCGTCAGCAGGTCCTCCTCCCGCGCCTCCTGCACAGCCCGCGTCGTGAGCCCCGCCAGCGCAACGCCAACCACCACGACCGGCACCAGTCCGATGAGCAGCCGCGGTCCCGGGTGCGTGGGTGTGCGATGCCGTATCCCCGTCATCAGGAACACAAACGCCGCCGCCGCCATGATTGCGCTCAGGTTCGTCACGAACAGCAGCAGCGCCCCGCCCCAGATGCCCCGGTCCCCCAGGGAAAGCCCGATGCCCACGGTGCACAACGGCGGCATCAGGGCTGTCGCGATGGCCACCCCCGGCAGAGCATCCGCCGCGCGCAGCCGCACCAGCCCGAACGCTCCCACCGCGCCGCCAGCCAGCGCGATGCCAAGGTCCAGCGGATTCGGCCGCGTCCGGGCCATCACCTCAGCAGGCACCGTCTCGAGAATCGCGAACGGTGAAGCCCGCAAGGCCTCCGCCAGGACGTACGAGAGCGCGATCGAGGTCACCACCCCTTCCCCGAGCGCCCACATTGGCGCAATCGGCTCCCGCCGCGCGCCGCCCAGCAGCGCCAGCGCCAGCGCCATGATCGGCCCCAGCAGCGGCGCCACCAGCATCGCCCCGATCACCACCGCCGGCGAATCCCCGGCCAGCCCCAGCGTCGCGATGACGCACGAAAAGCTCACCAGCAGCCGAAATCGCGTGTCGGGGCGCGCCGCCCGGAAGATTCCCGCTCGCAGCCTTCCCTTGGGCAGCGTGTGATGATTTGGCATCGCCCTAAGTTTCGAGCATCAGCGCCTTGTCGTCTGTTCTGTGCCCGGCAGCCCGCCGATACCCGTCGTGGAACCCCTCATCCCGTGCCCCGGACTCCGCCCATGCTCAAAGGCGAAAAAGTCATCCTCCGGCCCATGCGCCGCGACTATCTCGAGAAGCTCCTCGAGTTCCACAACGACGTCGAGCTCCAGCTCCTGGGAGGCGAAGCCGTGCCCATCCCGCAGCCGCCGGAGCACCTCCTCGCCGAGTTCGAAGCCGCCATCCGCGAATCGCCCCGGCCCTCCTGGTTTGCCATCGAGGTCCAGGGCGGCAAAATCATCGGCCACTGCCTCCTCACCAATATCGATGAAGCCGCCCGCACCGCCGAACTCCGCATCACCATCGGCGACCGCGATTACCAGAACCGCAAGTACGGCCGCGATGTCGTCCGCCTCCTCGTCAAGTACGCCTTCCGCCTCCGCAACCTCCGCAAAGTCTGGCTCGCCGTTCTCGCCTCCAACGAACGCGCCCGCCGCTGCTTCCTCGCCGCCGGCTTCGCCATCGAGGGCTGCCAGCGCGGCCACACCTGGGTCGATGGACGGTACGATGACCGCATCCTGATGGCCGTCTTCCGCGAGCCGCCCGCCCCGCCGCCCGCGGAGCCCGCCGCCCCAGCAGAGGAGCCCGCGCCGCATGCCCCGGATGAGTCCTGAGACCCTCGCCGAATTCCTCCAGCTCCCCACCGTCGGTGTCATCGCCACCCTCCGCCGGGACGGCATGCCCTACACCGTCCCCGTCTGGTGGCTCCACCGCGACGACGGCATCTGGATCACCGGCACCTACAACCGCGTCTGGTGCAAGCACCTCCTCCGCGACCCCCGCGCGTCGCTCTGCATCGAATCCGGGCCGCCGCTCACCGGCCACGTCGAGTTCGATGGCCTCTGCACCCCATTGGAACTCCCCGACTTCGATATCTGGCCGATCTCCCGCGCCCTCGCCGACAAGTACGTCGGCCGCGGCGACCCCGCCAACGCACCTGCAGTCGAAGCCTTCTTCGCCAACATGCGAACCGAGCCGCGCCTCCTCTTTCGCCTCGAACCGCAGGTCACGCGCGCCATCGATATGCGCGTGTATCGCGGCAAGCGCGCTGACCGCGAGTACCAGCAGCGGCGGTCCGCCGGCGGCTGACGCCTTCGCATTCCATTCCTCCGCTCCCTCCGGTACGATCGGTGCACCCTGGAACATCGCCGGACCCCGGCATCGGAGCAGCATGGCCAACGACGTCGCCCGCCGCCTCGCCATCAGCGTTCAGCCTGTCCCCAAGCAGGATCCCGAAGAGCGCAAGCGCAACTTCGAGGAAACCTATCTCGGGTTCGACCTGAACGCCGCCCGCATCGAGGCGTCGCGCTGCATCCAGTGCCCCTCCGCCCCGTGCCAGGAGGCCTGCCCCGTCCACAACGACATCCCGGGCGCCCTCGCGCTGCTCGAAGCTGGCGATATCCTCGGCGCCGCCGACAAGTTCCGCGAAACCTCCAACCTCCCCGAGATGTGCGGCCGCCTCTGCCCGCAGGAAAAGCTCTGCGAAGGCGCTTGCGTCGTCGGCTTCGCCATACGCCCCGGCGGCAAGTCCGAGCCCCCGGTCACCATCGGCAAGCTCGAGGCCTTCTGCACTGATTACCAGCGCCAGCAGCTCGGTGGCTTCCCCATGCCCCGCTATATGCCCGAGCCCACCGGCTACCGGGTCGCCGTCATCGGTTCCGGCCCCGCCGGCCTCGCCGTCGCCGAACAGCTCGCCGACCGCGGCCACAGCGTCACCGTCTATGAATACTGGCCCGAACCCGGCGGCGTCCTCGTCTACGGCATCCCCAACTTCAAGATGCGCAAGAACATCGTCGATGAGTACATCGCCCACCTCGAAGCCATGGGCGTGACCTTTATCTGTAACACCTACGTCGGCCGCGATATCACCGTCGACGACCTCTTCCGCCAGGGCTTCCACGCCGTCTTCCTCGGCACCGGCGCCGGCGTTGGCAACGAAATGGGCATCGAAGGCGAAGACCTCGAAGGCGTCTACACCGCCACCGAGTTCCTCGTCCGCGGCAACCTCCCCCTCGAGATGCTCCCCGAACGCCTGCGCAAGCCCCTGCCCGCGCTCCACGATGTCGTCGTCATCGGCGGCGGCGATACCTCCATGGACTGCGTTCGCACCGCCGTCCGCCTTGGCGCCGAGAACGTCACCTGCGTCTACCGCCGCACCGAAGCTGAAATGCTCGGCCGCGAAGAAGAACGCAAGAACGCCCGCGAAGAGGGCGTCCGCTTCGAAATGCTCACCCTGCCGACCCGCATCATTGGCAACGAACAGGGACACGTCGTCAGCGTCGAATGCCAGCGCATGCAGCTCGGCGAACCCGACGAATCCGGCCGCCGTCGCCCTATCCCGGTCCCCGGCAGCGAATTCATCATCCCCGCCGATGCCGTCGTCATCGCCATCGGCTACGGTGCCGACCCTGTCGTCCCCAGCACCACGAAGGGCATTAAGACCGACCGCAAGGCCCTCATCCAGGTCGACCCCAAAGGCCGCACCACCCGGCCCGGCGTCTTCGCCGGCGGCGACAACGTCAACGGCGCCGACCTCGTGGTTACCGCCATGGCCGACGGCCGCCGCGCCGCCGAAGCCATCCACGAATACCTCCAGACCCTGCCGCCGCCGAAGCGCTGAGCGGTCACGAATTACGCACCGTTTACAAACCGTCCCTGCGCAACCATGACCCCGCGGACGAAATCTCTCAGTGAGATAGCGCGGGGTCCCTTATGCAAAAACCGCCCGTCCTGAACGCGTTCCTCCTGCCCCAGGCCGACCAGTCCGCCCTCGGCTCGGTCGAAACCCCCATCCTCGTGCGCCTGCTCCGCCCCGCGACCTTCGCCGTCTGGGTCCTCGTCTTCTGCGTCCAGGCCCAGACCGTCATCGCCCGCGGCGGAGGCACCAACCTCTTCGTCCTCGGCTTCACCACCCTGCTCTTCATCGCCGTGCACCTCCAGTTCTGGTACGAAGAATCCGAGCAGGGCCGGCGCTTCCACCGCGCCATCGACCGCCTTCGCGGCCGCATTTACGAAGACGAAACCACCAGCCTGCCCAACAGCCGGCACTTCGTCTTTGAACTCCGCCGCCAGATGATGCGCTCCGTCCGCAACGGCCGCGGCTTCTCCCTCGCGCTGACCGACATCGCCGGCTACGAGACGCTCAAGAACGGCGAAGAAAAGCTCCTCCCCGCCCTCGGGCGGGCCCTGCGCCACGCCGTCGGCGAGGGCGATTTCGTCGCCCACCTGCAGGGGCCCATCTTCGCTGCCATCATCGCCGATGACCGCCTCGCCACCGCCGCCCAGAAAGCCGATGCGCTGCTCCCGGCCATCGGTTCCTGCATCCCGCCCGAACTTGCCGGCCGCCTCATGCCCGTGGTCTCCCTCACCGGTTACGAGGGCGAGCTCGAAGTGCGCGACTTCCTCCGCCGGGCCCAGCGCGACCTCGCCGCCGCCCGCACCCACGACCCGGCCGTCCGCCTGCCCGCCGGCCTTCCCACCCCCCACCACACCCCGGGCTCCGCCGTCGCCTGAACCTCCCCCGCCGCCGGGCAGTTCGTCACGACTGGCCACGCAAGGGCTCCCCGCCAGCGGTCGAGGGTTGGTTCGCGGGGGCGAAAAGCGCGGTTGACTCACCACGCACGCTCTTCCCATCATCCGGCCATGCCGTATTACGCCCGCGGAGCCGGCCCCGATGGTTCCTGGCAGCTCCTCAGGGACCATCTGCAGGCGGTTGCAGAACGAGCCCGGGACTTCGCCCGGGACGCCGGGCTCCCGGAGGACATCGCCTTCGCTGCGGGCCTGCTCCATGACCTCGGCAAGTATTCCGACGAGTTCCAGCAGCACCGACTCCTCGCGCGGGACTGGGCCGTCGAACATGCAGCGCACGGCGCGGCGCTGGCCGTCCAGCAGGGAGCGGTCGAGGTGGCCTTCGCCGTCGCCGGGCACCACGCTGGCCTGCCCTCTCTCTCCGACGTCGGACAGCTCACGTCCCGACCCGAGCGGTGCACCATCGATGTTGGACGCGTCATCGACCGGGCACACCGTTTCGCGGACCTTGCCCACGCCGAAGGGCTGACACTCCAATCCATCCTCGGGTCGCGCCAGCGCTCCGACGGGCTCGACCTCGCCATCCGGCTTATTTTTTCGTGCCTGGTCGATGCGGACCGGCTCGACGCCGAGGCGTGGTCCTCGCCGGGGCACCAGGCGCTGCGCATGGCGCCGTCGCTCGACCCGGAAGCAGCGCTCGCCAGCCTGGGCGCTCACCTCGAGACGGTACGCGCCAATTCCCGGGCAAAGCCCGAAGTGCGGGCAATGCGCGAGGAGGTGCTGCAGTGTGCAGACCGCGTTGCAACAGAACCCACCGGGTTTTTCACCCTTGAGGTCCCGACTGGCGGAGGCAAGACGCTCGCCTCGCTTTGGTTCGCCCTTGCCCACGCCCGCGCTCAGGGACTTCGCAGGATCATCTACGTACTTCCCTACCTGACCATTATTGAGCAGACCGCGGCTGCTTTTCGCAGGGCGCTGGATGGCTCTGGGCATTTCGTCCTCGAACACCACTCAGGAGAACAACAGCCACCACAAACCAACGAAGAACTCACGCGCGCGGAACTCCTCGCCGAGAACTGGGATGCGCCCATCATCATCACCACGTCCGTGCAGTTTTTCGAATCCCTCTTCAGCAACCACCCGACTCGCTGCCGAAAGCTCCACCGCATCCCTCGGTCGGTCATCGTCCTCGACGAGTGCCAGCTCATTCCACCGGGCATCCTCGAACCAACGGTCTCCGTACTGAAGCAGCTGGTCTCCGGCTACGGCTGCACCGTCGTGTTCTCAACCGCCACCCAGCCGGCATGGACGGCCCCGCTCGGACCCGCCCCGGGCCGCCCGCTCATCGACCCGGCTGCCGTTCGACCGATTGTGCCGAACCCGGCTCGGCTATTTAAGACCAGCCGCCGGGTCAACGCCGAATGGCGCCCCCTGCCGCTCACCTGGGCCGAGGTGGCCGCAGAAGTCACCCGTAGCACGCAGGCGATGGTCATCGTCAATACCCGCGCTGCCGCCCGCGAGCTGTTTTCGCTCGCGGAAGGCCGTCATCCGCACGCCGTCCACCTCTCGACGCGAATGTGCCCGGCCCACCGGCGAACGGTGCTCGAAGACGTCCGCGCCCGACTTGCCACCGGTCAGCCATGCCTGCTCGTCGCGACACAGCTCGTTGAGGCCGGGGTCGACCTCCACTTCCCCGAAGTGTGGCGCGCTATGGGGCCGCTCGATTCCCTCGCGCAGGCAGCCGGCCGCTGCAACCGCGAGGGGAGACTCCCCGGCGGCGGCCGATTCGTCGTCTTCACACCCGAACCGAACGAACTTCCCGGCGACCTCTACCGGCTGGCCGCCGGAGTCGCCGAGCATCAGTTCAACAAAGCATCGCTCGCTGGCGAAGAACTCGACCTCACCGCGCCTGCCACCTTCGCCAACTATTTCACGAAACTCTTCCAGGTGGCCGACCTCGATGCGCAAAAAATCGAGGCGCTCCGCCGCAGCTTCGACTTCCCGGAAATCGCCACACGCTACCGAATGATCGAAGACGACGACGTGCCGGTCGTCGTCCCGTTTGGCGACGCAAGACCCCTCCTCGGCGCGCTCGCATCGAGCCCCGGGCCCGGGGCCCGGCAGCTGCTGCGAAGCCTCGATCAGCTCAGCGTGGCCGTGCGGCGCAGCGAGCTGGTGACCCTGCGCGAAGCCGGTCTCCTCGATGAATCCGGCCCCAGGCCCCTGTTCCTCGGCGATTACCACCCGCAGCTCGGCCTCCTCCTGCCCACCGAACGCTAGCAACCCGTTCAGGGCATCTCCTGCGACAAAGCGACGACAGCTGTCGCGTTCGTGGTGCATCATCCCCGCCAGCCTGTATCAGGAGGTGTCTGAAGAGCCTTGGAACCACAGCGAAGTCGACCTGTCCGTGTCCGCATCAGCGGCGAATGGGCCTGTTTCACCCGGCCCGAGCTCAAAGTCGAACGCGTCTCGTACGCCTACCCCACACCATCCGCCATGCGCGGGGTCCTCGAGGCCATCTTCTGGGAACCGCAGTTTCGCTGGGTCATTGCCAGCATCGAAGTCCTGAAGCCCGTCCGCTTCCAGGCCGTGACCCGCAATGAGGTCCAGAAGAAAATCCCGGTCGGCAGCGTCCAGAGGTGGATGCAGGACCCTGCCTCGTTCCGTCCCTTCTACGCCGACGCTCGCGGGCGCGACGAGGGTGAAAACGCCACCCAGCGCTCGACCCTCGCCCTCCGCGATGTCGCCTACAACGTGACCGCCTACGCCATCGTCGATGGCGCCAAACTTCGACCTGAAGACACCCCGGAGAAGTACGCCGCCATGTTCGAGCGCCGCGTCGAACGTGGGCAGTGCTTCCACCGGCCCTACCTCGGCTGCCGCGAGTTTGCTGCTTCATTTGCGCCTGTGCGGCCCCAGGAGCGCCCGATCGACGACACCGCCCACCTGGGCCTCGTCCTCTACGACATCATCTACGCCCCAAACACGCGGAACGCCCAGAACGAGGCCGTCTTCTTCCAGGCCCGTATCGAACGCGGGGTCATCGACACCGACCCTGATCGGGTCATCGAAGACCCCGACCTCAGGAGGCGACTGCTCACATGCTGATCACCACCCTCGCCGACTACGCGCGGCGCTCCGGCCTCGCCGATGAAGACCCCGCCTTCGAAGAGAAGCCGGTGCGCTGGGCTCTCCAGCTCGATAGCTCCGGCCGATTCATTGGCCTCCTCGATCTCGCCACGCAACAGAACCGCCAGGGGCTCCGGCTCCAGGTCCCAAAGAAAATCGGCGCCAACGCTGGCGGGGTCGC
>NZ_DAOUAO010000165.1:0-17848 GCF_034433535.1 Tepidiforma sp.
GATGGCGTACGCTCCTCCAACCACCACCTTCGGAGGCATCTGCCATGGAGTACCGTCCCCTCGGCCGAACCGGCGTCCAGGTCAGCCCGCTCTGCCTCGGCGCCATGATGTTCGGCGGCAAGACCAGCCCTGCCGATTCGGCCGCCATCATCGACCGGGCCCTCGATGCCGGTATCAACTTCATCGATACCGCCAACGTGTACAACCAGGGGCGCAGCGAAGAGGCGGTTGGCGAAGCCCTGCAGCGGAACGGGCAGCGCCAGCGCGTCATCCTCGCCACCAAGGTCCACGGCCGCATGGGCGATGACCCCAACGCCATGGGCAACACCCGCCGCCACATCATCGAACAGTGCGAAGCCAGCCTTCGCCGCCTGAAGACCGACTGGATCGACCTCTACCAGGTTCACCGGCCCCAACCGGGCGTCCCCATCGATGAAACGCTCCGCGCCCTCGATGACCTCGTGCGCGCGGGCAAGGTGCGCTACATCGGCAGCAGCACGTTCGCGGCCTGGCAGCTCGTCGAGAGCCTCTGGGTGTCGAAGGAGTACCGCCTCGAACGCTTCGTCTGCGAACAGCCGCCATACAATCTGCTCGACCGCCGTATCGAACGCGAGCTCATCCCCATGGCGCAGGCCTACGGACTCGCGCTCATCCCCTGGAGCCCGCTCGCCGGCGGCCTGCTGACCGGCAAGTATCACCGCAATGCGCCCCCGCCTGAGGACAGCCGCTACGCCAACCTCGATGCCAACCCCATGTACCGGCGCCGCATGAACGACGCGATCTGGGACGTCATCGAACCACTCGAGGCGCTTGCCCGGGAAAAAGGAACCACCATCTCCCGCCTCGCGCTCGCCTGGTGCATGCACCAGCCCGGCGTCACCAGCCCGATCATCGGCCCGCGCACGATGGAGCAGCTCGAGGACAACCTCGCCGCCCTCGAGGTCACCATCACCGACGAGGATCGCCGCGCCATCGACCGCATCATCCGCCCTGGCACCCATGTCTCGCCCTACTACGAGGCTGACTGGAGCGCGCCGGCGTATCGCTGGTAAGGCTCCCGCGCGCAATTGACACGGCCGCCTCCCACAGCCAGCATCGCCCCACCACCAGCACGCCCGGAGGCCACCATGCCCGAACGCACCGGCGGCGAAGCCGTCTACGAAACCCTGCGCGCCCTCGGCGTCGACCACGTCTTCGGCATCGTCAGCGTCCACAACATCCCCATCTACGATGCCATCCACCGGGGCGGCGGCATCACACCCATCGCCGTCCGCCACGAGCAGGGCGCGCTCCACGCCGCCGACGGCTATGCCCGCGCCACCGGGCGCCTTGGGGTCGCTATCGCGAGCACCGGCCCCGGCACCACCAACGCCATGACCGGCCTCTACGAGGCGCAGTTCGCCTCCAGCCGGGTCCTCCTCATCACCGGCCAGGTCGAATCCTCGGCCTACGGCAAGGGCAAGGGCTTCCTCCATGAAGCCGAGGCCCAGCTCCCCATGCTGCGCACCGTCACCCGCCGCGCCGAAACCGTCCGCTACCCCGCCGAGATCCCGGCTGCCATCGCCCGCGTGGCCGCCGATATCCTGACCGGGCGGCCCGCGCCGGGCGCCGTCGAAATCCCCATCGATTTCCAGTACGCCCGCGCCGACTTCGATGTCCCCCACATCGAAGCCTGGCCGCGCCTGAAGCCCGACCGCGATGCCCTCGCCCGGGCCGCGGCCCTGATGCGCGGCGCCTCTCGCATCCTCATTTGGGCAGGCGGCGGCGTCCTCTCCGCAGGCGCCGAAACCGAGCTTCAGCAGCTGGCCGAATCCCTCGGCGCGCCCGTTGTCACCTCGCCCAACGGCCGTGGCGCCATCCCCGAAGACCACCCGCTCGCGCTGGGGCCCCTGGCTCCGCACCCTGCCCTCCAGGAAACCATCGACGTGGCCGGGGTCATCCTCGCCGTCGGGAGCCGCTTCCAGGCCGGCGCCACCCGCAACTGGACCCTCCGTTTCCCCGGGAAACTCATCCACATCGACGCCGACCCGGCCGTCATCGGCCGCGTCTACCCGCCGGAGGTCGCCGTCGTCGGCGATGCCCGCCTCGCCCTCTCCGCCCTCGTGCGTGACCTCGCCGGCCACCATGCCGACCCCGCCTACGCCGCCGCTGCTGCCGCGGCTCGCGATGCAGCCCGCGCCGCCATCCGCCGCGAAATCGGCCCCGACTACGAGGCCATCATGGACGCCATCCGCGAGCTGCTCCCGCGCGACGCCCTGGTGGTCCGCGACGCCACCGTCCCGGCCTACCTCTGGGCGAACCGCATCCTCCCGATCCTCGCGCCGAGGACGTCCATCTATCCGACCTCCGCCGCCATCGGGCCGGCCCTCCCGCTGGCCATCGGCGCTGCCATCGGCGCCCGCCGGCCGGCCGTCGTCATCCAGGGCGACGGCGGCTTCATGCTCAACCTGGGCGAGCTCGCAACCGCCGCCCAGTACCGCGTGCCGGTGATCATCTGCGTCTTCAACGACCGCGGCTACGGCGTCCTCCGCAGCATCGAAGGGCGCACTTTCGAGGGCCGCCAGTTCGGCGTCGACCTCGCCACCCCGGACTTCGTCCGGCTGGCCGAATCGATGGGCATCCGCGCCGAGCCGGTCGATTCCGCTGCTGCCTTCCGCGAGGCGTTCGCCCGCGCTGTCGCCCACGATGGCCCCAGCCTGCTCGATATCGACATGTCCCGCTTGGTGCCGATGGCCGGGCTCGGGTCGCCGCCGCGCCCGTCCCGCTGAGCCGCTGCACAGGCGACCGGCCCCCGCGTTCTCGCGGGGGCCGGTCGGCGCCGGCTGCAGCTGGCAGGGATCAGGCCTTCGCCAGGACCTCGCGCATCTTCTTCCAGCGCTCGGCCCGGATGCGGGCCGCACCCTCGAGGTTCGAGGTGTCGACCTCCGCGATCATCGCCCCGTAGGCCGCGAACGTCGGGATTTCGTCGTCCGTGAGCTCCCGCATCCACTGCTTGCGCTGCATCGCCTTTTCGATGTACGGCGCCAGCTCGTCCATCTTCTGCTTCTGCCGGCGCTCCTCTTCCTCCTTGAACTCCGGCATCACCTCGGCAGCGAACAGTTCGAGCGCCTCGCAGATGTGCTCGTGCCGATTCTTGCCGCCCTGCTGGATGAAGACCGTCTGGTCCACCCCGGCGTCGGCGAACTTCCGCAGGTGCTCGCGCAGGTCCTGCGGCGTGCCGATGCCGTCCGTCCCGCCGCCGAGGAAGTCGAGCTGCCCGGCGCCCATCGCAGCCTTCACCCGCTCGTAGTTCTCCCAGATGTTCGTCCGCCCGGGCTTGTGGTGACCGAAGACATAATGATGGCCCAGGCCGAACTGGAAGAACTTGAACCCGTCGAACCCGCGCCGGAAGGCCTCCTCGCGGTCATGGTGGATGGAGAAGCTCGTCACCATCGCGATGTTCGGGTTGACCGTGTGCCCAATTGGCACGCACTCCCGCTTAAACGTCTCGTAGTAGTCATCCACCCACTTCTTCGCCTCGGCGGGGTCCACGAAGGCGAACGTGAGTGCCCCGATGCCAAGCTGAGCCGCGAGGTGAATCGTGTCCCGGTTCGAACAGGCCACCCAGAGCGGCGGGTGCGGCTTCTGCACCGGCTTCGGCACCACGTTGCGCACCGGCATCGAGAAATACTTGCCCTTGAACCCCGGGTACGGGTCCATGGCCAGCATGTTGCAGACCTGCTCGGTCGTCTCCAGCCACATCGCCCGCCGCTCGGCCGGGTTGATGTTGAAGCCCTCCAGCTCCATCCGCGACGCCGATTCGCCGGTCCCGAACTCCACCCGCCCGTTCGAGACGAGGTCCAACGTCGCGATCTCCTCCGCGATGCGCGCGGGCGGATTGTAGTTCGGCGGCATCAGCTTGATGCCGTGGCCGAGCCGAATGCGCTTCGTCCGCTGGCTGGCTGCCGCCAGGAACACCTCCGGGCACGACGAGTGGGAGTACTCCTCCAGGAAGTGGTGCTCCACCTCCCACGCGAATTCGATCCCGAGCCGGTCGGCCAGCTCCACCTGCTCCAGCGCGTCCTGGAACAGCTTCAGCTCGGCGCCGTTGTCCCACGGCCGCGGCAGCTGATGCTCGTAGAAAATTCCGAACTTCATTCGAACTCCTCCTGTACCCGCGGAGTCTAGCAGGAACGTTCGCGCAGGGCGAACAAGTCCCGCCCCGGCGCATGACTCATCGGCATTTGCGCGCCCCGCCCGGCGTGGGCAGAATCCGCTCACATGACGAGGGCGGAAATCCTCACCAGCAGGAGCACCCCCGTGAACCGCACGTCCCAGCGCAGCCAGAACCTCGAACGCGCCATCACCGCCCTCTTCCGCGCCAGCGCCCTGCTCGACCCCGTCCGCCTCGCCCTCTGGGACCGCGAACGCCTGACGGTCACCCAGCTCCGCCTGCTCGGCCATCTCGCCGAACAGGAAGGCCTCTCGAACGCCGAACTCGCCGAGCGCCTCTATGTTACCCGCCCCTCCGTCTCCGCCCTCCTCGAACGCCTCGAACGGGGCGGTTTCATCCGGCGCGAAATCGCCCCCAACGACCGCCGCGCCATCTGCATCTGGCTCGAACCTCGCGGCCGCGCTGTTGTCGAATCCCTGCGCGAAGAACTTCGCAGCTACGCCGCCGGCCTCATGGATTCCATGTCCGAAGGAGAGATTGCGGCCTTTGCGGTCGCCGTCGAACGCTTCGTCGAATCCGGCCGTCTCCGCCGCCAGCGCGACCTCGCCCTCGAGGACCCCGACTGCTGAACCCGTGGACGAACCCGTTCCCGTCATCCGCCTCGCCGACCTCCTGACCACCGCCTCGTCGCTCGCCGGCTACCTCGGCGAGCGCCAGGTTACGCTCCAGCGTCTCGCCGATGCGCTCGCCATTCTTCTCGACGAACGCACATTCGAAGACTTCGGTCGCCCGCTCTCCCCGCTGATTCCGCGACCGGGCCCGCCCGAGCCCGACGAGGCCGTGCTCGCGTTCGCGCGCCGCTGGCACGAACGCATCGGCGACCCTTACGCACCGCTGGACGCCCGCGCCCTGGCCGACCTCCGCGCCGAGCTGACCCCGCCCGGGCCTCCCCGGGATTGCCGCTAGCCATCCCTGACCCCATAGTCCCGCCATGGATGCCGCCCTTCCCGTGATTGCCGGGATCATCGGCGCCCTGTTCGGCTGGTGGCTCCCGGCGCACCAGCACCCGCTCTATCGGGAGCCAGCCTTCCGCGAGCACCCGGCGTCAGGCGGCACCCTCCTCGGACTCAGGCTCTTCACGGTCCCCTCGGCCGCCGCCACAGCGGCGTTCGCCTTCCGACCCGCCTATGCCGAAGAACCCCGCCTCGCGCTCTTCACCGCCGCTGCCTGCCTGGTGCTTGTCGCCCTCTCCTCAACCGATTTCGACCGGCGCCGCATCCCCAACCGGCTCGTTTATCCCGCTGCCCTGGCCGCCCTCGCAGCTGCGCCGTTCTGGCCCGACCGCTCATTCAGCGCCATCCTCGTCGGCGGCGCCGTGGGGACCCTGGCCGGCATCTCCCTCGTCATCCTCGGGGCCGTCGCCGGCCGCGCCGCGGGCTCCCGCCAGACTGCGTTCGGCCTCGGCGATGCCCGCCTCATGGGGCTCATCGGTCTGGCTGTCGGCTGGCCCGCTGTCGTCACCGCGCTCTTCCTCGGCATCATCTTCGCCGGGGGGGCGGCGCTCATCCTCCTCGTGCTCCGGGGCCGCGGCACCACCTACAGCTACGGCCCCTACCTCGCGGCAGGGGCCGTCATCGTGCTCCTCTGGTTCGACCGTTTCGCCTGACTACAGGTTCTTCAGCTGGATGATTGCCGGCCCGCCAATCACG
The DNA here is from genome assembly GCF_034433535.1 of Tepidiforma sp. Lineage (GTDB taxonomy): Bacteria > Chloroflexota > Dehalococcoidia > Tepidiformales > Tepidiformaceae > Tepidiforma. The sequence continues at coordinate 5,863 of NZ_DAOUAO010000165.1, forward strand.
ATCATGATGGCCGGGAAAATGAAGAACACCAGCGGGAAGACCATCTTGATCGGCGCCTTGAATGCCGCCTCTTCCGCCCGCTGGCGCCGCTTGGTCCGGATCACCCCGGTCTGAACGCGGATCACGCCGCCGATCGAGATGCCCATCGCCTCAGCCTGCACGATCGCGTTGACCAGCTGGCGAAGCTCATCCACGCCCGTGCGCTCGGCCATATCGAGGAACGCATCGCGCCGGGCGCGGCCCATCTGCACCTCCCGCATCGTCCGGGTCAACTCCTCCGCAAACGGTCCGCGCACCTTCTCGATGACCCGCGTAAACGCCGCATCGATCCCCAGCCCGGCCTCCACCGAAGCGGTGATCAGGTCGAACGCGTCAGGCAGCGACCGCCAGATCTCCTTCTGGCGTCGGCGAATCCGCCCCAGGATGAAGATCCGCGGGGCGTACAGCCCCAACCCGGTCAGCACGGCGAAGACGAAGAACGTCTTCTGCGCCTCGAGACCCGCCGCCTGCGCATAGAACAGACCCAGCAGCGGCAGCAGCCCAGCGAACACCCCGACCATCGCGATGAACTGGCCCGGTTTCATCCGCAGGCCGGCCTGAACCAGCGCCTTTTCCACCCGCTCCGAAATCGAAGACGGAAGGAGCGAGTTGATCTGCCGGTTCAGGTTCGAAACGAGCGGCTTCAGGACGCGCTGGGTGAACGCTGCCTCAGGGTCGGGCAGCGCCTCCTTCGCCGGCCTCGTATACCGCAGGCCGCCCAGCCGCACGTCCATGGCCGAAGTCCCGGCCGAGCGATGGAACGCCCCGTACGTCAACAGCGAAACCGTCAGGAATGTGCTGAATGCAATGAGCAGTTCCATCGCCCTACACCTCGATATTCACGATGCGCTGGATGATCAGGTAGCCAATCACCTCGCTCACGAAAGCACCCGTCAGCATCAGACGCCCCAGTGGGTCCGTGAACAGCAGCCCCGTGAAGTCCGGGCTGATCATGTAAAAAATGATGAGCAGCCCAATCGGAATACCGCCGATCACGTAGCCCGTCATCCTCTGCTGCGACGTGAGCGTTCGGATTTCGCCCTTGATCCGTTCTCGTTCCCGCATCGTGTGCGCCACGTTGTCGAGGATCTCTGCCAGGTTCCCGCCGACGCTCCGCTGGATCAGGATTGCCGTGATCACAATGTCGAAGTCCGGGCTGCCCACCCGCTCGTTCATCGCCGCCAGCGCCTGCTCGACGCTCGCGCCCATCGCTGTATCGCGAAGCATCCGCCGGATTTCGACCGAGAGCGGCGCCGGGATCTGCTCCGCCGACGCCTCCATCGCCTGCAGCAGGCCGAAGCCCGCCCGCAGCCCGCTGGAGAGCATCTGGAGCATCTCCACCAGCTGCCCCTCCATCTTGTGCAGCCGGCTGGCGATGCGCCGCTTCAGCCAAAGCCCCACCAGGAGCCAGCCCAGCGGCGCGAACAACAGCCCGATCGCCGGCAGCGGCATCAGCAGCACGCCGACCAGCGCAAACAGCACCGCTACCACCACGCGGAGCGTGAAATACTCCTTCGCGTTGAGCGTCAGCCCCGCCCGCTCCAGGTCGCGCGACCAATTCGCCGCGATGTTCCCGGAGATCAGCGTCACCCCGGCGAAATTCACCGACGCCCGCCGCCGCAGTCGAGCCCGCGCCTCCGCCTGCGGCAGCTGCGATTCTGCCTCGCGGAGCTTCCGCAGGCGCTCCGAAGCCTCGACCTGGCTGGAACCGAATCCGAAGAACCACAGCACAAAGACCGTCGCTGCCAGCCCGGTGGATATCGCCGCAAGGATGAGCATCGCTATCACCAGCCTTCCCCGGTGCCGAACAGGCTGCTCGGCAGTTCGATACCGGCAATCGCAAACTTGTGCGCGAACCCCGGCCGAATCCCGGTCGGCCGCATCGACCCGTGCACCTTCCCGTCCTCATCCACCCGGTCCAGCTTGAACAGGAAGATGTCCTGCAGCGTGATGGTGTCGCCCTCCATCCCGCTCACCTCGGTCACGTGCGTCACCTTGCGCGACCCATCCTGCAGGCGGCTCAGCTGGATGAAGATGTGGATCGCCGAGGCGATCTGCTCGCGAATCGCCCGCGAAGGCAGGTCCATCCCCGCCATCAGCACCATGTTCTCCAGGCGCGAGAGCGCCTCGCGCGGGTTGTTCGCGTGGATCGTCGAAATCGACCCGTCGTGGCCGGTGTTCATCGCCTGGAGCATGTCGAACGCCTCCTCGCCGCGCACCTCGCCGACGATGATGCGGTCGGGGCGCATGCGCAGGCAGTTCCGCACCAGGTCGCGCTGCTTGATCTGGTTCTTCCCTTCGATGCTGGCCGGGCGCGCCTCCAGCGTGATTACATGGTCCTGCTGTAGCCGCAGTTCCGCCGGGTCCTCGATCGTGATGATGCGCTCAGTGTTCGGGATGAACGCCGAGAGCGCGTTCAGCAGGGTCGTCTTACCGGTGCCGGTACCGCCGCTCACGATGATGTTCAGGTGCGCCCGTACGCACATCGCAAGGAACTCGGCCGTCTGCTCGCTCAGCGCGCCCACCGCGATCAGGTCGGCCATTCGCATCTTGTCCGCGCGGAACTTGCGGATGGTGATGGTCGGCGCCTTGGGCGAGGCCGGCGGGATGGTGATGTTCACGCGGGAGCCGTCGGGCAGGCGCGCATCGACCATCGGGCTTGATTCGTCGATCCGCCGGCCCAGCGGCGCCACGATGCGTTCGATGATGCGCATCACGTGCTGCTTGTCGCGGAACCGCACCGGGCTCCGGAAAATCCGGCCCTCCCGCTCGAAGTACACCTTGTCGATGTCGTTGACCATCACTTCGGAGATGGACGGGTCACGCAGCAGCGGTTCCAGCGGGCCCAGCCCGAGGGCTTCGTCGGCCACCGCCTCCAGCAGCTCGTCGCGCGGGACCCCGCCGAGCTGCAGGCCTTCCTGCACCAGCAGCTCCCGGGCCGCCTTGATCACCGCCTCCCGCTGCTGCTCCGGCGCCAGTCCCTCCAGCGCGCCATGCTCCAGCTCTTCGATCAGCAGTTCATGCAGGCGAATCTTGGTCGCCTCTGCCACGGCGTTCGCCGCCGCCACGCGCGGTGACGGCGCATCGACCTGCACCGGGCGTACCGGTCGCATCGGGCCATGTCCCTCGGGGGTGGGCCCTGCCGGCGCCGCCGGCCGCAGCGCGCCCGTTCGCGGCTGACCGGGAATCCCTGGCGGAGGAGGCGGCGCCACCGGCTCGACGTGGCCCCAGGGCTTGCCACCGGCGGGCGCCCGGCCCAGCTGGCCCGAAGGGCGCAGCTTCAGCGCATCCGGGTTGCCCGGAGGCGGCGCAGGCCGTTCGGCCTCTGCTCGCTCATTGCCTGGGGCTCCCGCCGGGTTGCCCGGCAGAAGCCGTCGCCGCGTGCCCCAGCCGAATGCCGGGCGTTCACCGTCACCTGCTGCGCGTCGTTCCCGAAAATCATCCGGCATGGCTCATTCCCCCAAACGCGTTCGCTATGCGCTCTTCTTGAAGAGGCTTCCGAGCAGCCCGCCCAGGCCTCCGCTGCGCTTCGCCTTGTTCCGGGCGCGAATCCCGGCCAGCGCCCGGGCAATCTCCCGGATCTCCGTTGCAACCCGGCTGTTCGGCCGGCTTAGCACAATCGGCCGCCCCAGCTGCGCCGCCTTCACCACCTCGGTGTCCTGCGGAATCTTCCACCAGAGAGCCGTATCCAGCGTCCGCTCGACATCCTTCTCTCGAACGCCGGTATCGACGCCCGCCCGGTTCAGCACCACCTTGATCCGCTCGTCGTCATTCCCGAACCGCTCGTGCAGCATCTCGAGCGCGAGCACCGTGTCCTTGATGCTCGCCATGTCGAGCGTCGTGATCAGCAGAATCATCGTCCCGACTTCGATCGCCGCCGCCACGATTTCGTTGAACGTTCCCGGTGTGTCCAGGATCACGAAGTCGTGCGTCTGGGAAAGCACATCCACTACGTCGCGGATATGCGCAGAGGTCAGGTTGCGCCAGTCACTCGGACGCGTCGGCGCCGGCAGAATACGCACCCCTGATTCGTGCTCGACCAGGTACTCCTTCAGCGTGTTCCGGTCCACGTTATCCAGGTTGCGCGCCAGGTCCGCGATGGACCGTTCCACCGGGATATCCATGGTGATCGCCACATCGCCGAAGCGGGTGTCCATGTCGACCAGCGCCACCGTCTGGTGGGCCTCGGTGGCCAGCGCCACCGCCAGGTTCGATGCGATCGTTGTCTTGCCGATGCCGCCCTTCGCCCCAAACACCGTGATGATGGTGCCCTGTGCCACCGGGTCCGCGAGCTCGCCGCGTCGGCGCATCGCCTCCCGCTCCTTCTTCTCGAGCACCTTCATGATGGAGGTCTCGAGCTCCTCCGGGTCCAGCGGCTCGACCAGGTAATCGGAGGCGCCGCCCACCATCGATTGCCGCATGAGGCGGATGTTCGCCTCCGTCGAAAACACGATGATCGGCAGGTCCGGCAGCCCGTCGTTGATGCGCGAAAGCGTCTGCACCGGGCGCACCAGCGGCTCCTCGATGCGCATCAGCACCAGGTCCGGGCGCATCTGAAAGCAGAGCGTGAACGCCTCGACCCCGTACCCCGCCGTCCCGAGAATACCGAAGCCGAGCATCTGGAGCGTCTTCGCCAGCTCCGCCGAACTTTCCCGGTCCGGATCGACCACAAGTAGCTGCGGTACCCGTGCCATTGTCGTTGTTCCTCCACCGTCTGCACCCCGGCGACCACCAGGGGCCTCTGTCGTTGGTACTGGCGCGGGTGCGGCGCTTTCACTGCACCCGCTGGCTCCTCAGCGCTGCCCGGTTAGCGCACCGGGAAGAGGTCGTCGTAGGTCCACACCTGCTTGCCCGTGATCGGGTCCGCATCGCCCTTCTGGCGCGGAAGGATGCGGTACTGGCCGACGTCGTCGCGCATGGCATCGATCAGGGCCACCTTGGCGGCCAGGTCCGGCGGCAGGGCCAGCGTGATCGAAATCGCCTTCTCGTAGGTCGCGTTCTCCTGCTTCACCGCGCCCTGGCTGGTCGCCGAAACCGGCGCAGAACCGTCGGCCGCCGTCTCCGTGCTCGCGCTCCCACCATCGACCTTCGGCACGGTCTTGACCACCGTCTGGGCCACGGCCAGCACTTCCACGTCCTGGGCGATGTACCCCGCGACCACGTTCGGCTTCTCCTCGCCTGTGAGCGGGTCCACCTTCGAAAGCGTGGTGATGCCGAGGATGTCCACCCGGTCGCCCGGCTGGGGCAGGCCCGCCGCGATCCACGCCTCATGCGGAACCTGCAGCGAAATCGCGCGCATCCCCTGCGGCACCTTGTAGGCCAGCGTGTCCTGGCCGACGTAGGTCGTAACCTTGGCGTCGATCACCTGCTCGCCCGCGTACATCGGCGCTGTCGCGACTTTGCCCACAAGGCTCGAGAGCTCCGAGTCCTTGACGCGTCCCGGCAGCAGCGCCGCCGCCGGCATCGTTCGGGTCGTCAGCATGTCCGAGGTGATCTTTTCGCCGACCGCCACGTCGCGGGTCATGACGACCACGGTCTCAGCGCCTTCCCCGGCGAACAGCTCGCCGCTGAGATCCGTTTCCCCGCCGCGGCTGTTCAGGTAGGCGAACATCAGCAGCGCGCTCAGTACGCCAAACGCGCAGGCGAGCAACAGAACGCCGCGGTTCCGGCTCGAGCTTCCAGTAGCTGCAGCAATCGTTCGGTTCATCGCAGAACTCCTCCCCTTGCTATATCGGCGGTCTTACGGTTCCCCTACAGACCGCGACCACCCCCGGAAACGAAACCTCCCCGCTCAGCCGGCGGGGAGGTTTCCGGGGTGTTTCCGTTTCCCGCTACCGCACCAGGGCGATGTGTGTCTGCTCAGCCACCGCCTGGAACGCCTCGTCGAGCTCGGCGGTCGTCGGGGCGTGGTAGAAGTGCCCACGCCCGATCGTCGCAATGTCCTGCAGGAACGAAGTGTTCAAGTCGTTCCCGAGCCCAATCGTAAAGATGATGATGTCCCCGTTTGCTGCACGTTGCGCTTCCTGGCGAGCGTGGGCTTCGGCTTGCGTAACCCCGCTGCCCGTCGTGCACGACGTCGAGTTGTAGTTCGCAGGGTTGTACGTGGCGCTCCCGCAGTACGTATTCGCAACTCCGTCTGTGAGAAGAACAAGCACACGCACGGCGTTGGCCCGCTTACCCGAACCGTCAAGTACCTGACGTCCCACAGCAAGGCCATGGGCGATGTTCGTTGAGCCCGCTGGCCAGAGCACCGCATCCAGGCTTCCCCGCACGGCCGAGAAATTTGCCGTCAGATTTTGGCTTATCGTCGCTGTCGTCGAATATCGCACTGCTCCAATCTTGTCGTATTGCTCATCGAACAGCGACGTGAAGTACTTCGCTGCGTCAATTGCCGCATCAAACGGCTGGGCCGGGCCGTTCTGTGTCGTCGTCGGCGTGTAGTAGCTCGCAAGCTGGCAGTAGTCGCTCGTATTGCTGTAGCCCGTTCGGTTCGCCCACACCTCCGCATTCGCGGAATGGGAAGTCGCAACCGTGTTCTGGTTTGTTGCTTCGTTGCGATACCCGCGAATCACTGTCAGCGTATTCGTCGACACATTGACACCTGTGATCCGCATCAGCTCGTTGTCGATCATGATGATCCCGGGACGAAGACTTGCGGATGTTGGCACCGAGGTCGCGTTGGAGCCAACCGAGACCTGCCAGTAGGGCGTTGTCGTGTTGAATGTGGTGCCGAAGTTGCTCCGGTTCGTCGCTGCGTTCGTGCTCGTGAAGATCCGCACGTCGTTCAGCGGGATCGTCGTCTGCGTGGCGTTGATGTTCGCCGCCAGCCGCGGGAAGGCAAATCCGCCCGCCGGGGTCAGCCGGCCCGGGCTCATCATGTACGAACCCGAGTTCTCCACCTGGCGGAAGCTGTCGAAGCACATCGACCCGGAGATGTCGAACACGACCACAATGTCCAGGACCTGCGATTCCGCATCACCCGAGGCCGAGACGTTCCAGTGCGTCACACCAAAAATCCGCGCGAACCATGTCGGTATGCGCGCCGACGCCTCCACCCGAACCGCCTTGTTGCCCTGCGGATACGTCACCGCAAATTGGACATTCTCGCCCTGGCTCCGGATGAACCCGCTGTTGTCCATCCAGTATTCCGTGGCCTTCGTCGCCGCGTCGGCCTGGCTCGGCATGCTCTGGGCAGCCGCCAGCGCGGCAGCATCAACCGCGGCCTGCATCTGCGTCCTCGCCCACACATACCGGCCAACGTCAATGCTCATCGCCACAAAGCCGACGAAGATCAGCAGGAACAGCGCAAAGAGGGGCAGCGCCTGGCCGCGCTCCCCCGCTACCACCTTCTTCAACAGCGAACGCACCATCGCCCGCCTCCTTCCTACACCCGCCTACTCGAGCCGCATCGACGCGTGTGACCGGATGGTCGGCGCCGAAAGGTTCCCGCCCGATACAATGTTGACGATCCCGCCGATTGGCGTGACGAACTCGAATTCGTAGGCCACATCGACGGAGACCATGGACCCGCGCGAGCCCATCACATTGTTCGTCGTGATCGTCACCTTTGACGGGTCCAGGTTGCACTGGCTCGGGTAGTTCGCGCAGAAGCTGTCGTAAACCCGCTGGTTCACCGTCGCCAGGTCCATCTGCACCGCCGCTACCCGCGCGCCTTCGCGCGCTGCGTTCGTCACCAGCAGCCACGTGTGGAACGCTCGCCCGAACTCCACCATGCCCATGAACAGCAGCACGAACAGCGGCAGGATCAGCGTGAACTCCACGAGCGCCTGTCCGGTTTCCGTCTCCCGAAAGCGGCGTATCAGGCGCCGCCAGCGCGAACGGCCGGGCGTGCCCGGCTCCCTTCTCTCGCTACCAGGTTCTTCCATCGCCACATCCCTCTCGGCTGGCGGTCCTTCGCGTGATGGCAAAAGGGTGGGGTACCGCCGTCCCCCACCCCTTCGCGTGCCCGGTGGTCCGCCGGTCGCCCGGCTCGCCTGGGTTAGATGCTGCCGGCGACGTTGTTCAGCGCGTTGGCGATGTTGCCGCCGAGGAGCGTCAGCGCGCCGATGCAGACAATCGCGATGAGGGCGAGGATCAGGCCGTATTCGGCGAGACCCTGGCCTTCCTCGTCGCGCGCCTGCCACGCGGCAACCTTGGTGACGGCCCAATTGCGAAGCTTCGACATGTCGGTACTCCTACCTCTCTTTTTGGGGTCCCTGCCCCGGGTTTTTCGCCCTCGATGCCGGCGTCACCTCCGCAGGCCTCTCGCCTGGTCCCGGTTGGCCCCTCCGCGAGCCCCTTGCGGGCTTGGCCGTCGCGTCGGGTGCCTCCCGGCTGGCGCCCCATCGGTCGAGCTACCTGCAACTTCGGCCGCCCACCCCATGCCCAAAAGCCCGGTCACCGTCTCGAAACTCCATTGCCCCCGGCCCGCCGTCGTCCCGGCTTCCCTGCGCACCCACCCCGCTCCTGTCGACCTTCTTCAATGACGAACGCTTCCAACTCCTCTGAAGGGCACAACTCCATGACCAGCTCCCCCGTCTCCACCTGGCGGCGCCGCATCTCCATGGCCCAGGATGCAGCGCTCGTCGTCATCAGCGCTCTGTTCTTCTACGCACACGGCAAATCCGCTCTCGAAGGCCACTCGCTCGCCAGCGCCTTCTTCGCAGTCGAACAGGCCCTGCTCATCGGCATCTTCCTAACCCGCCGGCGCCCGATCTACACCTCCCCCCACATCTACGACTGGGTCATCGCCACCATCGGCGGCTGGCTGGCCCTCGCCTCGCGCCCCGCGCCCACCGGCGGCATCCTCGAAACCTACGGCATCGACCTCCAGGTTGTCGGGCTCACCTGGGTCATCGTCAGCTTCGCCACCCTCGGCCGCAGCTTTGGGGTCGTCGCCGCCAACCGCGGCCTCAAGACGGCCGGCCCCTACCGTGTCGTCCGTCACCCCATCTACCTCGGCCACAACATCACCCTTGCCGGCTTCTTTCTCGCCAACCTCTGGTGGTGGAACGGCCTGATCCTCGCCACCGTGCTGGTCTTCCAGGTGCTGCGCATCCTTGCCGAAGAGCGGGTGCTCTCCGCTACCAGCGACTACGCCGACTACGCCCGCCGCGTCCGCTGGCGGCTCGTGCCCGGGGTCTTCTGACGAACCGCGCCCGCGCCATCTCGGCGTCCCGCGCCCGCACCCTAGGGCACGAGCAGCAAATCGACCAGCGCCGGGAGGGCCACGCCGGCCGGCGCTCGAATCACCACGTCCGCTATCTCCGAAAGGGGCGTCTCTTCCGGGTTGACTTCGATCAGTGGGGCGCCGCGCCGTTTCGCCAGGACGGGGAAATCCGCTGCCGGGTAAACGACCGCGCTCGTCCCCACCGTCATGAACAGGTCGGCCGCCAGCGTCTCCCGGTAGCACGCCTCGATCGCGTCCCGCGGGATCGGTTCCCCGAACATCACGACGTCGTTCTTGTAGATGCCCCCGCACGATGGACAGGTCGGCGGCAGCCGGTCAAGCCGTACCGTTTCGAGACGCTCGCGGGCTCCGCATTCGATGCACCGAACCCGGTATCGGTTCCCGTGAATCTCTGTCACCTGCCGCGACCCCGCGACGAAATGCAGGTTGTCGATGTTCTGGGTAATGGTGTGCGCCAGCCGCCCCATGTGTTCGAGGTCAGCCATCGCGTAATGCCCCGGGTTTGGCGCCGCCGCATCGATCGCCGCCGACAACGCCGACCCGGCCGCTTCGTGCGCGATGGCGGCCTCCCACCAGGCCGCCGGGTCCTGCGTGAACAGCTCCCAGCCGTCGATCGTCGGTTCGCCAAACCGGTCGTACACCCCGCCGGCGCCCCGGTAGGTCGGGATGCCGCTCTCCGCCGAAAGCCCGGCACCCACCAGCGCGACCGCATGCCGGCTGCGCCGGAACAGCGCAGCGGCCTGCCGCAGTCCCGCAGCGACTGCCGGGTCATCGAGCCATGCCTGCAGCTGGGTCAACGCGTCCCCTCGACAGGAAGATGATACGCCACCTCGGATGCGTATGCCCGGGCCTGTTCGGCCCGCTCCCGGGGGGACCACCCGTACGATTCGCCCATCAGCTCTGCCACCCGCTCGTGGCAGCAAAGCCCACGGCAGCTCGCCCAGCCGATGCCCGTCCGCCGCAGCAGCACATCGCCGACCGTGGACGCCTGTTCGCGCGTCGCCGCCCATCGAACCTCCCCGTCGAAGCCGGGCGCGTGGGGGCAGATGACCTCCCTCCCCAGCGCGACTACATCTGCCGCGTGGGCGCCGTAGATGCGCAGCCGCCGCAGCGCCCGGCGCTCCAATCCCGTATCGAGCAGGCGCTCACGCCAGCCTGCCGGCGCGGCAGCCGTCCATCGCCGCGGCTTCCGCCCGGTGACGTTCTCGGCCACCTCCAGCGCCAGCGGCCGGAACGTGCTCAGCTTCCCGCCCACCACGCTGTACATCCCCCGGGCCCCGCCCAGCTTCCCGTGGTCGATGACCGCGTGCCGCCGGGTGATCGCCGCCTCCGGCCCGCCTTCGACCCGCTGCAGCGGGCGCAGCCCGGCGTAGGCGTAGCGAATCCGCTCCCTCCGGATGTCGAGCCCCGGCAGCAGCTCCCGGCCCTCGGCGAGCAGGTACTCGATCTCGGCTGCCGTCGGCTGCACCGCCCCCGGGTCGCCGTCGTACCGCTCATCGGTCGTCCCGATGAGCAGGAGGTCGCCCTGCGGCACGGCGAAGAATACCCGCCCATCGCTGCGGGCCGTGCTGAAGACCGCATCATGCTCTGGCGCGCCGTCCAGCTCGACCACGATGTGCGAGCCGCGCGTCACCCCCAGCAGCTCCGGCGGCGGCAGGTCGCCAAGGCGATTCACCGCATCCACCCAGGGCCCGGCAGCGTTCACCACTGCCCGGGTGGCGATGCGTGCCTCGCCTGCCGTCGTGCCGACGCGGATCGCCTCGACCTGCCCGCCCGGCGCCTCGATGGCGGTTACCGGCGTGTGGTTGAAGGTCGCCGCGCCGAGCGTCCGCGCCTCTCGCACCAGCTCCCACGTCAGCCGCTCCGGCGAAAGCACCCGTGCATCGAAGAACGAAAACCCGCCGTTCGTGGATTCCGGCAGATAGGGCGCCAGGTCCCGCAGCCGCTCCCGCGAGAGCCGACGGTGCGGCGGCACTGCCCGGTACAGCGCAAGCAGGTCGTAGGTCGCCAGGCCCATGCGCAGCTGCCACGCCGGCCTGCGCGTCCACGGCAGCAGCGGCAGCAGGAAGCGCTGCGGCCGCACCAGGTAGGGCCGGCTCTGCAGGAGCCAGGCCCGCTCCCGCAGCGATTCGAACACCAGCCCGATATCGCCGTGCTCCAGGTACCGCAGTCCGCCGTGGATCAGCTTCGTCGAACGCCAGGTGGTCCCGAAGCCGTAGTCGCTCGCCTCGAACAGCCCAACCCGCAGCCCCTCTGCCGCCGCGGCCCGGGCGATCGCCGCCCCGTTGATCCCGCCGCCGATGACCGCCACGTCCAGCGGCGGCCCCGCGGCCAGCTCCGACGGGCTCAATTCGCCCACCCCAGCGTTCGTTCCACCGCGCGCCGCCACTCGCGCAGCCGGCGATGCCGCTCGGCGCTCCCCATCCGCGGCTCGAACACCCGCTCCGGCCGCCAGAGGGCCGCGATCTCGTCGCTGTTCCCCCACACACCCGCCTGGAGGCCGGCGAGGTAGGCCGCCCCCAGCGCCGTCGTCTCGGTTGACACCGGCCGCAGCACCGGCACCCCCGCGAAATCGGCCTGCATCTGCATCAGCAGGTCGTTGACCGCCGCCCCGCCATCCACCCGGAGCTCGCGGATGGGCTCTGGCAGCGATTCGTTCATCACCTCGATCAGCTCCGCACTTGAGAGCGCGATCGCCTCCAGCGCCGCCCGTGCAAGGTGCGCTTTGGTGACACCCCGCGTCAGCCCGAGGATCGC
>NZ_DAOUAO010000166.1:0-18031 GCF_034433535.1 Tepidiforma sp.
CCGCCCGCAGCTTCGGGTAGAGGTTGCGCAGGGCCGCCGCCCGATCCGCTACGTACTGGTTGAGCGTCGCCCCGATCACGGCCGCCGGCATTGCCGACCGCACCATCGCCACCGCCTCCCGCACGGTCAGCTCGCGCGCCGCTTCCGCCGAACCCGCCCGGTCCCCGCGGATGCACAGCACCTGCCCGATGCCGCCGGCCGCCGCCCGCCCGACCTCCCCCGCGACCTCCTCCCGGCTGCGGCCGCGCGTCACCAGGTGCCAGACCGGCTCGATGCCCGCCGCTTTCAGCTCCAGCGAAGCCTCGAGGCTCGATTGACGGTCCGGTCGCTGGATCACGTTCACCGCCTGCGCCGCGTCGCCCAGCAGCCTCGCCCGCCGCAGGAGCACCTTCGGCAGCCGGCGCTGGGGCGGCGTGATCTCCAACGCCACCGCGAAGCGCCCCTCAGCCAGCCGTTGCGCGAACGTCACCCCAAGAGGTTCCGATGCGGGCGCCCGTTCCGTCCAGCCGCGTTTAGCCGAAGCTGCCGCGCGCACCCCGCATCCGCGGGTCGAGCAGGTCGCGCAGCGCGTCGCCGAGCATGTTGAAGCTGAACACCGCCAGCGCAATGAACAGCCCCGGCCACACCAGCTGGTCCGGCCGGATGCTCGCGATCTGCTGCGAAATCTGCAGCATCTGGCCCCACGTCGGCTGGTCCGGGTTCACCACGCCAAAGCCGAGGAAGCTCAGCGCCGCCTCCGCCAGGATGATCGACCCGACCCCAATCGTCGCCTGCACCATCAGCGGCCCGAAGATATTCGGCACCACGTGGCGCACCATAATCCGCACGTCCGTCGCACCAATCACCCGCGCCGCATCCAGGTACTGCGCCGAGCGCACCGCGATGACCGCCGAGCGGATCACCCGCGACCCCGAAAAGCCGCCCAGCAGCCCCAGCAGCACGATCAGCTTGCCGAAGCTTGCACCTCCCAGCATCGTCGTCGCAGCGAGCAGCACCACCAGCACCGGCAGCGCCATCACCGCATCCACGAGCCGCTGCAGCACCGCGTCGTAGGTGCCCCCGAAGTACCCGGAGGTCACCCCGATGAGCAGCGCCAGCGCCGAGGAAATCAGCACCGCCCCGAGGCCCACATAGAACGCGTTCCGCGCGCCGTACACGATCCGGCTGTAGTTATCCCGTCCCAGCTGGTCCGTCCCGAACGGGTTCGAAAGCGTGCCCGGCACGGTCCGATCGCCGAAGGTTGCCGAGCGTTCCACCACCGTCGGACAGAGGAACGTATCCTCCGGGCCGAGACAGTACTTCTGCAGGCGCACGCCCGCGCGCGTGTCCGCGGGCTCATGCGTCGCGAACAGCCCCGGCGCCACCGCCAGCACCCCGAGCAGCACGATAATCACCAGCGAGACGAACCCCAGCGGCTTCGTCTTCGCCAGCGTCCGGAAAAAGCCGAAGAACCGCCCGAGCGCTGTCGGCGCGGGCCGGCTCAGCGGCTCCAGCACCATCGGTTGCGTTGCAGCGTCAGCCATTTTGGTCACCTCACCCCCGCGCCCGCGGGTCCAGCAGCGAATACGACACGTCGACCACCAGGTTGATCACCACCACAGCGATGGCGAACAGCAGCGTCACCCCCTGCACCAGCGGGTAATCCCGCTCGTACACGCCGCGAATGAGCAGGCGCCCCACACCGTCGAGCGTGAACAGGCTCTCGAAAATCACCGTGCCGCCCACCAGCGTCGCCATCGTCAGGCCGATCACGGTCACCACCGGCAGCAGGACGTTCTTCAGCGCATGCCGGGTGATCACCACCCGCTCGCGGAGCCCCTTCGCCCAGGCCGTGCGGATGTAATCCTGCCGGAGCACATCCAGCATCATCGTCCGGCTGTAGCGCATCACCGCCGCCGCCGTCGAAAGCGAGAGGATCAGGCCCGCCAGCCCGAACTGCTGGATGTTGTGCAGCGGGTCCTCCCAGGGCGCTTTGTAGTCCCGCGGCGGAATCCACTGGAACTGCAGCGCGAGGAACGTCAGTACGAATGTTGCAACCACGAAGCCCGGCACCGAAAGCCCCAGCACCGAAAAGCTCCGCAGCAGGTAGTCCAGCCACGAATCCTGCCGCATCGCCGAGATAACCCCGATCGGGATGCCGATCAGGACCGCGAAAATAACCGCCACCAGCGCCAGCTCGAGGGTCACCCCGACCTTGGGCAAAACCTCCTCGAGCACCGGCTCCCGGCTGTACATCGAAGTGCCCCAGTCGCCGCGCAGGAGGTTCCCGAGCCACTTCAGGTATTCGGTCGCGATCGGGTTGTTGAGCCCGAGTTCCTCTTTCAGCTGCTCCGCCGCCTCGGGGGTGTACCCCTCGCCCAGGCGCGCCGCGACCGCCGCGTCCGGGTCCAGCCGCAAAATCCCGAAAATCAGGAACGACACGATCAGCAGCGTCGGGATCGAAAGCACCAGGCGCCGCACGATGATCCGTTGCATCACCGCCCTCCCAAGAAAGGCCCCGGGCTCGTAACGAACCCGGGGCCCCATTCTACGCGTCCAGGGAACCCCTGCTGCCTACGCTTTGAGCCACACGTCCTCGGCGTCGTCAAAGCCCGCAAGGAACGGCGTGGCAACGGCGTTCCGCACCCGCTGGTTGTACACGGTGAACAGGATGCGCGAGCCGATCCACACCGGGCCCGGGTTCTGCGCCAGCTTCCGCTGAATCTCGAAGACGATCTGCTTCCGCTTCTCGTAATCGAACTCGGCGGACTGCTGGTCAAGCAGCCGGTCGATCTCCGGGTCGGCGAACTTCCCGTAGTTGCGCGACCCCTTCGCCGGGTCGCTGTGGTGGTAGATCAGCAGCTGCGCATCCGGGTACGGCCCCGAAAGGAACAGCGTCCCCGCCAGGTTGTACTCCCCGGCCACCTGCCGCCGCAGCATGGTTGCGAAGTCCGTCCCCACGTTGTCGATGGTCAGGCGAATGCCGACCTCGCGCAGGTTCGACACGATCACGTCGGTGACCTGGTTCGCATTGAACGCGGTGGCCGTCATGATCGTCTCTTCGAAGCCGTCCGGGTAACCGGCCGCCGCAAGGAGCGCCTTGGCCTCCTTCAGCTCGTCCTCCCGCTTGCCGAAGCCGGGCAGCTTCGCCAGCTCGGCATCCGGCAGGAGCCAGCCCGCCGCCGCCGGGGTCATCGCCCCGCCGGGGATCCCGCCACCGGCGTAGACGTTGTCGTACACCTGCTGGCGATCCACCGCCCGCCAGAGCGCCTGCCGCACGCGGACGTCCTTGTACCGGTCCTTCGTGTGGTTGATCAGCAGACACTCCCGCGTCGGGTTCGGCGCCCGCGTAATGTAGTAGTTCTGGTCGTTCTCGAACTGGCGCGCCAGGTCCGCCGGCAGGCCCACCGAATCCGCCTGGTTCGCCCGGATCGCGTTCACCAGCGCCTGGTTATCCGTCTGGTTCACCACCTCGGCGCCGTCCAGCCAGGCCACATTCTGCTTCCAGTACGGGTCCGAGCGCCGCTTTACCGCGATCTTCTGACCCGCCTGGAACTCCGCAATCTCATACGGCCCGGACCCGATCACGTCCTCGGGCTTCGTGATTGCATCGTCCCCGCGGGCAGCGATCTCCTGCGGGATGATCAGATCGTACTGGTCCGCCATCGCGTTCAGCAGGTCCGCCTTCGGCGCCTTCAGCTTGAAGCGTACAGTCGTCGCATCCACCGCCTCGATCGAATCCACGATCGCGTAGTTCCCCGACCGCGGCGACTTCGCGCCCAGCGCCTTAATTCGCTCGAACGAAGCCTTCACGTCCTCGGCCGTCACCTGCCGCCCGTTGACCGGTGGCTTGTTCTGCCACTTCGCCTCCGGGCGCAGCTTGAAAATCAGCGTCGTGCCTCCGTCCGCAATCTCCGGCTGAGAAGCCGCAAGGTCCGGCTCCGGCAGGAACGGCGCCACCTTCTGGAAGCGCATCAGGAAGTTCCCGCACCAGTGCCACAGGAACGAAGACTCCCACGGCGTGTTCGTCCGGTGGATGTCGATCACCGACCCGATCGGGCCGCCCAGCAGCCGCAGCGTCCCGCCCCGGACCGGCTTCTCGCTCGTGTCCTGCGTCGGCGCAACCGGCGTCAGCTGCGTCCCGCCGTTGCTGCCACCCGTGTCGTCATCGTCGTCGTCGCCGCACCCCGCCACGGCCATCGTTGCCAGCCCCAGCGTCGCCGCCGAGCCGCCCGCCAGCACCCCGCGGCGCGTCATCTGCCGCCGGCGCCAGTAGGAATTCCAGTAGTCACTCATCTCGGTACCAAGCCCTCCAGTCGTTTCGGGCCCTCTCACAAGGGGCCGGTCTATCCTGCCCATAGAGTCCTCACCGGTCAATTGTGCAGGGCCCGTCACGTGATCTACGGCGCCGAACCTACTTCCGGATGACGCTCTCCCCGAGAATGACCTCCCTCGCCTCCGCAACCACATACAGCGACCCCGTAACACACACCAGATCGTCCTCGTTCGCGTGCGCCAGCGCGGTCTCCAGCCCGGCCGCGACGCTCTCCTCGGCCACGGCTGCCGGCCCCAGGAACCCGATCTCCTGGATCATCTGGTAGGGGTCCATCGACCGCGGATTCCGGAACCCAACGCACACGATCAGCTCGGCCAGCCGTGCCAGCTGAAAGCCCATCGACCGCAGGTCCTTGTCCCGCGTCACCCCGATGACGAGGAAGCACCGCTTCCAGCTGAAGTACTCCCGCAGCGCCGCCGCCAGCGCCTCGGCGCTCTCGCCGTTGTGGGCTCCGTCCGCCACAATCAGCGGCCGCTGCCCCATCACCTCCATCCGCCCCGGCACCCGCGTCCGCGCAATCCCCTCGACGATCGCCCGGTCGCTCAGCGTGAACCCCTGCGCACGAATCGCTTCCGCCACCGCCACCGCGGTTGCCGCATTATCGAGCTGGTGCCGGCCCAGCATCGGCGTTCGCATCGCGTATTCGCCTGCCGGCCCCCGAACCCGGAACGCCTGCCCGAAAGGGTGCTTTTCGCCCGGCTCCACCGTGTACAGCGCCCTAACGTCCACCAGCTCCGCTCCCACCTCCTCGCACCGCGCCCGGGTCACCTCCAGCACCGCCGGGTCGCGCTGCGGGGCGACCACCGCCGTCGTCCCGCGCTTGATAATCCCCGATTTGTCCTTGGCGATGGCGGTCGTCGTCGGCCCCAGGATCGCCGTGTGCTCCAGCGAAATCGGCGTGATCACCGCCACATCTGTCGCCTCGAAGACATTCGTCGCGTCAAACGTCCCCCCCAGCCCAACCTCCACCACCTGCCAGTCCACCCTCGGCACCTGCGCCCGCACCAGCCAGAAAAACAGCGCCGTCAGCACCCCAAAGGTCGAAACATCCCCGTGCACGCTTTCCCGCTCTGCCTCAACTGCCCCCCGGATGGCGGCCAGCCCCGCGGCAAACTCTTCCGGTCTCACCGGCTCCCCGTCGATCGCAATCCGCTCCGTAAACGAATGCAGGTGCGGGCTCGTGTACAGCGCCGTGCGATACCCCGCCTCCAGCAGCACCCCGGCAATCATCGCCGAGGTGCTCCCCTTCCCCTTCGAGCCGGTGATGTGCACGGTCGGACGCCCCAGGTGCGGGTCGTTGAGCCGCCCCAAAAGCGACCGCATCGAATCCAGGCTCATCGTCGGGTTCGGCGAAGCCTGGTAGCCCCGCTCCATATCGCTCAACGAAAGCAGAAACTCGATCGCCTCGCTGTACTCCACGCGGCGATTCTACCGCGCCCGCCCTCGGAACCTACCCTTCCCCGAACTCCACCACGTGCCGGGCCGCCTCGAACCCCCGCATCAGAATGAGCCGCCGCGGCACGAGCCGAAACAACAATCCCCGTTCCGTGAAGACCGCCGCCATCTTGTTCTTGCCCTCCAGCTCCCGCAGCAGCGGCTCGTACTCCGGCGAGTCCTTCGCCACCTCCTCCGCGCGCCCCTCAATCACCACCCGGTGGAAGGTCGCCCAGTCCGACCGGATCACCTCGCGGTTGTCGATCAGGAACGACACCTCGGGCGTCGCCCGGATGTTCCGGGTGTGCTGCGGGCGCGTGCCGCTCCCAAACAGCACCTCCCCGTTCGGCCGCAGGTGGAACAGCACGAAGGTCACGTACGGCGTCCCATCCTCCGCGTGCAGGGTCGCCAGCGTGCCCCCGGCCTGGTCAAGCCCCAGGGCGTAAGCCTGCGCCAGGATCTCCTCCCGCGAAAGCGTCGCACTCACCGCCGCGATTCTAGGGCCACCGTCCCGCTCACGCACCCGCCGTTGAACCACCCGCGCGATCGCCGCTACCGTGGTGCCAATGGCCCAGCAGCCGCCCGGCCCCCCGCGCCGCATCGTCCTCGAACAGCCCTCTCCCGACCGCCAGGGCCGAACCGGCTGCATCGCCGCCGGCGCCATCATCGGCATCCTTGTCGGCATCATGGTCGGGCTCTACGCCCTCCCGCCCATCCTCAAGAGCATCTACGGCGAAAAGAAGGTCGCTGCCGGCGAAACCTACGAGGGCGACGGCCGCCGCATCGCCGTCGAGGCCATCGGTGTCCGCTCCGAGCCGCTCGAAGCGCCCTCCCCCGGCATGCAACGCCACGATGTCTTCATCGCCCTCGCCATCACCTCCAACAAGACCTGGGACGCCACCCTCGCCGATTGGACCCTCGAAGTCCGCGGCATCGAAAACTGGCTCCCCGCCGCCTCCGCCTCCACCGATGGCCAGCCCGGCTTCGACCCGCCCCTCGGCCAGGCTACACGCGTCGAACTCCACTTCATCGTCGAACGCCCCGCTGCGGAAACGCGCCCCCTCGAACTCGAAGCCCTCCACCTCGCCAATCCCCGCGTCCGCTTCGCCCTCGCCGAACCATGAACTGCCCCCAGGTCCCCGGCTCCCTCCCCCACCTCCTCGCACCCGGCCTGCGGGTCATCTTCATCGGCTACAACCCGGCCATCTACTCCGCCCGCGCCGGGCACTACTACGCCCGCCCCGGCAACCGCTTCTGGGTCCACCTCAGCCAGTCCGGACTCGCCGGGCGCCCCGTCGGCCCCGAAGATGACCGCCTCCTCCCCGCCGAGGCTGGCATCGGCTTCACCGACCTCTGCTGCCGCCCCACCGTCCGCGCAGAGCACCTCACCCGCGACGAAATCGCCGCCGGCGCCCGCCGCCTCCACGCAGAGCTCCTGCGCTTCCAGCCGCGCATCGCCTGCTTCAGCGGGCGCGGCATCTACCAGCATTTCGGTCGCCACGCTCTCGGGCTTGCCGCCGGCGAGCTCGCCCGCCGTCCCTACGGCGAGCAGCCGGAGCGCATCGGCCGCACCATCCCGTGGGTTATCCCCAGCTCCAGCGGCCTCGCCTCCCGCTGGCACGCCCTCCGCCTCGAGTGGCTCCACCGCCTCCGTGAAGCGCTCGAAGCCCTCGAACCCCCTGCCCCTTCCCCCTTGCCGCCCGCCGCCGCACCCTAACCCCATGCAGCTCGGCATCATCGGACTCGCCCGCTCCGGCAAGACCACCATCTTCAACGCCGTCACCCGCGGCACCGCCCGCGTCGGCGATTACTCCTCCTCCAACCAGCCCAACATTGGCGTCGTCACCGTCCCCGACGAGCGCGTCGATGCCCTCGCCCGCCTCTACAAACCCCGCAAAACCACCTACGCCACCATCCAGTACGTCGATTTCCCCGCCGCCGCCGAGTCGTTCGGCAAGGGCGAAGGCCCCGCCGGCAAGTTCATCAACGACCTCGCCCGCATGGATGCCCTCATCCACGTCGTCCGCGCCTTCCGAGATGACGCCGTCCCCCATCCCGAAGGCACCATCGACCCCGACCGCGATATCCAGACCATGGACCTCGAGCTCGCCTTCGCCGACCTCGCCATCATCGAGCGCCGCCTCCAGCGCCTCGAAGCCGAGCTCCGCTCCCTCAAGGCCAGCGAGCGCGAGCGCCCCCAGCGCCTCAAGGAGCTCCTCGAACGGCTCAAGCACGGCCTCGAAAGCGACGTCCCCATCCGCGCTCAGGTGCTCTCAGACGACGACCGCCGCCTCCTCGAGGGCACCCGCTTCCTGACCGCCCTTCCCATGCTCCTCCTCATCAACATCGGCGAAGAGGACCTCCCCCGCCGCGCCGAGATCGAAGCCGAATTCCGCCAGCGCTACGCCGGCCCCGGCCGCGATGTCGCCGTCATGGCCGGCAAGTTCGAAATGGACCTCAACGAGCTTTCCGAGGAGGATGCCGCCGAATTCCGCGCCTCCGCCGGCGTCACAGAATCGGGCATGGCCAACGCCATCCGCCTGAGCTACGCCCTCCTCGGGCTCATCTCCTTTCTCACCGCCGGCCCCGATGAGTGCCGCGCCTGGACCATCCCCGCCGGCGCAACCGCCCCCGAGGCCGCCGGCAAAATCCACTCCGACCTCCAGCGCGGCTTTATCCGCGCTGAGGTCATCCGCTGGGACGACCTCGTGGCCGCCGGCAGCGAAGCCGAGGCGAAAAAGCGCGGCCTGCTCCGCACCGAGGGCAAGAACTACGTCGTCCAGGACGGCGACGTGCTCCACATCCTCTTCAACGTCTGAGGCAGGCCCCCGGCGGTCAGGCCATCCCTACCGCCGCCGGGGCCATCTCCCGCATCGCCTGCAGCACCCGCTCCCGCCGCACCCGCACATCCGGGTCGAACGAGATGAACTGCAGGAAGGCCGTCTCCACCCCCGCCTCCAGGTAGCGCTGCACGTGCGCTTTCCGTTCCTCCGCCGTGCCATGCACAAACAGGTCGTCGATCACCCGCTCCGGCACCGCCGCCAGCGCGCCCTTGCGGTCCCCCGCATCCCAGGCCGACCACATCGCCGAGAGCAGCGGCTCCCGCCCGAGCCAGCGGTGGAACTCCTTGTACACCGGCACATTCAGGTAGCCGTTCAGGTGGCGCCGCATCATCTGCGACACCTCATCCCCCGGCGGGTCCACCACCACCATCAGCCGCGCCGTGATCTCCACCTCATCGGGATTGCGCCCCGCGGCCTTCGCCGCCTCCCGCACCACCGCCACCGACTTCTCGACGTCCTCTGCCGAAAGCCAGTTGATGATCGCCCCATCGCCGACTTCCCCCGCCACCCGCAGCATCCCCTCGCGCAGCGCCGCGATGTGCACCGGGATCGGCTGGGCCGGCGGCTTGCTCATCCGGAAGCCGTTCACCTGGAACGTCTCCCCCTCGAACACCACCCGCTCCCCGGAAAACGCCCGCTTCAGGAAGATCGCCATCTCCCGCACCCGCGTGGCCGGCTTGCGGAACTTCCCCCCGTTCCACAGCTCCACAATCGGCTGCGAACCCGAGCCGATTCCCAGGTTGAATCGCCCCGGCGCCACCTCCGCGACCCCGGCCGCTGTCTCCGCCAGCGTGGCCGGCCCGCGCGTGTACACGTTCGCAATCGCCGTCCCCAGCCGCAGGTTCGTGTGCAGGCCAATCACCGCCAGCGGCGTAAACGCGTCGATTGCGTCCACCTCGTACGACCAGGCATCCGTGTAGCCGAGCCGCTCCGCCTCCTGGCAGACCTCCGGGTGCTCGCGCAGCGAAACACCATCCAGCGGAACCGAAAGCGAAAGCCGTTTTCCAGGCATCAGTACTCCCCCATCAGTCGATGCATCCGGTCGATCAGCACCGGAACGTACCACTCGAAATCCGCCGCTCCCGGGTTCGAGGCCGTCTTCTCCAGGTAGTGCATGTACAGCCCCTCGAGAATGACCGCCATCTTGTACACCGCCAGCACGCTGTAGAACGCGAAGTGCTTCATCGAACGCCCGCTCCTCGCCTCGTAAAGCGCCGCCATCTCCTCCCGCGAAGGGAAGCCATCCGCGGCTGTGAGCACCGCCCGCTCCTCCTGGAAGCGGCGCGTTCCCGGCGGATCCCCCGGGTCGCCCCAGGTCGAAAGCAGCCAGCCGAGGTCCGCCAGCGGGTCCCCGATCGTCGCCATTTCCCAGTCCAGGATGCCCAGCAGCCGCGGCGCATCCTTCGCGAAAATGGTGTTGTCCAGCTTGTAGTCCCCGTGCACGACCGAAACATCCGCCTCCGCCGGCAGCCGCGCCCGCAGCCAGTCCGTCACCGAATCTAATCCCGGCAGCTCCCTCGTGCGCGGCCTCGTCAGCTCCCACTGCTTCGCCCACCGCTCGATCTGCCGCGAAAGGTACGTCTCGCCCTTCCCTGTGAGACCCGCTGCCTGCCAGTCCACCGCGTGCAGCTCCACCAGACCGTCCACCAGCTCCTCCGCCAGCTTCCGACGGCCCTCGGGCGTGTCGTACGCCGCCGGCACCTCCCCGCGGATCACCACGCCGTCGAGCCGCTCCATCAGGTAGAACGGCGCACCGATGACGCTCGTGTCCTCGCAGACCGCAACCGGCCGCGGCACACGCGCCCGGCCCCACAACGCCGAGAGGTAGCGGTACTCCCGCACCACGTCGTGCGCGGTCGGCAGCAGCGGACCCCGCGGCGGGCGCCGCAGCACCCACTGCTGCTCGCCTCGCGAGACATAAAACGTCTCGTTCGAAAACCCGGCCACATGCTTCTGCACCTGGATGGGGCCGCGCTCGCCGGGCACCTGCTCATTGATGAACCGCTCCAGCGCCGCGACGTCGATGAGTTCACTGATCGGCGTCTCCGTCATCGCCGTTGCCTCCCTCCGCCCCCGGGCACACGCCGCCAGTAAGCAGGGGCCTCCAGAGTCTTGCCGCCGCGATTGCCGCCGTCAACTCCGGCTACAATCCCGCCATGGACCTCTACCGCGGAACCATCTCCAAGCGCGACCGCCGCGCCTTCCTTCCCCAGCCCATCTCCGATGAGTCGCTGCGCCGCATCCTCCGGGCCGGCCGCATGACGCCCTCCTCGAAAAACAGCGAGCCCAACCGCTTCATCGTCGTCCGCTCCCCCGAAGGCAAACGCGCCCTCGCGAACCTCAGCCCCATGGCTCAGTGGCTCGCCGATGCCGCCGTCGTCATCGTCATCGCCCAGGTCCGCGAGCACCCCTTCGATGCCGGCCGCTGCGCCCAGAACATGATGCTCGCCGCCTTCAACGACGGCATCGGCTCCTGCCCCGCCCATCTCCCCGAAGAAGCCCTGCGCGAGCTCCTCGCCATCCCGCCCGACGTCTTCATCAATCGCGTCATCGGCTTCGGCTACATCGACCCCGAGAACGCCGGCCCACCGCCGGCCGTCGCCCGCCGTCGGAAGCCGCTTGAGGAGCTCGTCCACAGCGAGCGCTGGGGTCAGTCGGCCCCCTTCCTCGCCCCGCCCGCGGAGCAGCGCCCGTGATCGCCCTCACCGATGAAATGCGCCAGGCCTTCGCCACAGCACTCGCCGATGGCGCACCCGACATCGTCGCTACCGCCGACCCGGCCACCGGCGAACCCGATATCGCCTTCAAGGGCAGCGCCATGGTCTTCGATGCCGAGCACCTCGCCTTCTGGGAGCGCGCCCACGGCCAGACGCTCCGCAACCTCCGCGCCAACCCGCGCGTCTGCCTCCTCTACCGCAACCCCAAAACCCGCACCGCCCGGAAGTTCTTCGGCCATGCGGAGCTCCACGAAGCCGGCGACCTCCGCCAGCAGGTGATGGACCGCACCATCCCGGTCGAGCTCGAACGCGACCCCGAGCGCCGCGGCATCGCCGTCCTCGTTCGCGTCGACCGTGTCCTCCAGGCCGGGCAGGTCATCATGGCGCGGGAGTAGCACGCGGGAGTAGCAGTCGTCTGGCGCCCTCGGCAGGACTCGAACCCACAACCTGCTGATCCGAAGTCAGCTGCTCTATCCGATTGAGCTACGAGGGCGCGCCTCCACCTGCCGTCCGCCCGGCACCACCATCTTACCCCCTCCGACCCGGGACTGCCCCGCGGGCCGCGCTATCATCGAAGCATGAACCCCGCCGAACCCGCCGCCCCCACGCCCTACCAGCAGCTTGGCGGCGCCGAAACCGTCTGGCGCATCGTCGACGCCTTCTACCGCCGCGTCGAGACCGACGACGTCCTCCGCCCGCTCTACCCCGAAGACCTCCAGCCCGGCAGGCAGAAACTCGCCTGGTTCATGGAACAGTGGCTCGGCGGCCCGACCTCCTACAGCGACCGCTACGGCCATCCCCGCCTCCGCCGCCGTCACTTCCCC
The DNA here is from genome assembly GCF_034433535.1 of Tepidiforma sp. Lineage (GTDB taxonomy): Bacteria > Chloroflexota > Dehalococcoidia > Tepidiformales > Tepidiformaceae > Tepidiforma. The sequence goes on from NZ_DAOUAO010000166.1 coordinate 12,134, forward strand.
TTTGTCATCGATGAGCGCGCCGCCGGCCGTTGGCTTCGCCTGATGCGCGAAGCCTGGAACGAAGCTGGCGTCCCCCGCGAGCTGCAGGACCCCATCTTCGAGCGCCTCGCCGTCCTCGCCCGCCACCTGATCAACGCCGGCCAGGATGTCCCCCGCGAACCCCTCGGCGACGTCCGCCTCGACTAGCGCTCGTCCGCCCGCGGCGTAAAATCCGCCGCCGATGGAAGCACAGGTGCCCGTCCTCGAAGGTGTCCGCGTCCTCGAAGTCGGCGGCGGCATCCCCGCTGCCTTCGCTGCCCGCTGGCTCGCCGGCTTCGGCGCCGATGTCGTCAGAATCGAGCCCGACCACGAACAGCTCACCCCCGACGAGGCCGTCTACCTCCTCCCCGGCAAGCGGCGCGTCCTCGCCGACCCGGCGCAGCTCCGCGCCCTCGCCCTCGCCGCCGACATCGTCATCGAAGACTGCCCGCCCGGCCGGCTCGCCGCCCTCGGCGCCGACCCTGCCGCGCTCCGCTCCGAAAAGCCCGCCCTCGTCGTGGTCTCGATCACCCCCTACGGCCAGGATGGCCCGTACGCCCGCTTCCCGGCCACGAACATCACCGCCTTCGCCATGGGCGGCATCATGTCCCTGACCGGCATGCACCAGCGCGAACCGCTGGTCACCGGCGGCTCCCAGGCCCTCTACCTCGGCGGCCTCGATGCCGCCGGCGCAGCCCTCGCGGCATACTTCGGCGCCGCTCTCCACGGCGAAGGCGACTGGGTCGATATCTCGCTCCAGGAGTGCATGGCCGGCATGCTCGAACTCTATGGCCCCCTCGGCGCCTACGAAGGGGTTCTCTCCGTCCGCGCCGGGAACCATGTCCGCGCCGTCTGGGCCCTCTACCCTTGCCTCGACGGCTACGCCGGGGTCTGCGCCCTCGAACGCCAGGTGCCTGCCCTCTTCTCCCTTATCGGCGACCCCGAGCTCAACGAACCCCGCTTCCGCGACCCCCTCGAGCGCCCCAACCACGACGACGAGCTCCAGGCGAAGCTCTACGCGTGGTTCGGCGAACGCACCCGCGCCGAGCTCGTCGAACTCGGCTTCCGCCACCGCGTGCCCATCGGCGCCGTCACCACCCCCCTCGAACTCCTCGACAACCCCTCGCTCCGTGAGCGCGGGTTCTTCGATACGGTCGAAACGCCGGCGGGCACCGCCCGGGTACCCGGCCGCCCCTTCCTCGGGCTCCCGTGGCAGATCGGTCCCCTCGCGGACCCCGTGCCCGCTGCCGACGTCCTCGCCGCCTGGGAGGCCGCCCGGTGAAGCGCCTCCCCCTCGAAGGCATCCGTATCGCCGACCTCACCATGATGTGGGCCGGCCCCTACGCCACCCGCATCCTCGCCGAAATGGGCGCCGAGGTCATCAAAATCGAATCTCCCCGCGCCTGGGACAACATCCGCACGCTCATCCCCCAGCCGGGCGTGGAGGAGCCCTGGAACTCCAGCTACTACTTCAACGACTACAACCGCGACAAAAAATCCCTCACCCTCGACCTCGCCCATCCCCTCGGCCGCGAAACCTTCCTCCGCCTGGTCCCCCTCTGCGATGTCGTCATCGAAAACTATCGCGCCGACGTGCTCGATAACCTCCGCCTCGGCTACGACGTCCTCCGCCAGGCCCGCCCCGATATCATCCTCGTCAGCATGGCCGGCTTCGGCAAAACCGGCCCCGAGCGCAACCACGTCGGCTTCGGCCCCATCATCGAGCAGATGAGCGGCCTCGCCTCCCTTACCGGCTACGGCGACGACGGCGTCCCCTTCAAGACCGGCATCTCCTATGGCGACCCCGTCGCCGGGAAGGCCGCCGCCTTCGCCGTCATCCTCGCCCTCCTCCACCGCCGAAAGACGGGCCAGGGCGCCTGCATCGACCTCGCCCAGCGCGAAGTCCTCGCCACCCTCATCGGCGAAGCCTTCGTCGCCGCCTCGCTCCGCGGCGAATCACCCGTGCATCGCGGCAACCGCGACCCCCGCGCCTTCGCCCAGGGCGTCTATCGCTGCGCCGGCCAAGACCAGTGGCTCGCGCTGACCCTCAGCACCCGCGCCGATTGGGAAGCCGCCGCTCGCGCGCTCGGCATCGACCCGTCCCTGCCCGAACCGCCGGACCACGACGAAATCGACCGCCGTCTCGCCGCTGCCCTCGCCTCGCTCGACCCGCAGGACGCCTTCGAGCGCCTCGCCCGCGCCGGCATCCCCGCCGGCCGTGTGCTCGATACCCTCACCATCCACGACGACCCGCATCTCGCCGCCCGCCGCTACTGGGCCGAACTCCCGCACCCGCGGATGCACCCGTGGAAGCAGCCGCGCAGCGCCTGGCGCCTCCGCGAAGCCGACCCCTGGCCGCGTCGCCACGCCCCCCTCTTCGGCGAACACAACGACGAGATTCTCCAGGGCCTCCTCGGGCTCTCCGCTGAACAGGTCGAAGAGCTTCGCCGCGAGGGCGTCATCGGCGAAGCCCCTGTCAACCCCGGCGTCGGCTAGCCCCTACACCTCGACGATCAGCGATACCAGACCGCGGAAGCCGGGCACCCGCTTCCACTTCAGCTCCTGCGGCGCCAGCCGCATGGTCGGGAACCGCTCCAGCAGCACCCGCACGCCGATCTGCGCCTCGAGCCGGGCCAGCGGCGCGCCCAGGCAGTAGCGGCGCCCGCCGCCGAAGGCCACGTGGTCGATGTCCTCGCGCGTCACGTCAAACGCATGGGGGTCCTTGTGCAGCCGCGGGTCGTAGTTCGCGGCGCCCAGCGCCACCGTGATCGAATCCCCTTTGTGCATCGGGCAGCCCGCAATCACCCGGTCATCCGGCACAATCCGCCCGCTGAACGTCACCGGCCCCTCGTACCGCAGCATCTCTTCCACCGCGTTCTCGATGAGCTCCGGCCGCTCACGAAGCAGCTGCGCCTGCTCGGGGTGCTGGAGCAGGTTCTTCATCCCGTTGCCCAGCAGGTCCGTGGTCGTCACGTTCCCCGCCGCCAGCAGCAGGCCGATCATCCGGAGCACCTCCTCGTCGTTGAGGAAGTCCCCGTTCTCCTCGGCCTTCAGCATCCCCGTGATGAGGTCATCCCGCGGTTCGGCACGCCGCTCCGCAATCACCCGCCGCAGGTACGCATCCAGCTCCTGCCCCGCCTGCATCGCCTTCTCCCGGACCTCGTCGCTCGCGAATGGGTCGAAACCTGCGGCCACGCTGTCATCCGTCCAGCGCTTGAAATCCGCCTGGTCCTTCGGGTCCACCCCCAGCATCTCCGCAATGACGATCGTCGGGTACGGCTGGCAGAACGCCGCCATCAGGTCGAACGAGTGCTGCCCTTCGACCCGGTCGCACAGCTCGTGGGCAATCTCCTCGATGCGCGGCTGCATCCGCTCGATCGCCCGCGGCGTGAACGCCTTCGAGACCAGACCCCGCAGCCGCGTGTGGTTCGGCGGGTCCTGGAACAGCATGCTCGGCTCGCCGTCATCCCCCAGCATCCGCTGCCGGAACATCGCGTTGAACGATTTCTCGTTCGCCTTCCGCGGGTCCACCAGCAACTCCGGGTCGCGGAGGATTGCCTGCACATCCTCGAACCGCCCCACGATCCACCGCCCGAACTGCTCATCCCAAATCACCCGGTCGGCCTCGCGCACCGCATCGAGCAGGCTGAACGGGTCCTTCTGGTACTCCGGGTTTAGCGGTGTCAGCTGAACCCCCAGCGGAACCTCGCGCGTCGTCGATTCGGTCATGGCTGCTGTCCCTCCACTGGCTGCTTCGGCGCATCCTAACAAAATCGAACGACGTTCGAAAGCGTTCCCCGCTCCAGCCCCCGGGCAGCCACGCGCTGCTCACCGCGCCGGCCGCTCCCCCCGCCCTACACTCCCCCCCGTGCGCCCGCTCGTCCTCTTCGATATCGACCTCACCCTCATCAGCGCCTCCGGCGCAGGGCGCGCTGCCATCGATGCCGCCGCCCGCGAGTGCTTTGGCGTCCCCGAAGCCACCGCCGGCATTCCCTTCGACGGCCGCACCGACCGCGCCATCTTCACCGAACTCCTCGACCGCCACGGCCGCCCTCGCGCCGAGTTCGACGCTCTCGCCGCTGCCTACCTCCGCGCTCTCCCCGGCGCCCTCGAGGCCCGCGGTGCCGTCGCCCTCCCCGGTGTCCAGCCGCTCCTCGCAGCGCTCGAGGCCGCCGGCGCCATCCTTGGCCTCGCAACCGGCAACCTGCGCGAGGGCGCCCGCCTCAAGCTCTCAGCCGTCGGCCTCTGGCACGCCTTTGCCGGCGGCGGCTTCGGCGACCGCCACATCGAGCGCCGCCGCGTCGTCGCCCAAGCCCTCGCCGCCCTTGACCCCGTCCCATCGACGCCCGCCGTCGTCATCGGCGATACCCCCGCCGACGTCAGCGCCGCCCACGCGGTCGGGCTCCCGGCCATCGCCGTCGCCACCGGCCGTTCCTCCCCCGCCGACCTCCGCGCCGCCGGCGCCGATGCCGTCCTCGCCTCGTTCGAGGACGTCCCGGGCGCACTCTCGGCCATCCGCGACCTCGCCCGTCCGCCCGTCCCATCGACACCGCCCCGCTGAGCCGCCACACTCCCGCCATGACCCTCCGCCTCGGCATCGCCGGCTCAGGCTTCGTCGCCTCCGTCTACTGTCACGCCGCCCGGCAGGTCCCCGGCGTTGAAATCGCAGCTGTCGCCTCGCCCCGCTCCGCCGCCGGGTTCGCCGCCCGCTGGGGCATCCCCCGCGTCTACGCCGACCCGGCCCTCATGGCCGCCGAGGCCCCTGTCGATGCGGTCCTCGTTGCCCTCCCCAATCACCTCCATCGCGAGGTGACCCTGGCCGCCGCGGCCGCCGGCCGTCACGTCCTCTGCGAAAAGCCGCTGGCCGCCGGCATCCCCGATGCCCGCGCCATGGTCGAAGCCTGCGCGGCCGCCGGAGTCGTCCTCGCCCTCGCCGAAAACCTGCTCTTCGCCCCGCTGTACGAACGCACCCGGCGCCTCGCCCGGGATGGCCACGCCGGCGAACCCTTCCTGGTCAAATGCAGCCAGGCCCACGGCGGCCCCTACAGCGACTGGTTCTTCGACCCCCGCCAGTCCGGCGGCGGCGCCCTCGTCGATATGGGCCCCCACAGCATCCACACCATCTGCCGCCTCCTCGGAGCCTGGCCCGAAGCCGTCACCGCCCGCCTCGGGCGTTACCTCCACGCCGCCCGCACCCCCGCCGAAGACCACGCCCACGTCCTCCTCCACTTCCCCGGCGGCGTCCTCGGCATCGCCGAGGCCTCGTGGGCGGTCCCCGGCGGCAACGATGCCCTCGAGGTCTACGGCCCGCGCGGGCGCCTCCTCGCCAACCTCGAACGCGGCCCGGCAATCGCCGCCTACCAGCAGCCGCCCGACCCCGCTGCCCCCGGCGGCTGGCACCACATCATGTACGAAGAGGCCTGGCAGTTCGGCTTCCCTGGCGTTCTCCAGGACTTCGCCGAAGCTGTCGCTGGCCTCCACCCGCCCCGCGCCGACGGCCGCGACGGCCTTCGCGTCCTCGAAGTCCTCGCCGCCGCCTACGAATCCGACCGCCTCGGCGCGACCGTCAGCCTCCCCGTCGACGGCGCCTGCGAGCGCCTCATCGACCACTGGCGCCCGCCGGCCTGACGCAACCCGGCGGCTCCCGTACCATCCCCCCGATGGACCGCTTCGCCGCCTTCTTCGCCAGCCCCGCACGGCAGGCGCTCGCCTGGACCGCGCTCGGCATCCTCGGGGTCATCTTCGCCGCCGTTGGCGCCTGGCTCCTGCTTCGCGGCGATGACCCCCGGCCGCAGGCACTGCCGCCCGACGTCCTCACCCCGACCCCTTCCCCCGTGCCCTCGCCCACCCCGACCACCACGCCCACGCCGTCGCCATCGC
>NZ_DAOUAO010000167.1:0-11334 GCF_034433535.1 Tepidiforma sp.
GGCCCCGGCAGCTGCTGCCGGGGCCGCTGCCGTGCGGCTGCAAGGTCGGAATCCGGGCTCAGCCGGCCCGCTGCTTCGCCTGTGCCCGGGCCCAGCGCCGACTGAGAATCCACCGTGTGCTCAGCCGGGAAAAGCCGGCCCCGAGCAGCACCGCCCAGACAATCGAGAACAGGGTGAACCACACGGTGCCCTCGCTCGCCCCCGCGATGAGCCCCATGTACAGGCCGATGAAGCCGCCCAGCGAGAACGCGAAGAAGACCGGGAATGTCCGCCACTTCCACTCGGGCAGGGGCATCGGCCTCGGCGCGCTCGTTGCCGTCGGTCGCGCCCCCGCGGCGGTCGAAGCCCGGTCTGACCGGCGGCGCCGTCGCGACGCGCTCACGAGGGCACCCCGTACGTCAGCCGAAAGGCCATGTCGCAGCGCCGGCAGAGCGGCACAACATCCCGACCAAGCAGGTTTCGAAAGCCGATCACGTGCACTCCGCACTCCCGGCCGGTCTCGTTGATCCGGGCATCGGGGAAATGAAACAGCCCGCCGCAATCCGCGCAAACCAGGGCGCTGGCGGAGCCAATCGGCAGTTTACACTCGCAGCACCGTGCGGCAGTCATCCACGCTGGGCCACACCGCCGGGCAAATCGCCGCGCCGAAAGAGCAGGACGCCCCCGGCCGTCTTCCGATAGCGCACACCTCCGGCCTCAGCCAGCGCCTCGAGTGCCGCCGGCGTCATCCCCGCGGCAGCCGCGGCCTCCAGCAGGTCCAGCACGTCGTCCAGTGAGCCCGGCTCGGCAGGCGGCGCGAGGCACACATTGCAGGCGAACTCGAGGGCCAGGTGCTCCTCGTTGATCCACACCTGCCCGCAGTCTGTTCCCGGGAGGTCTGCCCGCGAGTTCAGGTGGTACAGGTTTCCGCACCAGTTGCACCACGCTTCCATGTGCGCCTCGACTTCGCCGGCGCACACGTGGCAGCGGACACGCATTCGCTCATCGACCACGCCCTGAGGATACCCCAAAGCTTGACTCCCGGTGAATGCCGTCCCTATGATCATAGCGCTTTAGCATTTTCCGGCGCATTGCGCCGTTGAGCGCCCGGCTCCGCCGCCGGGCCGGAGGGTACGTGGGACAACCCGCCGCACGGGACCGCGCCGAGCTCCTTGCCCGCCTTGGGCTGCGCCGCCTGCGCCCGGACCTGCTCGAAGAGGCCCTCACCCACGCGTCCTATCTCAACGAAAACCCGTCAGCCAGCTCCTCCAACGAACGGCTCGAATTCCTCGGCGATGCCGTCCTCGGCCTTGCCGTCGCCCGCCTGCTCTACGAACGCTTCCCCACCGCCGGCGAAGGCGAGCTGACGCGCATCCGCGCCGAGATCGTCCGCGGCAGCACCCTCGCCCGCGCCGCCGGCCGCCTGGCGCTCGGCGACTTCCTCATCCTTGGCCGCGGCGAAGAGAGCGCCGGCGGGCGCACGCGCGACCGCAATCTTGCCGGCGCACTCGAAGCCATCATCGGCGCCGTGTACCTCGATGCCGGCTTCGCCCCGGCGCGGGCGCTCGTCCGCCGTGTCCTGCGACCCGAAATCGAGCAGGCCCTCCGCGAGGGCGTCCGCGTCGATGCCAAGAGCTCCCTCCAGCACGTCGTCCAGGCCCGCTGGCACGAGCCGCCGGAATATGTCACGGTGGAGGATACGGCGGGTGCGCCCGACCGCCGGTTCGTCGTCGAGGTCCGCGCCGCCGGCCGCCTGCTCGGCCGCGGCGAAGGCCGGAACAAGCGCGAAGCCCAGCAGCAGGCCGCCCGAGAGGCCCTCGCCGGGCTCGAGCTCAGCGAAAAGGAGGGCGCCACGTGTACCTGAAGCGGCTCTCCATCCACGGCTTCAAGAGTTTCGCCAACACCACCACCTTCGAGTTCGGCCCCGGCATCACCGCCGTCGTCGGACCGAACGGCTCCGGCAAGAGCAACGTCGCCGATGCCATTCGCTGGGTCCTCGGCGAGCAGAGCGCCCGCCTCCTCCGCACGAAGAAGCAGGAGGACGTCATCTTCGCGGGGACGGGCAACCGCGCTGCCGTCGGCATGGCGGAGGTGTCGCTGGTCCTCGACAACACCGAACGCTGGCTGCCCGTCGATTTCGCCGAAGTGGAAATCGCCCGACGCCTCTACCGCAACGGCGAAAGCGAGTACCTGCTCAACGGCACCCGCGTCCGCCTGCGCGACATCCTCGACCTCCTGATGAAGGGCGACGTCGGCCAGAATTCCTACTCCATCATGGGGCAGGGCCTGGTCGATGAAGTCCTCTCCATGAGCCCCGAGGAGCGCCGCTCGTTCCTCGATGAGGCGGCCGACGTCAAGCGATTCCGCCTCAAGATTCGCGAAGCCCAGGATCGCCTCGCCGCGACAAGCGACAACATCGAGCGGGTCGCGCTCGTCATCCAGGAGATCGAGCCCCGCCTCTCCCAGCTCAGCCGCCAGGCAGAGCGCGCCGCCGAGCATCGCCGCCTCTCGGCCGAACTCGCCGAGCTCCTCCGCCTCTACTACGGCCATCTCTGGTCCGAAGCGCAAAACACCATCGTCCGCACCCGCGCGGCCCTCGACCAGGGCATTGCCGAAAACGAGGCGGCCGACCGCCGCGTGCGCCTCCTCCGCGAGCAGCTTCGCACCCTCTCCGAGGAGATTCGCAAGCGCCGCGAGGCCATCGCCCGGCGCGACACTCGCAGCGCAGAGATCGAACAGCGCATCGTCGCGACCGAGCAGGCGATCGCGCTCGACCGCGAGCGGCGCGCCATGGTCGCCGCCCGCCGCGAGGAGCTCTCCCGCGAAATCGAGGCCCTCGAAGCGGAGCGCATCGCCCTCGCCTCGACCGATGTCGACGAAGGGCGCCGCAACCTCGAAATCGCCGGCCAGGCCGATGCCATCCGGGCCGACCTCGAACGCTCCCGCCGCGAACTCGATGCTGCAGAACGCGAATATTCCCGCCTGCGCAGCCGCGTCCAGGAGCTGCGGGACGGCGCCGACGCCGACGACCGCCGCGCCGCCTCCATCCGCTCCGACATCGAGGCCGCCGAACGCCGCATCGCCGACCTCGACCGCGAGCTCGAGCAGCTCGTCGCGCGCCGCAAGGCCGTCATCGTCGAGCTGCTCGGCAGCCGCCGCCGCATCGCGGAGGCCCGCCTCGCGGTCGATGAGGGGCAGGAGCGGCTCGCGGCCGCGCGCGCCGAGGCCGACGCCGCCCGGGAACAGCTCCTGCGCGTACAGGAGGAGGTCCGCGAGTACGAAGCGGCCGGCAACCAGGACCTCCGCGAACTCGACCACCTCGAAGGCCGCCTCGATGCCCTGCGCCGCGTCCAGGCCGAGCACGACGGCGTCGCCGCCGGCACCCGGCAGGTGCTCATCATGGGCCAGGCGCTGATCGAAGGCGTCGAACCCGGCAGCCTGGGCGAACCGCCCGAGCTCAAGGGCGTCATCGGCCTCCTCAGCCGCCAGCTGCGGGTGCCTCCCGGCCTCGAACTGGCCATCAACGCGGCGCTCGAGCATCGCCTCCACGCCATCGTCGTCGAAAACGAAGCCGTCGCCCTCGAAGCGATCGCCATCCTCACCCGCCGCCGCCAGGGTCGCGCCCAGTTCCTCCCGCTCGATAGCGTTCGTCATGTCTACCCGCTCAACCTGCAGAAGGAGCGGGGCGTTGTCGGCGTCGCCGCGAAACTGGTCCGCTGCGACCAGCGCGTGCGCCCGCTCATCGATACCCTCCTCGGCCGCGTCATCATCGTCGAGGACGTCCCCACCGGCCTGCGCATGATTCGCCGTGCGCTCGGCTCGGTGGTCACCCTCGATGGTGTCCTGATCGAACAGACCGGCGTCATCGCCGGCGGCACATCCGGCGCCGATGAAGGCGAATTCGTCCGCCAGCGCGAGCTCGAAGAGCTCCCCGCCCGCATCGAAGAGCTTCGCCGGCGCACCGAGATCGCTGCCGAGCGCATCGCCCAGGCCCGCCTCGCCATCGACCAGGTCGCCCGCCGCTCCCATGAGGCCGAGGCGAACTACGAGATGCTGCGCCGCGCCCTCGAGGCGGCCCGGCTCGACCTCGAACGCGAGCGGGAGCGGCGTCATCGCATCCGCCGTGATGCCGACGCCCTCCGCTCCAAGCGCGCCGACATCCAGCGCGAGCGGCAGTCCCGCCTCCAGCAGATCGAACAGGCGCGTGCCGCGCTTCTCACCCTCGAGGCCCGCTCCGGCGAACGGCGCGCGGAGGTGGAAGGACTCGAACGCGAACTGGCCGAAGCCACCGCCCGGCGCGACGCCTCCCTCCAGGCCATGACCGAAGTCAGCGGCCGCCTCGCCGCCGCCGAGGGCGAGCGCCGCACCCTGCTCGCCATGCGCGAGCAGCACGAACGCGCCATCGAACGCCTCGACCGCCAGATCGAGGCCCGCCGCCTCCAGGCCCGCAACCTCGAGCTCGAAGCCGGCGTCATCGATGAGCGCCTCGAGCGGCTGGCCCGCGAGCTCGAGGCCATCCGGGCCGAGCAGGCGCGCTTCGCCGAGGACGCCGCCCCCGACCGCGACGAGCTGCATCGCCTCGAAAACCACGAACGCGCAATCCAGGACGAATTCGCCGAGGCGCAGCAACAGTTGCTGACCATCGACCGCCGCCGGCTCGACCTTGAAGCCGAGCTCTCCCGCGCCACCGAGCGGCTCGAATCGCTCCGCCACGAGATGGCGCGCGAAGGGCTCGCGCCCGCCCCGTCCGGCGAGATCGTCCCGCTCGACCAGCTCGAGGCGCCGGCGCCAGACCACGAGCCCGAACGGCCGATGCCCCGCGTGCAGGGCGGGGCATCCATCGACGTCGAGGCCACCCGCGCCCGCATCGAGGAGCTGCGCCGCCAGATTCGCCGCCTCGGCGCGATCAACGAAGAGGCGCCCGAGGACTACGAGGAGCTCAAACAGCGGCACGAATTCCTGACCACCCAGCTGGCCGACCTTACCGAGGCCGCGGACCAGCTCCGGACGGCCATCGCCGAGCTCAACGAGGAGATCCGCACCCGCTTCACGGCCACCTTCGAGACCGTCAACCGCGCCTTCGGCTCCTATTTCGAAGCGTTTTTTGGCGGCGGACAGGCCAGCCTCTCCCTGACCGACCCCGACAACCTCGCCGAGGCCGGCATCGAAATCGAGGCCCAGCCGCCCGGCAAGCGCATCAAGAGCCTCTCCCTGCTCTCCGGCGGCGAACGATCCCTCACGGCGGTGGCGCTCCTCTTCGCCCTGCTCTCAGCCAACCCCGCGCCGTTCTGCGTCCTCGATGAAGTGGATGCTGCCCTCGATGAAGCGAACGTTGGGCGCTTCACGGCCGCCCTCCGCTCGCTCTCCGAAAAGACGCAGTTCATCGTCGTCACCCACAATCGCCGCACCATCGAGGTGGCCGACGCCATCTACGGCGTCTCGATGGGCCGCGACGGCGTCTCCAGGGTGCTCAGCCTCCGCCTGGCCGACCTCCCCCAGTCCTGAGGCTGCCCGCTACCGAATCCCCCGGTACCATCCCTTCACACCCCCGCAGGAGTTCCCACGTGAGGTTCTGGCGACGCAGGCCAGCCGAATCCCAGCCCGCTGCACCAGCGACGAACGTCGCTCCGCCGACCGATGAGGAGCGCGCGGAAATCCACGAGCAGACCGGCCGCGCCGTGGAACGCACCCGGCGCGGCATTTTCGGCCGCATCAGTTCCCTCTTCGAACGCGCCGACTTCGACGAATCGCTGTGGGATGAGCTCGAAGAGATCCTCATCGGCGCCGATGCCGGCCTCGAGACCACGACCGCCATCCTCGACCGCGTCCGCAAGCGGGTGAAACAGGAGGGCGTGAAGCAATCCGCGCGCGTCCGCGAACTCCTTCGCGAGGAGCTCATCACCATCCTCGAAGAGCCGACCGCGGAGCCGCCCGCGTGGGCGCGTCCCGATGCCCCTTCGCCGCTGGTCATCCTTGTGGTCGGGGTCAACGGCGCCGGCAAGACGACCACCATCGCCAAGATGGCCCACGCCTTCAAGCGCGACGGCGCCACCGTCGTCCTCGGCGCTGCCGACACCTTCCGGGCCGCCGCCACCGACCAGCTCAAGGTCTGGGGTGAGCGGGTGGGTGTCCGCGTGGTTGCCCACCAGCCGGGCGCCGACCCCGGTGCCGTGGCGTTCGACACGCTGGCTGCCGCTGAATCCTCCCGCGCCGATGTCGTCATCATCGATACCGCCGGGCGCCTCCACACCAAATCGAACCTGATGGAGGAGTTGAAGAAGATCAACCGCGTCATCCAGCGCAAGGACCCCACGGCGCCCCACGAAACCCTCCTCGTGCTCGACGCCACCACCGGCCAGAACGGCCTCGCGCAGGCCCGCACCTTCACCGGCGCCGTCGGCGTGACCGGCATCGTCCTCGCCAAGCTCGATGGGACTGCCAGGGGCGGGATCGCCTTCGCCATCGCGCACGACCTCCGCCTCCCGGTGCGCTTTATCGGCACCGGCGAGCGCATGGACGACCTCGCGCCGTTCGACGCGGCGGAGTTCGTCGACTCGCTGCTCGCCTGAGCGCCATGGGCGAGGTGCTCGCGGCCTGGCTCGCCTCGCTCGCGGTCGGTGCCGTCGGCCTGCCGTTCTGCCTCGCCTTCCTTCGCCGCCTGCCCGGGGCCGGGGCGGGTTTTGCCTTCACCGCCGGCCTGCTCGCCGTCTCGCTCCCGTGCTTCCTTCTCCGGGTGATGTCCATCCTCCCGCCGGGACGCGGCGGCTCCCTGCTTGCCTTCGCCCTGGCGGCCGTGGCGGCGTCGGCGGTTGCCGGCCGCCTGCAAGAACGTCGCGCGCAGCTGCGCCCGGTCCTGCCCGGCGCGATCCTGGCGGCCAGCGTCTTCACCTGGGCCTTCTTCGTCGCCGCGGGCTTCCGGTCCTACAACGCCGAAATCGCCGGGACCGAACAGCCAATGGACCTCCTCTTCCTCAACGCGACGCTCACCAGCCCGGAGTACCCGCCCCGCGACCCGTGGCTCGCCGGCGAACCGATCAGCTACTACTACTTCGGCTACGTCCAGCTGGGAACCCTTGGCGCGATCGCGGGCGTCCCGGGTTCGACCGCCTACAACCTCGGGCTCGCCTTCACCTTCGCCGCGACAGTTACCGGCCTCGTGACGCTGGCCTCCGCCCTGGCCCGCTGGGCCCTGCCCCGCGCACGGCGTCGATTCGTTCCGGCCGCCGCCGTCGCGGCGATCGTGCTGGTCCTGTTTGTCGGCTCGCTCTCCGCCGTGTTCGAAGTCGCCGCCGCCCACGAGCGCTACAGCGAACCGCTCTACCGCGCCTTCGGCGTCGAATGGCTCATCCCCTGCGCCCCCGGCCAGTCCGACAATTGCTACACTGGCCCGACCGACCCGCGCACGACGGCCTGGTACCCGACGGAATACTGGTTCTGGTGGCGCGGCACGCGCATCATCCCGGGCACCATCACCGAATTTCCGTTTTTCAGCTTCCTCCTCGGCGACCTCCACCCGCACCTCATGGCGCTGCCGCTCAACCTCCTCGCGCTCGCATTCGCTGCGGCCACCTGGCGGGGGAGGTCCCCACTCGATGCCGTCAGCTGGCGCCGCCCCGGCCTGCCGCTGGCCATCGCGGCCGTCTTTGGCGCCCTCGCCTTCCAGAACGCCTGGGACGTCATGACCTTCAGCGCCGTCCTCGCGGTCGCCGTGTTCGCGCGCAATCACCGGCCGCTCCCGTTGCCCCGCGCGCTCCTGGGGACGGTCGGGTTCCTCCTCCCGGCAGCCGTCCTCGCCGCCATCCTGTACGCGCCCTGGTGGCTCACCTTCAGCAGCCAGGCCAGCGGTCTCTACGCCTACGCTGGCGCCGGCACCCGGCCGGCTCACGCCTTCCTCCAGTTCGGGACGCCGGTCCTGACCGCCTCGCTCGCCCTGCTCCTCCTCCGCCGAAGCCGCGGCGGCCTCGAACCCGCCATCCTCTCCGCGGGCTGGCTCGTGGTCCTGCCCTTCCTCGGATGGGTCGCACTCGCGGCCCTCCGGGGCTCGCTGGCCGATGCCGTCGACGCCCGCGGCGCCGGCGGCTGGGCGACGCTCACTATCCTCGGCGGGCTGACCTGGGCGCTCGGCACCGCCGCGATTGCGCTCCACCTGCGCCGCTCGCCCGCTGCCCCGGTGGCCGGCGTCGCAACCGTCGGACTCCTCCTCCTCTACGGTGCCGAGCTGTTCCTTATCCGTGACGTGTTCTACGGTTCGGTCCCGCGCCTCAACACGGTGTTCAAGCTCAGCTACCAGGCGTGGCTGCTCCTCGGCCTGGCAGGCGGCGTGAGCCTCGCGGCGGCCCTCGCGAACGCCCGCCGCCCTGCTCTGGCCATCGCCGCCGCGCCTGCCCTGCTGCTCATCGCCGCCGGATTGGTCTACCCGGCGACCGCCGCCTTCAACCGCACCGAGGGCTTCTCGCGCACCACCGACATCGACGGCCTCGCCTGGCTGCAGCGGGCTGACCCGGACGAGTACGCCCTGGTCCGCTGGGTCGCCGAGAACACGCCGCCTTCGGCCGGTATCATCGAGGCGAGCGGCCGGCGCTGGGCGCTCGATGGACAGGGCAATCGCACCATGGTCAACCCCAACGTCGACTACACCGATGCCGGGCGCATCGCCTCACGCACCGGGCGCCAGGTGCCCATCGGCTGGTACTTCCACGAAATCCAGTGGCGCGGCGACTCCGAGGCGAACCGGCGTGAGTTCGTTGCCCGGCAGGACGCGGTCGATGACGCCTACGTCAGCGGCAGCCCGGAACGCGTTGTGGAAGTCATGCGCGAATTCGGCGCCGACTACCTCGTGGTCGGCCGCCTGGAGCTGGACAACTACCCGGGCATGCTCCCCGACTACGACGCCTTCCTCGACCGCGTCTTCGAATCGGGCAACCTGCGCATCTACGCCCTGCCGGTTTACCGCCAGGTGAGCGCCCGGTGAGCCTCCACGCGCCGCCAGCACGCGGCATCACGGTCGCCGCCCTCGCCTGGGTCGGCGCGGCTGCCGTCTACCTCCTCCTGCGCCTGGCGGCGTTCGCCTCCGTCCCGGTCGGCGGCCACGAACTGTGGTCCCTTGCCGGCGCCTGGCAGGCGCGCGAGGGGCTCGACGACGCCCGCTTTGTTCCCACCCTCTTCCAGGCCCTGGCGGCGCTGTTGCTCCGCCTCGATGACTCCGATCTGCTGCCCCGCCTGCTCGCCCTGGCCGCTGCCTCCACCGTGCCTGTCTCGCTCTTCGCCCTTCGCCGCCGCCTCGGTGAACCTGTGGCCTTGCTCGCCCTGCTCTTCATCGCCTTCGATCCCCTCCAGCTCGCCCTCGGGTCCGCTGCCGGCGCTGCTGCGCTCGACGTGCCCCTTGCCCTCGCGACCCTCGCCGCCTGGCCGCAGTTCGAACGGCGGCCCTGGCTGCTGGCGCCGGTTGGCTTTCTCTGGGCGACTGCCGGGCCGGCTGGTCTCCCGCTCGCCCTCGGCGCTGGCGTCGCGGTCCTCCTTGCTAGCGCCCGGCCCGGCCCCCGTCTCGTCCTTTCGGCCGGCGCTGGCGTCGCCGTCGGCCTCGCGGCGGCCAGCGTCGGCTTCGGCAGTGGCTGGCAGGGCGTGACTGTGCCGCCCTTCGACCTTTTTGCTGCCAGTTTCGATGCCCCCTGGTCATCCGAATCGACCCGGCGCCTGTTCGCCCTGTATGCCTGGGGCCCGGCAGCCGCTGCTCTGGTGGCGCTGGCGGTTCCCGCCGCGATTGGTCGTCGCTGGCTCCCGCGCACGACGCACGAGCGGGTCCTGGCCGCCTGGTTCCTCCTCGCTGCCGGGTGGACCGCCGCCGCGGGCGGTGCACATGACCCGCTCGCACCGGCCGCCATGACTGCCCCGGCGCTCTTGCTCGCTGGCATCGGGGCGGTGCGCCTCCTCGAGGCCCTCGGCCGCGTCGATTGGCGTGCCGCCGGCTGGCCCCTCGCCGCTGCCGTCGCCGCCACGCTGATCGCCCTTGGCCCACTGCTCGATTGGGCGCGACTCACGCGCGTCGGCCCCGACCACGAAGTGGTCGTGGTCGTCGGCACGAGCGTGTTGCTGGCCGCCAGCCTGCTGGTGCTCGCCCGCAAACCCCGCACCCGTGCGGTGGCCGCCCTGCCGTTTCTCCTGGTCGCCGCCTTCCCCTGGCTGGCAGGTGGGTTCGCTGTCGCCAGCGGCAGCCCGAATGAGCCGCTGCCCTCGCCCGTCACCACCCTGCAGGCGTCCGAGCTCCGCGACCTCGGCCTGGGTCCCGACCGTGACCCCGGGGGCCTTGTGGTCATCCACCCCTCGGTGGCCGATGCCCTGACCTGGCCGCTGCGCGGCGTCCCCGGGGTCGTCGTGGCCAGCCGCATCCCGCCCAACGCCGCCATCGTCGTGTGGACCGCCGATGCCTCCGTACCCGACGGCTTTCGCATCGCCGAGGGCCGCTGGTCGGTCCTTCGGGAAAGAAACGGTCCACGTTCGGGCTTCCTCGACTACCTCCGCTGGCTGGCCAACCGCAATACTCTTCCCGTGCGCGATACCCTCGTCACCGTCTTCATCCGGGAGCAGCCGTGACTGCCGCCGCTACCGGCGCTCGGCCGGCCCCGCTCGAACGGCTCCTCGCCATCCGCATCCCGCTCACCCTCGAGGTCGCTGCCTACGCAGCGGTCTTCGCTCTCGCCGTGCTCCTCCGCACCTGGGACCTCGGCTCCCGCGCACTCCACCACGATGAGAGCATCCACGCCCAGTGGTCGTGGGGGCTCCTCCAGGGCAACTACCGCCACAGCCCCATCTTCCACGGCCCGTTCTACTACCACGTCCAGGCCGCCGTCTTCTTCCTCTTCGGCGCGAACGACTACACCAGCCGGTTGTCGGCGGCCATCGCCGGGTCGCTGCTCGTCTTCATCCCGATGCTCCTGCGCCGCCGCCTGGGCGCAATCGGCACCTTCGCTGCGGTTGCGCTCATCGCCTTCTCGCCGACGCTCGTCTACTTCAGCCGCTTCTTCCGCGAAGACATTTACATGGCGGCCTTCACGCTTCTCATGGTCGCCGCCATGTGGCGCTACATCGATGAAGGCCGAGTCCGCTGGCTCTACGTCTTCGCCGCCGGCTTCACCGGCAACGTTCTGACGAAGGAAGGCTCCTTCCTTGTCTTCGCCGTGATGCTCGTCTACCTCGACCTTTACCTGTCGGCTCTGCTCGCCCGCAGGACGCTGACCGCCCGTTCCGGCCCCGGCGGCCCGAGCCTCGATACCGCCCCCCGACGGGCCGCCCTCACGATCGCCTTCGCGCCGTACGCCTGGGTCATCGCCGCTTTCTGGCCGTTCCTTGGCCGGCTGC
>NZ_DAOUAO010000168.1:0-1656 GCF_034433535.1 Tepidiforma sp.
GCGGCGGCGGTCGAACGCAAACCCCTCGATGCCGAGGTGCCGGACCCCGGCGGCCAGGCATGGCGTGTCCATGCGCTGCCTGTCCCCGGCCAGCTCGGAGAGCAGCTTGGCTGGACCCTCGCCGCCCGCATGACCCCCGGCGAGGCGAACGAAGCGACCGTCGCAGCCGTTCGAAACGCCATCATCATCGTCATCATCTCTGCAGTGGTTGCGGCTGCCCTGGCCGCGGCGGTGGCCCTGAGCATCGGCCGGCGCCTGAAGCGCATCGCCCACGCCGCCCGCGTCATCGCCACCGGCAATCTCCGCGGCGCTGACTCGGCCGACACGTCCCGTGATGAGATCGGCACCGTCGCCGAGTCGTTCCGCGAAATGAAGACCTACTTCACCGAAATGGCCAACGCCGCCGAACGGCTCGCCGAGGGCGACCTGGCGGCCACCGTCGAACCCCGCGGCGCCGACGACCAGCTGGGCAACGCGCTCTGCCGGCTGCTCGACGAAGTACGCAGCGTGGTCGCCTCGGTCCAGGCCCGGGGACGCACCATCCTCGAGACGGCCGACGTCGTGCAGGATGCCTCGCGTCAGCTCGCCTCGGCCACCGGCCAGATCTCCCTGGCCATGGAAGACGTCACCCGCTCAGCGGTCTCCCTTTCCGGGCTCTCGCAGGACTCGTCGACGCAGGTCCAGCATCTCGCCCGGGTCTCCGGCGAAGTCGCCGATGTCGCGGCGTCGTCCCTCGAGGCCGTGCGCCTCTCGCGCGAAGAGGCGGCCCGTATCGGCGAGCGCATCGGCGAGGTGGCCGAAGCCTCCCGCGGTGTCGCCGAGGCGGCCGAGGAGTCCCTCACCGCTGCCGGCCGCGGCAAAGAGGCGGTGGCCCAGGCCATGGCTGCCATGGAAGCCATCGCCGCTGCCGTCGAGCGCGCCTCCCGCTCGGTCGACCAGCTCGGAGAGTATGGCCAGCAGATCGGCGAAATCGTCCGCGCCATCGATGAGATCGCGGCCCAGACGAACCTCCTCGCCCTGAACGCGGCCATCGAGGCCGCCCGCGCCGGCGAACAGGGCCGCGGCTTCGCCGTCGTCGCCGAGAACGTCCGCTCGCTCGCCGAGCGCTCCAGCCAGTCCACCCGCGAGATCGCTGAGCTGATCTCCCGCGTCCAGGCTGGCACCGAAGAGGCCGTCCGCGCCATGGCTGCCGGCGTCGGCGATGTCGAGCGCGGACGCTCCATCAGCGCGGAGGCCGGGCAGGCGCTCGAATCCATCCTCGCCTCGGTCGAAGCCTCGGCCGGCCGTATGCGGGTCATCGCCGGCGAGGTCCAGGACCTCGCCCAGGGCGCCCACCGCATCGTCGAGGCGTCGGAAGCCATCGCACGCCAGGCCGCCCGCACCGTCGAAAGCGCCGGCTCCCTCTCCGATGGCACGGGCCGGGTGAGCGACGCCATCCTCCAGGTCTCGGCCGCCAGCGAGCAGACGTCGGCGTCGGCAGAACAGGTCTCCGCCTCGACCCAGGAGCTCAACGCTCAGTCGGCCGACCTCGCCCTCGCCGCGGAGCGCATGCGCACGCTCGCGGACGAACTGGCGGCATCGGTCGCGCGCTTCCGCGCCGCCTGAACCGCGAGCACAGGACGCCTGAATGCGGCCCCGGCAGCTGCTGCCGGGGCC
>NZ_DAOUAO010000169.1:0-10404 GCF_034433535.1 Tepidiforma sp.
TGCGCATCCCACCCCGGAGGCTATTCCCCTATGGAGACCGCCGCCCTCCAGGCCGGCTTCGACCCCGCGCGCCTCGAGCGCATCACCGCCCATCTCGAACGCAACTACATCGAGCCCGGCAAGATCGCCGGCTGCCAGGTGCTCGTAGCCCGCCGCGGCATCCCCGCCTACTTCCGCTCCTTCGGCTCCATGGACCGCGAACGCGGGCGCCCCATGCGCGACGACACCATCTTCCGCATCTACTCGATGACGAAGCCCATCACCTCCGTCGCGCTCATGCAGCTCTTCGAAGAGGCGCGCTTCATGCTCAACGACCCGGTCAGCCGCGTCCTCCCCTCGTGGGCCAGCCTGCGCACCTGGGTCAGCGGCGACGGCGACGAGATGCAGACGAAGGAGCCCGCCCGGCCGGTGACCTTCCGCCACCTGCTCAGCCACACCGCCGGCCTCACCTACGGCGCCACCAACCACCCGGTCGATAAGGTCTACCGCCGCCTCGGCATCCAGCGCGGCCCGGGCGAAACGCTCGCCAGCTTCGTCGAGAAGGTGGCGCAGGCCCCGCTCCGCTATGAGCCGGGCGAACGCTGGATGTACTCCCTCGCCACCGACGTCTGCGGTGCCCTCGTCGAAGTCATCTCCGGCCAGCGGTTCGACCGCTACCTGCAGGAGCGCATCTTCGAACCCCTCGGCATGGTCGATACCGCCTTCTTCGTCCCGCCCGAAAAGCAGCACCGCTTCGCCGCCAACTACCAGCGCCAGCCCGACAAGACCCTGCGCCTGATCGATGACCCCGAGACCAGCAACTATCTCCGCGAGCCCACCTTCTTCTCGGGCGGCGGCGGGCTGGTCGGCACGATCGCCGATTACTGGCGCTTCTGCGAGATGCTCCGCCGCGGCGGCGAACTCGATGGCCAGCGCATCCTCAGCCGCCGCACCCTCGACCTGATGACCCGCAATCACCTGCCTGGCGGCCGCGACCTCACCGAACTGGCCATCGGCGCCTTCTCCGAAACCGCGAACGAAGGCGTCGGCTTCGGCCTCGGCTTCGCCGTGACCCTGGATGCGACCCGCACCGGCACCCTCGGCGAGGGCGACTACTACTGGGGCGGCGCCGCCTCCACCATCTTCTGGGTCGACCCCCGCGAGGAGCTGGTTTGCATCTTCATGACGCAGCTCATGCCCTCGGCCACCTTCAACTTCCGCGGTCAGCTCAAGAACCTCATCTACTCCGCCCTCGAAAGCTAGGAGGTGGGAGGTGGAAGGTTGGAGGTGGAGGGTTGAATTCCCAACCTCCAACCTCCCCGGGGGCGGAGTTGGCCGGGTGTGGGTCTCCCCTTCTCCCCGGCGGCCGGGATGGGGTTGCGGGAGCAGTGAACCAGGAGGAGGAACCACGTTCCTATCTCCAACCTCCCACCTCCAACCTCCCACCTCTGGGGCTATCTCCGCGTCAGCGCGTCGACCTCCGCCAGCTCGTCCGCGGTCAGCCGCCACTCCGCGGCCGCCACGTTCTGCTCCACCTGCTCCGGCCGGGTCGCCCCGGCGATGACGCTTCCGACGTGCGGCTGGCTCGCCAGCCACCCAATCGCCAGGTCGATCATCCCCTTGCCGCGGGCCGTCGCGAACGCCTCCAGCTTCTCCAGCGTCTCGAAGTTCCGGTCGGTCAGCACCCGCGCCGCCATCGGCCCCGCGTTCGCCAGCCGGGTGCCGGCCGGCAGCTCCTCGCCCTTGCGGTACTTCCCGGTCAGGAACCCGCTCGCCAGCGGGAAGTAGGGCAGGATGCTCAGCCCGTAGGCGTTGCAGGCCGGCACCAGCTCCGCCTCGATCCGCCGGTCGAGCAGGTTGTATTCGTTCTGGGCCGAAATGAACGGTGTCACGTTCAGGCGCTGCGCCACGAAGTGCGCCTCCGTCGCCTGCCACGCGGCGAAATTCGAATGCCCGATGTAGCGCACCTTCCCCTGCCGCACCAGGTCATCCAGCGCCCGCAGCGTCTCCTCGATCGGCGTGTGCGGGTCCGGCCGGTGGATTTGGTAGAGGTCGATGTAGTCCGTATCCAGCCGCCGCAGCGAGTCCTCCACTGCCTGCATGATGTACTTCCGCGATGCGCCCATCCGGTGCGAGCCCTCGCCCATCTTCATCCCGAACTTCGTCGCGATGACCACCTTCTCCCGGTGGCCCTTCAGGATCTTCCCGAGGAACTCCTCCGAGCGGCCCCCGCCCCCGTACACGTCGGCGGTATCGAAGAGCGTAATCCCCAGGTCCAGCGCCCGGTGGACCACCGCCTTCGACTGCTCGAAATCGCAGCGCATCCCGAAGTTGTTGCACCCGAGCCCGACCAGCGAAACTTCGAGCCCCGAGCGCCCAAGGTGGCGAAATTCCATACCGTCCCTCGCAGCAGATGATGATTGCGGCGCGAAGTATACGCGCACCGGCAACCGCCGGCCGGCCCGCACCCGCCGTGCTACGCTGTAGCGATGACCGCGGAGCACTCCTTCTCGCCGGCACCCCGCGGGCCGTTCGCCTCGCTCCAGTACCCGCAGTTCCGCTGGCTGTTCGCCTCGAACATCGCCTTCTTCTTCGCGATGAACGGCCAGTTTGTGGTGCGTTCCGTGCTCGCCTACCGCCTCACGGGCAGCGAGTTCGCCCTCGGCCTCGTCAACCTCGTCGTCGCGATCCCCATGCTCGTGGTTTCGCCGTTCGGCGGCGTCATCGCCGACCGGGTCGAAAAGCGCCGCCTGATCATGACCGGCCAGGCCCTGCTCGTGACTGCCGAGCTCTCGATCCTCGTCCTCCTCATCTTCGACCTCCTCCACTTCTGGCACCTGCTGGCCGTCGTGTTCGTGATGGGCTGCACCTTCCCGTTCATCATGCCCGCCCGCCAGGCGATCGTGGCCAGCATCGTCGGCCGCCAGGGCATGGCCAACGCCATGGCGCTCCAGATGGGCGGGATGAACGCCGCCCGTGTGGTGGGGCCGGTGCTCGCCGGCTTCATCATCGCCCTCGCCGGCGTCCGCTGGGTCTACGCCGTCGCGGTCACCCTCTACGCGCTGGCCTTCTTCGCCATGGCCCACGTCGACCGCTCCCCGCCCGCCCCGGGCGCCGGCAGCCGCCCCGTTTGGAGCGAACTCCTGGGCGGGCTCCGCTACGCCGCCAGCGACCCGCCCGTGCGCGCCCTGCTCGTGCTCTCGATCATCCCGATCCTGCTGGCGATGCCCTTCCAGGCCCTCCTCGTCGTCTTCGCCGATGACGTGTGGCACGTCGGGTCGGCGGGGCTGGGCGTCCTCCAGGCCGCTGCGGGCGTGGGCGGCATCCTCGGCTCGTTCTACATCGCCTTCTTCGGCGAGACGCCCCGCCGCCTGCGCCTCATGATGAGCACCCTCTTCGCCTTCGCCGGCAGCCTCCTCCTCTTCTCGCTCAGCCCGTGGTTCCTGCTCGCCGTGCCGCTCGTCCTCCTCGCCGATGTCTTCGCCAGCGCCTTCACCACCACCGTCAACACGCTCATCCAGGTCCTCATTCCCGATGAGGTGCGCGGCCGGGTGATGGCCCTGATGATGATGACCTTCGGGCTCACGCCGCTCGGCACCGTGCCGGTCAGCGCCCTCGCCGAGGCGCTCGGCGCGCCGGCCGCGGTGGCCGTCGCTTCCGTGGTCACGCTCGGCCTGTCGCTTGCCGTGCTCCTCGCGAGCCGCGCGCTCCGGGGCATCGACGCCACCTTTGCCGCCGCGCTCGCCGCCGACGCCGAGGGACCGCCCCCGGCCCCGGGGAGGATGCAACCCGCAGGGGGACGCCGCCCCGCCGCCGGGGAAGCTTCGCCGGCACCGTTCGAAGCCGGCTAATCGCCCGCCCCGGGCTGGTTGAACCGTTCGTAGATGAGGTCGGCCTCTTTCGAAAGCAGGTCCCGCAGGCTGAGCAGGAGCCGCTCCGCGTCGTGGCGGATGGCGGGCAGCGCCTGCAGGTCGCCCTCCTCCACCCGCCGCACCTCCACCTGCAGGTCGGCCGCTTCAGCCTCGAGCCGGCGGAGCTGGGCACCCAGCTGCCGCAGGCGCGGCTGCGCCCAGGGGGCATCCCGCAGGATCTCCGCGTAGAGGCCGTCGGCCCGCTCCACCTCGAGGCGGTGTTCGCGCAGCGCCTCGACCACCCTGGCGAGCTCCTGGCTCACCAGCTCCGCCCACTTCCGCTCGCGCGTCGGCTGGGGCCGGCGCAGCGCCGCAAAGAGCGCATCCTGTGCGAGCAGCAGCCCGCTCTGGGTCCTGCCGGCCCCGCCGATGGCGGCTTCCTGGGCAGCTGTCAGCGATGCAGAAGGTGTCCCGGACATGGTTGTCCCTCCAGTCACGCGTCAACGTTCAGTGTGCACGAAACCACCGGGCTATGGGCCCCTCCCGCTCCGGTTCGATCAGAGCGAATCGCGGCCGTCAGCCCGCGGCGATCGCTGCGGCCCAGGCGAGCGAGGCGAGCAGCGCGAAGCGGGCCGTCGCCTTCAGCACCGGGTTCAGCTCCCGCCCGCGGGTTTCGCCCAGCACCCGGCGAAGGAGCGGCCACGCCAGCCCCACCGTCGCCAGCGCCGAGACCGCGCCCCACGGCACCGCGCCGAGGCCCGCCGCCCCGGCCTGCACCCCCGCCGCCAGCGCCAGCAGCGCCGCAAACCACCAGCGGGTTCTGCGTTCGCCCAGCACCACCGCCAGCGTCGTCTTCCCCGCCCGGGCATCTGTCGCGATATCCCGCAGGTTGTTGACTACGAGAATCATCGTCACCATCGCCCCCACCGGGACCGCGGCCGCGAAGCTGAACCACGTGAGCGTCCCCGCCTGCACGTAGAAGGTCCCCATCACCGCCGCGAGGCCGAAGAAGACGAACGTGAAGAGGTCGCCCAGGGCGTGGTAGCCGATCGGCCACGGGCCGCCCGTGTAGATGATCGCGGCCGCGATGCTCGCCAGCCCCACCGCCACTACCGGCCACCCCCCGACCCACGCGAGGTAGAGCCCGGCCAGCGTCGCCAGCCCGAAGGCCGCCCACATCCCCCGCTTCAGCTCCGACGGCGTCAGCAGCCCCAGCTGCGAGGCGCGCGGCGGCCCGAGCCGGTCGGGCGTATCCGCCCCGCGTTCGTGGTCGAAGACATCGTTGGCGAAGTTCGCGCCCACCTGCAGGCAGAGCGCCCCGAAGAGCGCCGCCAGCGCCGGGCCCGCCGCGAAGGCGTCATCGCGCAGCGCGACGGCGGTGCCCACCGCGACCGGCGCCGCCGCAGCGGGGAGCGTCGGCAGCCGGGCAGCCATCCGCCACGCCGCCAGCCGGCCGGGCTTCGCTGCCGACATCGCCGCGCTCACCGGCGCTCCGCCGTGATCGCCTGGATGGCCCCGAACATCGGCCGCCGCTTCTGCACCCGGTGGAAGCCGGCATCCACCAGCATCCGCACCAGCTCCCGCTCTGGCGGCAGGTAGACCGCCGACTCGGGCAGGTAGCGGTAGGCGGCGCCATCGGCGAGGAGTCCGCCCACCAGCGGCACCACCCGGTGGAAGTAGAGCCGGTGGCCGGCCGCGATAAGCGGGTTCGCGGGCGTGTCGACTTCGAGGAGGCCCAGCCGACCGCCCGGCTCCAGCACCCGCGCCAGCTCGGCCAGCACCGGCGGGATGGCCGCGAAGTTGCGCAGTGCAAACCCCGAAACCGCAACCGTGAACGCCCCGTCGCGGAACGGCAGCCGAAGCGCATCGCCCTGCACCCAGGCGGCCGTCTCGCCCGAGCGACGGGCGGCGCCGGCCAGCATCCCCCGGCTGAAATCGAGGCCCACGGCGAAAGCGCCCCGCGCGCGGCAGATCTCGGCGAAATCACCCGTCCCGCAGGCCAGGTCGAGCACCACATCCCGCGGCGAGACCAGCAGCCGCTCGACGAGCTCCGTGCGCCAGCGCTGGTCCGCCCCGAACGTCATCAGGCGGTTCACCCGGTCGTACGAGGGCGAAATCCGGTCGAACATCGCCCGGACAGCGCGCGCCTTCTCTCCCGGCGGCGGCAGATGGGTCATGCCTCAATTCTCGCGCCGCTGGCCCTTACATGGGTGTGCGCCCCCTCCCACCTCCCACCTCCCACCTCCAACCTCAGCCATACGCTCCCCGCTCCCCGTTCCCCGCTCCCGGGGGCATTGCCGAGGGGTTGGGCACCCGCTCCCCGTTCCCGGCTCCCGGGGGCGGCGGAGGGGCGGCGGGACCCCGCGCCAGCCGCAGGTCCGCTGCGGCCTGGGCCGCCAGCGCGCCCGCGTCCCCGCTGACCGTGATCATCTGGAAGCCGGCCGCCGCGTGCTTCGCTGCCAGCGAGGCGTTCCCGTGGATGCCCGCCACCACGCCTCGCTCCCGGCAGGCCCGCGCGATCCGAAGCCGTGCCTCCTCGAACGCGCCCTCGTTGTCCATCCGCGGCGGCAGCCCCAGCGTGATGCTCAGGTCGGCGGGGCCCACGTAGACCGCATCGATGCCGGGCACCGAGAGGATTTCGTCCAGCCGCTCCAGCGCCTGCCGGGTTTCGACCATCGGGATGCAGGCAACCTCCCGGTTCGCGCCCGCGAAGTAATCCATCCCCGCGTAGTACGCGGCCCGCGTCGGGCCGTAGCTGCGGAACCCCTCCGGGTGGTAGCGGCACGCCCCGACCGCGGCCTTCGCCTCCTCCGGCGAATTCACCATCGGGATGATGACGCCCATCGCCCCGGCGTCCAGCACCTTGCCGATGATGCCCGGTTCGTTCCACGGCACCCGTACGAACGGTATCGTTTCGGTCGCCCCGATCACCTGCAGCATCGTGACCGCCGCCGCGTAGTCGATGACGCCGTGCTGCATATCGATGCACAGCCAGTCGAATCCGGCGTGCGCCATGATCTCCGCCGTGAACGGGTTGGCGATGGAGAGCCAGCCCCCGTACGTCACCTCGCCGCGCGCCCAGCGCGCCTTCACCGTGTTCGAACGCATGCCATCCCTCCGCAGGGAGCGCCCCGGCCGCCCTCAGCGACCGAGCACCTCCGGGTTCACGCAGGCGGCCGGCTGGCGGCCGGTCAGCACCGCCACGAGGTTCCGCACCGCCATCTCCCGCATCGCCGCCCGCGTTTCGACCGTGGCCGAACCGATGTGCGGCAGCACGATCACGTTCTCCATGGCCAGCAGCGGCTCATCCGGGGCGGGCGGCTCCGGGTCGAGCACATCGAGCGCGGCCCCGGCGATCGTCCCCGCGGCCAGCGCCTCCCGCAGCGCGGCCTGGTCGACCACCGCCCCGCGCGAGGTGTTGATCAACCAGGCCGTCGGCTTCATCAGGGCCAGCTCGCGCGCGCCGATCAGCCCCCGGCTCGAGTCGTCAAGGTTCACGTGCAGAGAGACGACGTCGGCCGTCTCCAGCAGCGCATCGAGCGGCAGGGAGCGGCAGCGTTCGAACCCCTCGCCCGCGTCCTCGAAGCGGTCGGTGAAGCAGACCTCCATCCCCAGCGCCTGCGCCCGCAGGGCCACCGCCCGCCCGATGCGCCCGAAGCCGATGATCCCAAGCGTCTTGCCTGCCGGGTCCCAGCCGAGCGGCGGAGGCGGCAGCCCCCGCGCCCAGCCCTCCCGCGCGTAGCGGGCGTTGTCGAACAGCCGCCGGGCGATCGCAAGGATCAGCCCGATGGTCAGGTCGGCGACCGCCCCCGAGAGCACCCCCGGCGTGGTGCAGACCGCGATCCCGCGCGCCGTGGCCGCCTCGAGGTCGACATTGTTGTAGCCCACGCCGAAGTTCGCGATCACCCGCAGGTTGGGCGCCTGCGCCAGCACCTCCGCCGGCAGCGGGAAGAGCGCGCTGCAGAGGATGCCGTGCGCCCGCGGCAGGGCGGCGTGCACCGCGGCCGGGTCGGGGCCGGTCAGCAGCGGCGTCACCGAGCGGCGCAGGTCCTCCAGCAGGCCCGCGGGCAGGTCGATGGCGATAATCGCGAGCGGCTTCGACATCGCGCCAAGGCTAGCCGCTCCGTGTGAACCTCGCTACTTCCGGGTGAGGTCGGCCACCAGCACCTCCGGGTCCGGGAACGCCACGTCCGCGTAGACCGCCACGATGTCCGCGTTCTCGGGCACCTCGAAGGTCACCCAGCCCCGCACCTGCCGCCCCGGGGCCAGCTGCGTCATCTGGAGCGCCGGCTCCCGCTCCCCAAACGACGAGGGGTACACGTACCCGTCCCGGTCCTGCACCGAAAAATCGAACGCCCCGACCGACGGGTCGCCGCTGACCCCTTCGACCACGACGTCGATTGCGACAAACCGCTGTCCTTCACCGGGCTCGCGCGGCGACGTTTGCGCCGGGTCTTCAAACGCCCGGACCGTGACCTTCACCTCACCGGCATCGACCGTCTCGCCGAGCTTCGGCCCCGAACCAAGCGGCACCGCTGTCGGCTGCGGCCCCGAATCAACGCCGGTGTCGCCCGCATCGCCGAACCCGGCCAGCCCGCTGCAGTCGGCCACCACCCAGCGGCCGTCCTCCCACTTCCACGGCTCCCATTCGTTCGGCTCCGTGAAGTCGGCGAGGTCCTGGCGATCAGCCAGCTTCTGCGGCGGCTTGAGGGTCACGCGCACTTCGCCGCGATCGGGCGAAAAGTTCTGCACCTCGACCTTCTCGACGGAAAACTCCGAGAGGCTCGCCCCGAGGAACGCCTGCACGAAGGTCATCGCGAGCTGGGTGGACGAGCGGAACGCCTCCAGCGACACCTGGTCGCGGCATTCTTTCGCGAAGGCGTTGTAGGCGGTCTCGTACTCGCCCTTGAGCATCGCCTGCGTTGCCTTGCGGGCCGCCTCCTGCAGGCCTTCTTCGGTGCGGCTGTCGCCGTCGCCGCCTCCGCAGGCAGCGGCTGCGAACAGAACCAGCAGGAACGGAATTGGCGCCATCAATCGACGCATCGACAGCCTCCTCGCCCTCGGCTGCCGTGCATCGTAGCAAACACCGGTGGTCTCCGAGTTACGCCGCCGCCGCCTCCCGGACGCGGTCCCCCACGCGGATATTCCGCGCCACCTCGAGCGCCTGCCGCACCTGTGCTTCGGGGCCCACGACCGTAATCCGCTCCGCCTTGCTGAGGAGCGCGAGGAACAATTCCGCCACGAACGACGGGCTGGTTACCACTCCGTCGAAATCGACGCACACCTCGTCCTGCCCTGCCGCCACCTTGCCGGCCATTTCGCGAGCGCGCGCACGGGTCGCGAACGTGGGGTAGTACTCACGCAGGCGCAGTTCCATCGGTCTCCTCCGTGTCGCGCAATGATACCGGAAAGGAGGCACTCACAACGGTAAAGGGCAGGACGGGAAAGGCTGTCCCGGAGAACGTCGCACCATCAAGCCGCACGTGCCCGCCGTCCGAGGCGATCTCCAGGGCCGCCCCGCGGAATTCCCCGATGCCGAGTGCCACGTGGTGGAGTCCGAACCCGCGGTAGGGCTCCGGCCTCGAGGTGACACCCTCCTCGCACGCCTTCACGATGTATGCCTGCGGCGCCAGCTCGCCCAGCACCGGCCTGAGGTTCTGCGCGAATCCCGGGCCGAAGTCGGCCACGGCCAGGTGGATCCCCGGCGTGCCGCTCGTTCGTCCCGTGTGCATTTGCAGGAGCGCGTAGCAGTCGGAGCCATGCTCCCTCGCGTTGGCTGTGAGCTCGGAAAAGACCGTAAACACCGGGTCGTTGAGCGAACTAAAGCCCGCCAGGGACAGGGCGTCCCTGGCCCGTTGGCCCAGCGTCTCGAGCTCCTGGTCGCTGGTGACCCGTGTCACCGGCACGTGGTGATGGATTTGGTACGCATCCGGCGCCCGCGCAGCCGTCGGGATCGTCCACCCCTGTCGCTGCAATTCGTCGTGCATCCCGATGCGGTCGAGGTAGCCGAGGACATCTGGGTCATCTGGCAGGCGCACCCGGACCTCCCGGCCGCTCCGCTGCACCTTGAGACAGGTCGCGAGGATAGCCGCTACCGCCGCAGGTGCCACCCGTGTAACTGCGCGCAGGTCAATGACAAGCGGGTTGGGCCCGCCCGCGTCGGCGAGGAAGCCCAGGTCAACGAGGGTTCGCAGCTCGCGTGGGGCAGCCAGGTTCCCGCTCATCGTGCCCACCGCCCGTGCAGGGAAAATGGTCGGGGTGACAGGATTTGAACCTGTGGCCTCTGCGACCCGAACGCAGCGCTCTTCCAGGCTGAGCTACACCCCGAACCGAACCTGAGCATACCAGCCGACCGCCCCACGCGCATCACAACGCCCGCCCCTGCCCCTGCCCAGCCCCGCGGGAGAACGGGAGAAGTTGAATCTCAACCCCCCAGCTCCCCGCTCCCGGCTGCCGGTTCCCACATACAACCTTCCACCTCCAACCTCCAACCTCCAACCGGCTCCCGGCTCCCGGCTCCCACCTCCCACCTCCCTGCTATCCTCACTCCATGGCCACCCGACGCTGCGCCATC
>NZ_DAOUAO010000170.1:0-3413 GCF_034433535.1 Tepidiforma sp.
CCACCGGCGCGGGCAGGGGCTGATCAACCTCTGCCGCCACTTCGTGCGTGACGGGCGCGAGTGCGTGGGGCCGTTCTTCGAAGACGCGGAGACAAGCTGCGGGCTCTGGGAAGAGCGGCCGGGGCAGGGCGTCTACGGCGTGCGCGGGTAGGCCGATGGACGAGGAAGTGATGCTCGAGCCGCTGCCGCTCATCACGTCGGAGGCGTTCGAAGCGCTGCGCCCAGAGTGGGAGCAGCTGGCGCGGGCCGCACCGGGGGCGACGCCGTTCCACCTTCCCGGCTGGCACGCTGCCTGGCGCTCGGTCTTTCGGCCCGGTGGCGAGGCGGTCTTCCTGGCCATCCGGCGGGAGGAGCGGCTGATCGGGGTCGCGGCGCTCGACCTCCGCCCGGACGGGGCGTGGGAGCTGGGCGACCCCGATGTGCGGGACTACGGCGGGCCGCTGGCGCTGCCGGGGGAGGAAGAGGCGGTGGCGGCGGGGGTGCTGGAATGGCTGCGGGAGGACTTGACCCGGCGGCTGACCGCGTGGGGCATCGCGGGGGATGGCCCATGGCCGAGGGCGTTCGCTCGGGCCGCGGAACGGTATGGCTGGCGGCTGGCGGCGGAGCCGGAAGCGGTCTGCCCGGGGCTGGAGCTGCCGGCGAGCTTCGCGGCGTACGTGGCGGGGCTCGGCAAGCACGACCGCCACGAGCTGCGGCGCAAGCTGCGCCACTTCGAGGCGGCGGGGGAAGCGCGCTTCGAACGGCTGGTGGGCGCTGCGGCCGCGGAGCGGCTCGACCTGCTCTTCGCGCTGATGCGGGCCAGCCGGGCGGACAAGGCGGCCTTCCTGACGCCCGAGATGGAGGCGTTGTTCCGGGCGCTGGTGCGGGAGCCGGGGCTGGCGGAAAGCGCGGTGCTGGGGCTCACGCTGCTCGATGGGCGGCCGGCGGCGGCGACGCTGGTCTTTGAGTTCGGCGGGACGGCGTACCTCTACAACAGCGGGTTCGACCCGGCGGTTGCGCAGCTGGCGCCCGGGCTGGTGAGCAAGGCATGGGCGATCCGCGATGCCATCGAACAGGGGCTGGGGCGGTTCGACTTCCTGCGGGGGGATGAGGAGTACAAGCGGCGCCTCGGCGGCCGCGAGCGGCGGGTGGTTCGGCTGGTGCTCGAGGAGTAGCCGCGGTCAGGCTGCTGCCGGGCGGACAGCGCGGATGACGGCGATCGGCTGGGAGAAGCCCCACGGGTCCTGGCGAATCTCAAAGGCGCTCCGGAGCGCGGGCGGGGCACCGTCGAGGAGTTCGCGGATGACGGCGACGCGATGGGCCGGGGTGTGCTGACGGGCGACCCAATCGGCACCATCGAGGCTGAGCGGGAAGCGGTGGATGATCGCGGCATCGAAGCCGGCGCGGGCGAGAAGGCGCAGCCACTCCGAGCCGCGGTAATCGCGGACGTGGGAGGGGTCGCGAAGGTACTCGAGGGTGTTCAGGAAGGTATCGCCGAGGGGGTCTTCGGGCGCCACGGTATCGGCGATGACGAGGCGACCGCCGGGGCGGAGAACGCGGAAGGCTTCGGCGAGGGCGCGGTCGATGGCGGGGAAGTGGTGGGCAGCGACGCGGCAGGTTGCGGCATCGAACGAACCGTCGGGGAAGGGGAGGCTGGCGGCATCGGCGAGGCGGAACTGGATGTTGGCGAGGCGGCGGCTGGCGGCGAGGTCGCTGGCGGCCTGGAGCATTTGGGGGGTGAGGTCGATGGCGGTGACGGTTGCCGCGTGGGGCGCGCAGGCCATGGCGGTGTGCCCGGCGCCGGTGCCGATATCGAGAACGTCCTCGCTGCCGGTGAGGCCGGCGGCTTCGACGATGATGGGCAGGTCGGGGCCGGCTGCGTGGTAGGAGAAGGTGGCGTAGGCGCGGGCGGCGGGTCCGAACTGGTCCTCGACAGTGGGCGGCACGGCGAACTCCTCGGGGTACGCGGTCATGGTGACAGGCCGGGGGAGCGGCGTCGATGGTTGCGCTTTATCGCTCCATGACGATAGAGTGAGCGGCATGGCTGAGGTGCTGCCCGCCCACCTGCTTGAACCGGTCGCCGAGCGGTTCCGCGTGCTCGGCGACGCGACCCGGCTTGCCATCCTGCGCACGCTGCTGGCGGAGGGGGAGCTGAACGTTTCGCAGCTCGTCGAACGGCTCGGGATGAGCCAGGCGAACATCAGTAAGCACCTGCGAACGCTGGCCGACGCCGGCATGGTCGCACGGAGGACGGAGGGCACGGCGGCGTACTACCGCGTGACCGACCCCACCCTGACGACGCTCTGCGAGCTGGTCTGCGGGCGGCTGCGGGAGCAGGCTGAGGCGGAAGCGCGGGCATTCTCGGCGACGTAGCCAGCACCCCGCACGGGGAACACGAACGAGGAGGGCAGTGCGTTGGTCCATTAATCGCTACATCGTCATGAACCGATTACCTGGAGACCCGGGCCGCTCGGGCGCTTCGGCCGCTGGATGGCCGCACACCGGTGGCCGGTGATCGCGGCCTGGGTGGTGCTGGCCGGGGCGCTGGGGGTGTTCGCGCCGCGCCTCGAGCATGCGCTTTCCGGTGCCATGTGGGAGGTCAACGGGTCCGATTCGCTGGCTGCGCGCCAGGTCATCGAGCGGGAGTTCGGCGGGCTGTCGTCGCAATCGGCGGTAGTGGTCAGCTGGTCGGATTCGGCCACCGTCGATGACGCGGCGTTCGCCGAGAAGGTGGCGAGCGCGCAGGCCGTGCTGGCGGCGGAGCCAGCGCTCGGCCCGGTCCTGCCGCCTTAGCCGGGGCCTGACGGCCGGACGGTGATGCTGCAGGCGGGCGCGGTGGTGGAGCCGACGGAAGCGGTGCGCGCGGCGGAGCGGGTCGCCGACGACATCGCGCGGCTGGACGGCGAGGAGGTGCGGGTGGCCCTGACCGGCTCGCCGGCGTTCTGGGCGGATTTCAACGCCGTGAACCGTGAGGGCATGATGAAGGCGGAGATGCTCACCTGGCCGGTGACGCTCCTGATCCTGGTGGCGGCGTTCGGCTCGCTGGCGGCGGCGGGGCTGCCGCTGATGCTGACGGCGGCGGGGCTGGTCTCGGCGATGGGGGTGCTCTACGGCATCACCCGCGTGACGGACCTCTCCATCTGGACGCTCAATTTCGCCATCATGTTCGCCCTGGCGCTGGGGATCGACGACGCCCTGTTCATCGTCTCGCGCTATCGCGGCGCCATTCACGCGTCGAACGACCGGCTGCTGGCGGCAGCGGTGACGATGGACACCGCGGGCAAGGCGGTGCTGTTCAGCGGCCTGACCGTGCTCATCAGCCTCTCGGCAATCCTGATCGTGCCGATCCCGGCGTTCCGGTCGATGGCGGCCGGGATGATGCTGGCGGTGGGCTTCGTTCTGCTGGCGGCGCTGACGCTGTTGCCGGCGGCGAT
>NZ_DAOUAO010000171.1:0-1641 GCF_034433535.1 Tepidiforma sp.
GCGGCAGCCGCGAGGGCGCGCTATCGGACGGCGGGGCCGGCGTGGCCACGGAGCCATCGGGCGCGTAGGCGAGGCAGCCGGAGAAGAGGACGGCCGCGGTCACGGCGGTGAAGGCGAGCAGGCGTCGCATGGGTCGAAGGTAGCGGGCGGGCGCGGACGGGGGCATCGGGGCGATGCTGATTCGCCGGGCTGGCTGTCCGTAGGGGTTGACCCGGGGAGCGGCGGGACGGCGCATGGGGCTCACCTGATGACGATTGTGGCGGTGGACTGGCTGACGTACTGGTTCGAGCCGGCGGCGGCGAACGCTTCGACCACGACGGTGGTGTTGACGAACTGGCGGCGGTCGACGCCGGTGACGGCGAGGGTCCAGGCGGCGCTCCCGGCGGAAGCCGCGGGGTTGCGCACCGGGTCGACCTGCCAGGTGGCGGTTTGGGCGTTCCAGTAGCGGTTGTCGGAGGTGCGGCGAATGGTGATTTCGACCTGCGCGGGGGCGAGGCTGCCGCTGTTGACCGTGAACGCGAGGCGCGAGCGGGGGACCGGACCGGAGGGGGTGTTGACGACCAGCTGGCTCGACGGGGTCGGCGGGGCGGCGGAGATGGAGAAGGTGGTGCTGGTGGCGGGGATGAGGGCCGGCGTCGATGTGGCGGTGAGGGTGTAGCCGGTCCCGGCGGGGGTGACGCGGCAGCCGGTGAAGGCGGCGACACCGGCGGTGACGGTCTTCGAGAGGCCGCCATCGCAGGTGAGCGTGGCCGAGCCGGAGACGGCCAGGGTGACGACCGTGGTGTTGTCGGTGGTGATGGTGGCCCCGCTTGCCGACTGGACGGCGACGACCGGCTGGGTGGGGAGCGCCTGGCCGGCGGTGCCGTTCGAGGGCTGGGTGGTGAAGGCGAGGCGGGTCGCGACAGGGTTGATGGTGAAGGTGCGCGCGGCCGAGGTGCCCCCGCCGGGGGCCGGGTTGAACACGGTCACCGAGGCGGAGCCGGGATTTGCCAGGAGCGATGCGGGCACGGTTACGGAGAGGCTCGTGCTGGAGATGAAGGTGACCCCGGACAGCGGCGTGCCGTTCCAGCGAACCTCGGAAGCGGCGATGAAGCCCGACCCGGTCAGCGACAGCGACAGGGCGGCCGAGCCGGCCGAGGCGGAGGTCGGCGAGATGGCATCGAGCACGGGCGTCGGATTCGAGCCGCTGCCGGGGACAACGAGGTCGAGGACGTTGTTGCCGCCGACGTTGTAATTGGCCCGGACGGTGTAGGTGCCGGAAGCGGTCGGGGTGAAGCGAACCCCCGACTGGCCGGACGCGCAGCCGACGGCGGCGGTGACGGCGGGGCTCCCGGGGCCGGTGACGGTGAAGTCGCCGACCTGGAGGACCGGCTGGAGCGACGGGCTGCCGACGAGGAGCGAGGCATTGCCCGGCTGCGCTTCGCCAGCAGCCTGCATCGGCCCGTCGGAGAGGACGGACGCGGTGCAGACGTTGATGGGCGTGCCGATGGCGAGCGTGCCGCCGGTGTTGATGAGGCCGACCTCATGGACGGTGATGCCGCTCAGTGCGTGGTTGGGGATGCCGAGCCCGGGGGCATCGAGGACGGCGGCGATATCGGCGCCATCCGCAGAGTCCGGCGCGGCGACGGTGGCGGTGATGGT
>NZ_DAOUAO010000172.1:0-16679 GCF_034433535.1 Tepidiforma sp.
CTACCGGACCGCGAACGTGGTGGTGGTGCGCTTCCTGATGCGCAAAGGCGGGGGGCCGCCGTCGATCCCCGTGACCGTGCCGCCGGGGTCGGTGTCGCTTGGCTACTTCTGGCGAGGGCGGCCGTTCAACCTCTACCGCTGGCGCGACCCGGCCGGCGACATTCTCGCGCATCGCTTCGATGCCATCACCGACCTCGAACTCGGCCCCGACCGGCTGGTCTATCGCGACCTCATCCTCGACTGGTGGGCGCTCCCCGGCGACGTCATTCTCGAAGAGGACCGGGAGGAGTTCGAGGAAGCGGTGCGGCAGGGAACCCTCACCGACCGGGACGCGGAAGCGGCACGGGAGGCCGCCCGCCAGGTGCTCTCCCGCTACCGGCACATCCTCGATGAGGCCGCCGAACTCGAGCGCCGGCTCGGCGCGGCGCCGCCGGCCTGATCGATGCGGTAGACTGCGCCCATGCTGCGTGCCCTCCGGCCCTACCTGAACGCGTTTTTCCTGGGCTTCATCCTCACCTTCGTGCTCTACCTGGTCGTGCGCTTCAACGCCGCCGATATCGTGCTCGGTATCGTCATCGCCGCGGTCGGGGGTGCAGGCGTGCTCTTCGGCTACGGCTACCTCAATCGCCGGTTCGGCAGCCCCGAGGTGGTGTATGACCGCGACGGGAACCCGATTCGTCGCTAAACCGCGTTTGTGACCGGCTCCCTGCGGCGATACACTGACGCTACACCACCCCGACGGAGTCTTCCGTGCATGTCATCGGGCTGACGGGCGGCATCGCCAGCGGCAAGTCGACCGTGACCAGCTTTTTCCGCGAACGCAACATCCCGGTCATCGATGCCGACCAGCTCGGTCACCGCACCTACGAACCCGGCACAGAGACCTACGAGCGCGTCATCGAGGCATTCGGCCGCGACATCGTCGCCCCGGATGGCACCATCGACCGCCGCGTCCTCGGCGGCAGGGTCTTCGGCCGCCCCGACGAGCTCAAGCGCCTCACCGACATCGTCTGGCCGGGCATTCGGAAGCTCGCCAGCGAGCAGCTGGCCGAATTCGAAGCAGCCGGCAACCAGCTGGTCGTACTCGAGGCGGCGGTGCTATTCGAAGCCGGCTGGGAGGACCTCGTCGACGAGGTTTGGGTGGTGGTGGTCGACCCCGAGATCGCCGTGCAGCGGTTGGCCAGCCGAAACGGGCTCGACCCGGAGGCCGCGCGGGCGCGGATCGCCTCCCAGCTCAGCAACGAGGAACGCATCGCGCGCGGCGACGTCGTCATCGAGAACAACGGGACGCTGGAGGAGCTGCAGGCTCGCATCCAGCAGGCCTGGGAAGCACTTCAAGAGCGGCTGCACGACGCAGCCGGGAGGAATTAGCCAGTGGCCGACAACGGGTCTCTCCAGGGCGCGACCATCTACGCGGTCGAAGAATATTCGGTGCAGGAAGAGCCGTATTACCTCCCCATCGGGGATGAAGTGCAGCTCTTCGAAACCGCCTACCGGCAGCGCATCCCGGTGCTGCTCAAGGGCCCCACTGGCGCCGGCAAGACCCGCTTTGTCGAATATATGGCCTACCGGCTGGGCCGGCCAATGATGAAGATCTCCTCCCGCACGGGCGAAGAGGTCGAGCACCGCATGCCGCTGATCACGGTGGCCTGTCACGAAGATCTCACCGCGAGCGACCTCGTGGGCCGCTACCTGCTGGATACCGACGGCACCCGCTGGGTCGATGGTCCCCTGACGCGCGCAGTCAAAGTCGGTGCGATTTGCTACCTCGATGAGGTGGTGGAAGCCCGCAAGGACACCACCGTCCTGATCCACCCGCTGACCGACTACCGCCGGCTCCTGCCGATCGAAAAACTCGGCCAGGTCATCGAGGCGGCCGAAGGCTTCCTCCTTGTGATCAGCTACAACCCGGGTTACCAGAGTGCGCTCAAGGACCTCAAGCATTCGACCCGGCAGCGCTTCATCGCCATCGAATTCAACTACCCGCCGCGCGAGGCGGAGGCGCAGATCATCGCCCATGAGGCCGGCTGCGATGAGCGCACCGCCATGGACCTTGCCCGCCTCGGCGAAAAGGTGCGTAACCTCAAGGAGCACGGCCTCGGCGAAGGCGTGAGCACCCGCCTGCTCGTCTACGCCGGGCGGCTCATCGCCCAGGGCATCCCGCCGCGCCGCGCCTGCCAGGTCGCCATCACCTGGGCCCTCACCGATGACGCCGAAGTCCAGCGCTCGATCGAAGAGGTCGTCACGAGCATCTTCGAATAGGAGCCACGGTGCGGCTCGGGATCGTTTCCGATATCCACTGCAACATCCAGGGGCTTGAGCGCGCGCTGGAGCTGATGGCGCCTTTCGATGAGCTGTGGTGCGCCGGCGACAGCGTCTTCCAGTTCCGCTGGTCGAACGAGGTGGTCGCTCGCCTGCGCGACCTGAACGCGGTGGTGGTGCTCGGCAACCACGAGGAGACGATCCTCGGTCCCGACGGCGCGCGGGCGCTCTCCTCGCCGAAGGTCGACCAGGACCTGGTGGCCTGGCTCCGCCGGCAGCCCTACCGGGTGGAGCGGGTGGTCGACGGCAAGAAGGTGGTGATGACGCACGGCTCGCCGTGGGAGCCCTGGAAGGATTACCACTACCCGCACGAGCCGATCTGGGCCCGGGCCGCCGAACTGGAGTGCGACACCCTCATCGTGGGGCACACCCACTACCAGATGGCCCTGCGGGTAGGGGGTGTGCTGGTCATCAACCCCGGCTCGGCCGGCGACCCGCGCGACCACCGCAACGGCTTCCAGCTCTCCTGCGCTACCTGGGACACGACAACCGATGAAGTCATCTTTTACGATTACCCTGACCCGACCCGCAATTTTGTTCGACACTCGGGGGAACAGTGAGCCTTGCGATGGCGGGGCGCCGTTGCCTCATCGGCAGGCCGGGGCCATCGTAGAGGCAAGGAGGTCGCCGCTCGCGTTCGCCTATGTCCATCGTGACTGAATTGCTCGCACGTCACCACGAACGCCTGTCGGGGTTCCCCGCTCCGCTCCAGCAGAACTTCGAAGCCGGCCTCAAGGCCCTCGCCCCGCGTCTCAGCCCATCGCAGGTGCAGAGCTGGGCCGAGACCGGCATCGAGCTCACGTCGCTCAGCCTCCGCTCCTGGGAGGCCGCAGTCGAGTACTTCAAGGCCGGCACGGCCCTGCCGCTCTCTACCACCTGGGACGCGATCGAGACCATCGGCCGCGAGGCGCTGCAGATGGCCGGCGATTCCGCCCCGCTGGCGGTCAGTTTCCTGCGGTCTGTGCCCGCGGCGATCGAGGCCGTGGGCCCCTCGCACGTGCGCGCCTGGGCCGAGCTCGGCCGGCGCCTGTACAGGGGCAACTGGAAGAGCTCCTCGCTGGCCGCGCAGTTCTTCGAATCGTCCCCCGGCGTGCTCTCGGTGCTGCGCATGAGCCAGGCCGCGCGCCTGGTGGTGTTCATCGATGAGCTGGCCCGCCACAGCTACGAGCTCGCGTCGGCCTGCCTGGCCGCGGCGCCCGAGGTGCTCCAGCGCCTCGAGGAGGACGACCGCCTGCCCTTCCTCTCGTTCGCGACGGAACTCGCGCAAACCTCCTGGGCCGATTCGCGCATCTACTTCGACCGCGGGGCGCCCCTCCTTCAGAAGGTGCACCAGCCCCTGCGCGAGCGCTTCCTGCTGCTCGCGGCGCAGGCCGCCCGGGGGCACCAGCGCTCGGCCTACCAGTACTTCGAGGAGGCCGCCAACGCCCTCGGCGAGCTGGAACCGACCGACCACCAGACGATCATCAGCCTCGCCGAGCAGCTCGCACCCTACTCGCCTTTCGCGGCGATGGACTTCATCACCGCCATGCCCACCGTCCTCCAGCGCATCCGGCTCGATGAGCTGGAGGCGTGGCACCAGGCCGGCCTGCGCATCCTCCAGGTCAGCCACGAGGGCGGCGAAGCCTATTTCCGCCTCCAGTCCACCCGCGCCGAGGACATCCTCGAGAACCTTTCCGCCCGGGTCGAACTCTCGCGCGTCGGCGAGGTCCTGCGGCTCTACTGCAAGGCCCTCACCGGCAAGAACGTGAGCATCCAGACCGCGGAGTCGCTCGCGGAGAAGGGCATCGGCTGGGTCGATGAGCACCGGGCCAGCACCGACGGCACCACCATCTTCCTGCCGGAGCTGATGGAGCGCTTCCCGGCGAAGGACGACAACTTTGCGGCGATGAAGGTGTTCGCCACCCACCAGGCGGCGCACATTGAGTTCGGCAGCTTCGATTTCCGCTTCGACCGGCCGGGCAACATCTTCCCCATGCGCCGCCAGGCCTTCGGTCGCGAACGCGAGCGCCCGGCGACCACCGACATGGAGGAGTACTTCGACCTCTTCCCCGACCGCCAGCTGGCCAGCGACCTCTTCACCATCGCCGAGGACGCCCGCATCGATGCGAAGGTCAAAGACCAGTACGGCGGCATCCGGCGGCAGCTGGCGCGCATGCAGGCGGAAGAGCTGCGCAACCGGCCGCCGGTGCAGGCGATGCCGCTGCGCAACGCTTTCGTGGAGAACCTCGTCCGCGCCAGCCTCGACGGGCTCGAGACGGTGCGCTGGCCGAAGGACCGCGCCGAGGTGATGAGCCGGGCGCTGGGCATCCTCGCGGCGGTGCAGCGGCCCGAGGCGACCGTCGAAGATGCCGCCGAGGCGGCGCTGGCGCTGTACGAGCTGGCCATTTCGATCCCGAATGTGCGCGAAGAGCTCGACCCCGGCGAGTGGGAGCCGGTGGAAGCGATGGAATCGGGCCAGGCGATGCCGATGGAAGGCCCCGGCGAGCAGGGCGGGCAGGGCTCGCAGCCACAGCTCGGGAGCGTCGGCGAGGGCGAGGGCGAGGAAGCCTACGAGAGCCCGCAGGAGATCGATTTCCG
Organism: Tepidiforma sp.; assembly: GCF_034433535.1. Classification (GTDB taxonomy): domain Bacteria; phylum Chloroflexota; class Dehalococcoidia; order Tepidiformales; family Tepidiformaceae; genus Tepidiforma. The sequence continues at coordinate 4,900 of NZ_DAOUAO010000172.1, forward strand.
CGGCGACTTCAAGCCGGAGCTCGTCGAGCTGCTCATGAAGCTGCGCGAGAACGCCCAGGGCGGCCAGGCCGGCAAGCAGCAGACCATGCCCCTCACACCCGAACAGCTGGCCGAGCTGCTCTCCAAGAGCGTCGAAATCGACCTCGATGCGATGTACGACGGCGACCTCGACGCCTCGACCGGCATGTTCATGTCGAACCTGATGAAGGAGGCCGGGTCGCCGCCCTCGGAGAAGGGCGAGCCCGGCCAGCCGACGAGCGACAACTCCACCGGCGAGGGCGAGGGCGAAGAGCCCCTCAAGCCCGTGGTGACCGTCTACTACTACGACGAATGGGACTTCCGCGCGCAGGACTACAAGCCCCGGTGGTGCGCGGTGAAGGAGGCCAAGCTCGAAGAGGGCGACGAAGGCTTCTACGAGAACGCCCTGCGCGAGCACGCCGCGCTGGTGGCGCAGACGCGCAAGCAGTTCGAGCTGATGAAGCCCGAGATGTTCCGCAAGATCAAGCGCCTGCCCGACGGCGAAGACTTCGACCTCGATTCGGCCATCGAATGGATGGTGGAAAAGAAGATCGGCGCCAACCCGACCGAGAAAATCTACTGGCGGCGCAACAAGATCGAGCGGGACGTTGCCGTGGCCTTCCTGATCGACATGTCGGCCTCAACCGACGAAGAGATAAACAAGCGCGACAAGAAGTACGACGACGACTACGACGATGACCCGCGCAAGTACCTCAGCTGGTGGGTTTCAAAGCGCCGCCAGGAGCTGACCTCGCCCCCGAAGCGGATCATCGACCTCGAGAAGGAATCGACCGTCCTGCTGATGACCGCGCTGGAAACCATCGGGGACCAGTACGGCATCTACGGCTTCTCCGGCTACGGGCGCGACAACGTCGAGTTCTTCGTCATCAAGGACTTCGACGAGACGCTGAACGACAAGATCAAGCACCGCCTGGACAAGATCACCCCGATCCGCTCCACCCGCATGGGCCCGGCGATTCGCCACGCGACCTACAAGCTCCTGCAGACCGACGCGAAGGTGAAAATCCTCTTCCTGCTGAGCGATGGCCGCCCGCAGGACCACGGCTACGGCCGCGACCGCACGGAGAAGGAATACGCCATCCACGACACCAAGCAGGCGCTCAATGAGGCCAAGCGCGAGGGGATCACGCCATTCGCGCTGACGGTCGACCGCGCCGGCCACGACTACCTGAAGACGATGTGCGAGGACATGGGCTACGAGGTGGTGGCGGATATCGAGTCGCTGCCGAGCCGCCTGCCGACGCTCTACCGCCGGCTCACCGAGTAGGCATGCGGCTGCTGCTCGTCCGCCACGGCGAATCGGAGGGCAACGCCCGCCGCATCTTCCAGGGGCACCTGCCCTACCCGCTCAGCGAACTGGGGCGCCGCCAGGCCGAGGTCACGGCCGAACGGCTGGCTCGGGTCTCGCCGGCGCGGGTGGTTTCGAGCCCCCTGCTGCGGGCGCGCGAAACAGCGGAGCGCGTGGCCTCCCGGGCCGGCCTGCAGCTCCAGTTCCTCGAAGAGCTGACAGAGTACGACCCCGGCATTCTCGCGGGCCTCACCATCAAGGAGGCCCGCGAACGTCACCCGGAGGCGTTCTTCACTGCTCCCGGCGAACACCGGGTCGTACTCCCCGGGGAGGAAGGGCCCGAGCCGTTTCGGGCAAGGCTCCGCCGCGCGCTCGAGGTGCTGGCGGAATTCGAAGGGACGACCGTCGCGGTGACGCACGGCGGTGTCATCGGCGCAATTTGCCACCTGCTGGTGGGACACGACGGCAGACGCCCGGGCATCTTCCGCGTCGAAAACTGCTCCGTCACTGAGGTCGTGCGCGATGGCGCGGGCCGCTTGGTCATCGCCAGGCACAACGATACCTGCCACCTCGCGCCGCTTGCGGGCGCCGCGGCGATACCCCAGGGGGCAACACCGCGGGGTCAGGTCCCCCCAACAGACTGAATGGTCTCGGGAGCTTCAACGGCTGCTATTCCCATTCAGACCCGGCCCTGTCGGGCCTGCTGTTCGAGGATGCAGTTCGCGATCAGCCGGGCGTGCGGGTACGGCTTCCACCCCTGGGGTGTGTTGTAGTACCGCGTGCCCGACTGGTACTCATCCGGCTCCCGGTCGCCGTATTCGACGTCGACGCCGTTGACGCGGATCGAAGGCGAGCCGAGGAACCGCTTCGCCCGCGCGTCCTCCATGCCATCGACCTCGATGTAGACCACCTCGATGGAGGGGTCGGTCGCCTCGAGCGCCAGGCGGAGGGCCTCTTCGGCTTCCGGGCTGCGGCCGGTGGCCTTCGAGTACAGGAACTCAATCTTCACGTGCTGCACGTCCTTCCTGGTTCGAAGGCCTGGCGGCGGGCGGGTCACCGGCGGCGGGCTGTTGCAGCGCCCGCCAGCGCGCCACCAGTTCGGCCTCGAATCCGAGTTCTCCCGGGAGGTAATACTCGCTGCCGGCCAGCGCTTCGGGCAAATGGAGCTGCCCCCGGGCGATGTGTCCCGGCTCGTCGTGTGCGTAGCGGTAGCCGGCACCGTGCCCGAACCCGGCCATCAGCCCGGTGACCGCGTTGCGGAGGTGGAGCGGCACGGGAAGGTGCGAGGTCTCGCGGGCAGCGGCGGCCGCCCGCCCGAGCGCGGCGTACGTGCTGTTGCTCTTCGGCGCGAGGGCAAGGTAGACGGCGCATTCCGCCATCGCAAGCTGACCTTCCGGCATCCCCACGAAGTGCACCGCCTGCTGGCAGGCCACCGCCAGCACCAGCGCCTGCGGGTCGGCGAGGCCGACATCCTCGGCCGCAAGGATGACCATGCGCCGAACGATGAAGAGCGGGTCTTCCCCGGCCTCGATGAGGCGCGCCAGCCAGTAGAGCGCGGCATGGGGGTCGCTTCCCCGGACCGACTTGATGAAGGCCGAGATGGTGTCGTAATGGGCGTCGCCGGCGCGGTCGTGGAGGGCGCGCCGGTCCTGCACCGCCGCCTCGACGTCGTGCGGCTCGACCCGCCGACGGCCGTCGGCCAGGGCGAGGTCGGCGGCGATCTCGAGGACGGTCAGGGCCGCGCGGGCATCGCCGCCCGATGCCCCAACCAGTGCGTCCCGGGCCGCCGCATCGATGCTCAGCTCCAGCCGGCCGAGCCCGCGCATGGGGTCGGCGAGAGCGCGCTCCACCAGCGCCGCGATGTCGCCCTCGGCCAGCTGCCGCAGCCGGATGACGCGCGTGCGGCTCAGCAGCGGCGCAATCACTTCGAACGACGGGTTCTCCGTCGTTGCACCGATGAGGATGATGGTTCCGTCCTCAACGGCGGGGAGGATGACATCCTGCTGGGCCTTGTTGAAGCGGTGGATTTCATCGATGAACAGCACGGTGCGGAGGCCGTGGCGACGCGCCCGGGCGGCCGTTTCGAGCACGCGGCGCAGCTCGGCCACGCCCGAGGCGACCGCCGAGACAGGCACGAACTCGGCATCCACGCTGCGCGCGAGCACCTGTGCGATGGTCGTCTTGCCGCACCCGGGCGGCCCCCAGAGGATGACGGACGGAAGCCGCCCTCGCGCGAGGAGCTGGCGGAGCATCGAGCCCGGCCCAATCGCCGCCGCCTGCCCGACGATCTCATCCAGCGCCCGCGGGCGCATGCGCGCGGCCAGCGGGGCATCGGCCGGAGGCGGCTCGGGTTCGAACGAAAAGCCGGGCTGGTGCCCGCCGCTGTCCATGCTCACGACCCGGCAAGGGTGGCGATCGTCACGCCGTCGCCGCCTTCGGTCGGCGGGGCGGATTCGTAGCCGCGCACCAGCGGGTGGCGGGCGAGCGCCTCGCGGATCGCCGCCCGCAGGGCGCCGGTGCCCTTGCCGTGGATGATGCGTACGGACGGCAGGCCCGCGCGGAAGGCGGCATCGAGGTAGCTTTCGAACCGCTCGAGGGCGGCCTCGGCCCGCTGGCCCCGGAGGTCGAGCTCCGGCGGAACAGGCGGCCCCGCCGGGACGACGACGCGCTCCTTGCTCCCCGGGCGCGGCTTCTCGACCCGGTCAATGCGGTCGACAGAGACCTTCATGCGGATGCTGCCGAACTGGACTTCGACCTTGCCGTCCTCCCCCGGCCCGCTGAGGGCCTCGCCGACCTGCGGGATGTCGCGCACGTGCACGAGGTCGCCCGGGACGATGCCGGCGAGCGCGACCGGCGCCTCGACCACAGAGCGGCGGACGGCGGCGGCGCGTGCGAGCCGGTCGCGCTCGTGCTCGGCCTGCCGCAGCGCCTCGGCCGCGGCGGCGGGGTCGAACAGCTGCTCCCGGGACCTGCGGCGAAGCTGCTCGATCTCACGGCGCATCCGCGCGAGGGTGTCGTCGGCTTCTCGGCGGGCCTCGGCGAGCACGGCTGCGCGCTCGCGCTCAATCTGCTCGCGCTCGCGGGCGAGTTCGCGCCGCAGGCGCTCGGCCTCCTGGCGCTCGGCGGCGGCCTGCTCCCGGAGTTCCGCGAGTTCGTGCCGCTGCCGCCGGATCTCGGCCAGCAACTCTTCCAGCTCGAAGTGCTCGGGACGCAGCCCGGAGGCGGCGCGTTCGACCACTCGCTCGTCGAGCCCGAGCCTCCGGGCGATGGCGATCGCGTTCGATTGCCCCGGCAGGCCAACGACGAGGTGGTACGTCGGGCTGAGCGTTTCGAGGTCGAACTCCACCGAGGCGTTGCGCAGGCGGGGGTCGGTGTGGGCCAGCACCTTGAGCTCGCCGTGGTGGGTGGTGGCGACCACCGTCGCGCCCCGGTCGAGCAGCTCTTCGACCACCGCCCGGGCGATGGCCGCGCCCTCGGTCGGGTCGGTGCCGGCGCCCAGCTCGTCGAGCAGGACGAGCGTGCGGTTATCCGCCTCGCGCAGGATGGCGATGATGTTGCGCAGGTGGGAAGAGAAGGTCGAAAGGCTCTGCTCGATGGACTGCTCATCGCCAATATCGGCGTAGACCTTCGGGAAGAAACGGATGCGGCTGCCCTCCCCGCAGGGCACGCCCATGCCGGCCTGCGCCATCAGCGTCAGCAGGCCGACCGTCTTCAGGGCGACGGTCTTGCCGCCGGTGTTCGGGCCCGTGATGAGGATGCCCTGCGGGTCATCGCCCACTTCGATGTCGATGGGGACGACCTCGCCCTTGAGCAGCGGGTGCCGGGCCGCCACCAGCCGGGTCTGGCCGCGCTCCGAAAACCAGCTCTCGGCATCGCCGGGCGGCGGGAGCGCGGCGCGCATCCTGGCGGCCAGGCGGGCGCGTGCGCTGATGAGATCGAGCTCCGCGAGCGCCTCGAGCGAACGCCGGGCCTCCTCGGCCCGCGCACCGAGGAGGTCGGTGAGGCGCTGGAGCACCCGGCGGACCTCCCGCTCCTCGGCCAGCTGCAGTTCGCGGACGGCGTTGCCGGCATCGACTACCGCCAGCGGTTCGATGAAGAGCGTGGCCCCGCTGGAGGAGACGTCGTGCACGATACCCGGGACGAGGCTGCGGCTGTCGGACCGGACCGGGATGACCTTGCGGCCGTTGCGCTCGGTCAACAGCCCTTCCTGGGCGGCGCCGCGCCGGATGGCCTCGGCGAGGGCGGCCTGTGCCCGCTGTTCAAGGCGCGCCTCGGCCGCGCGGAGCTCCCGGCGCGTGATGGCGAGCTGTTCGCTGGCGGAATCCGCGACATCGCCGCGCGGGGTGATCGCCTGTTCGACCGCGTCGGCGAACGTGCGGAAGTCGCCGATGGCGTCGGCGATGCCGGCGAGGGTGGGGACGCGGTCCCGCAGCTTCTCCAGCACCAGCCGCGCCCGGCGGGCGGTGGTCAGCACCTGCACCGTTTCGAGCAGGGCGGACGGTTCGAGCAGCTGGCCGATGGCGGCTGCCTTCAGGTGGTCGCGCACATCGCGGGCGCCGGAGAACGGCACATCGACCCCGAGCTGGTCGAGCAGGCGCATCTCGGTCGTTTCGCGGGCAAGCCGGACGGCCTCGGCGAAGGATGTCGCCGGGCGAAGCGCGCGGGCACGCTCCGCGCCGAGACTGAAGGCCGTCTCAGCGGCCAGCAGTTCGAGCACGCGCCCGAATTCGAGCACCCGCAGGGTGTGGTCATCCATCCGATCTGCAGGGTATCGGACGCGGCGGCAGCGGGGCCAGCTACACCCCCTGGCGGGCCAGGCTGGCCAGCAGCTCGATGGTGCGGCCCACCGCGCCGGGATCGCCCTCGACCGGGAAGGGCGAGGCGTTGAAGTCGGTCACGCCGATAGCGGCAAGGTTGCGAACCTGGGCTTCGACCTCCTCGGCGCTCCCCACGATGGCGACATCGGCCGGGGTGGCAGCTCCCTCCACATCGAGCACGGCGCGGTAGGACGGGAGCGTTCCGTAGACCGCGAAGACTTTCGCGGCGGACTCCCGGGCGGCCTGCGGCTGGTCGGTGACGGCCACCGGGAAGCCGGAGACCACGCGCGGGGCGGGCCGCCCGGCAGCGGCCGCGGCCTCCCGGATCAGCGGGATGGCGCGGTCGCGCAGGTAGCCGGGGCCGCCCATCCAGGTGGCGGTGCCGTCGGCGAGCCGGCCGGCGACCTTCAGCATCTGCGGCCCGAGCGCGGCGACCACCACCGACGGGCGCGGCGCCCCCGGGATGCTGATCTGGGCCTGGACCCGGTACTCCTCGCCCCGGAACTGGACCGGCTTCCCTTCGAGCAGCGGCACGAGCACCTGCAGGTATTCGCGCATGTGGCGCACGGGCCGGGAGTAGTCGAGCCCGAACATGCCCTCGATGACCACCTGGTGGCTCAGGCCGATGCCGAGCGTGAACCGGCCGCGCGCCGCGTCCGAGGCGGTCAGGGCCTGCTGGGCGAGGGCCGCCGGGTGGCGCGGGTAGGTGGGCACCACGAAGGTGCCGAGCTCGATGCGGTCGGTCTCGCGGCCCGCAACGGCGAGGGTGATGATCGCATCCAGTCCGAAGATGTTGGGCAGCCACGCCGCGGCGAAGCCCTGCTCCTCCGCCCGCTGGATGGCGCGGATCGCCTCGTGGAGGGTTCCGCCGCCGGTGATGCCAATCCCGAGCCCAATCTTCACGTCGCTGCCTCCGCGTGGGTGTTGTTCGAGAGCCTACGCGCGCGCCCCGCTCCGGTGAAGCTGCGCCGGGAGCCGGGTAGACTGCCCACCATGCCGTACGCCGAGGTCAATGGGGCGCGCCTCTACTACCGCCAGCACGGCCGCGGGCCGCACCTGGTGTTCGTGCACGGGGCCGGCGGCAACCACCTGGTCTGGTGGCAGCAGGTCGCCGAGTTTTCGCGCGATTTCCGCGTGACGGTGTACGACGCCCGCGGCTGGGGGCTCTCCCGCGGCGACATGACCGTGGCGCGGGCCACCCTCGGCGCCGACCTGGCCGGGCTGCTCCGCCACCTCGGGATCGAACGGGCGCACATCGTGGCGCAATCGATGGGCGGCCGGGCAGTGGCCGGGCTCGCGCGGCTGGCGCCGGGGCGGATCGCGTCGCTGGTGCTGTGCGGCACGACCGCCGGCGCCACCAACGACCGGGTTCGGGAGCTGCAGGACCTGCTGCGGGATGAACGCGGCGACGCCGGCCTGCGCGAGCATGCCCTCGCGCCCGGGTTCGAGGAGGCGGAGCCGGGGCTGGCCCTGCTCTACCGCCAGATCAATGCGCTTAACCCGCCCCGCCCGAAGGGCCTGCTGGGACGGCCGCCGCCGACCTACCGCGGCTCGACGCACGAGATGCTCGCCCGCACCGGGGCGCCGGTGCTCTACATCGTGGGCGAGCACGACCGCATCACTTCGCCGGAGATGATCCGCGAGGCCGCCTCGCTCATCCCGGGGGCCCGCGTGCACGTCATCCCCGGGGCCGGGCATTCCTGCTACTTCGAACGGGCCGACCCCTGGAATGCGGCGGTGCGCGGCTTCCTGGAGGAGGTGCTCAGCAGGGAAAACTGCTGAGTGAATGCGTGGTTGCCCGTAGGTGAATATCCCGGTTATGGTCTAGCTCCCATGGCCTGGATCATCCGCTGGTGGCGCGCCCTGCTCGACCGCGTCCTGCATCGCGGGGGCGATGACGCGTGGGTCGAACCGTGGAACGCGATCACGCGCGCGGTGCTTGGCCAGGCGCCCGCGCCGGTGCTCCCGCCGGTCGCGCCGACGGCGGTCGTGCGCCGCGAGCGCCGCACCGCCAGCGTGATCGCCATCCAGTCGCGACAGCAGCCGGTCACCCGGACGGCGCAGCGGGTGCGCCGGCGGCGTGCCGCCCGGGCTGCCTGATCGCGGGGCGCCGGCGGTATACTGCGGCCATGGCGATCTACGAGTTCTACTGCCCGACCTGCCGCGTGAAGTTCGAAGAGCGCCGCCCGATGAGCCAGGCTTCGGCCCCGGCGTCCTGCGCGAACGGGCACCCCGCCGAGCGGATGGTCTCGGTGTTCGCCGCGCCGCGGGGCGGTGCCGCGGTCGAAGAGGCCCCGTCCGGCGGCTGCTGCGGTGGCGGCGGCTGCGCCTGCTCGGCCTAAGCTGCCGCCCGTTCCCGTTCGCGCGGGCCCCGCAGGAGGTATGCGCCGCAGGCGGCGGCAACGGCGAGGCAGGCCCCGCCGATGATTGCCCCGGCAAGGTAGGTCGTTTGCTGCCAGAACGGCTCCGGGTACATCTGAATGAGCCGGTCCGTGTCCGGGTCGAGCTGCCAGAGGTCGTTGCGGAAGGCGATCTCGTGGAAGGTAGTCCAGGCCTGGTCGAAGCCGGTGAGCGCGAAGGCCGCGATCCCGGCGGTGAGCACTGCCCCCGCGCCGATGCCCGCCAGCGCGAGCTTCGCCAGCGTGCGCGGCGACGTTTCGCCGCTCCAGAGCACCGCCAGTGCGATATAGGCGAGCACCACGACGAGGCTCACCTCCTGGAGGCGGAAGACCGCGCGGATGAGCGCCTTCACATCGGCCATGTGGGCGATTTCGCGCTCGGAGAAAAGCGGCTGCTGCTGCCCGTCGGCGGTCACGGTGATCTCGAGGCGGTCGGCGTCGTTGCGGAAGTAGGCGAGCACCTCCGCGCCGGCGCGGTCGATTTCCGCCTGGGGCAGGCCGGTCCGTTCCGCCGCGTCGAAGGCACGGAAACCGTGGCGCATGTATGTCTCATCGGTGGCGAGCCAGCGGACCGTGCTGGTAACGATGAGCAGCGGCACGGCAGCGGCGAACAGCACGGCCGCAAGCGCACGAACGAGACGAGCCACGCGAGCCTCCCCTGGCGGGCATCCTCGCCTGCCCCGGCGCGGGGCGCAACTTCCCGCGGCGGCTAGACGTTGCCCCGCTGCATGCGGTTGAGCATCTCCTGCGGCAGCTGCACCCCGGCATCGATGAACGCCTTGCCGATGGCTGCCGCGTTCGGCCCGAAGATCGTGGTGCGGTTGTCGGCGACGAACTTCTGGCTGGCGGCGATCCGTTCGTACTGGCCCTGGAAGCGCGGCGCCACGTAGCGGGCCCAGAGCTCGTAGCTCTCGAGCGTCTTCGGCCAGGAGGCCCATTCGTGCGCGAGGCCGAGCAGGCAGCCGAACCCGCCGGAGAGCTCGAGCAGCCGCTCGATCGCCTCGATGGCGTCATCCGGGGTGCCGATAATCGCGCCGCCGCGGGCCACAGTCGATTCGACGTCGCCCGGGTTCGAGGGGTCGGCCGGCCGGCCGAGGGTGTTCTCGAAGTACTCCTTGTTCCAGCGGAGCATGCCCTCGGCGACGTCCTTGAACGCCTGCTCGCGGGTCTCGGCGAGGTGGATGGGCATCACCAGCCGCCACTCATCGCGGCTGATGGTCTTGCCGGCCTTCGCGGCGGCCTCCTCGGCCATCTCCCACGTCTTCGCCAGCGAAATGAGCCCGCCCGGCTGCGAGACTGCGACCGAGAGGATGCCGACGCCGTGCTTGCCGGCGGTTACCGGCCCGGCGGGCGAGAAGGTGCTCGCTACCGCGACGGGCATGTGCGGGTAGGTGTAGGGCGCCAGCTGCAGGCGGGCCTCCCGCAGGGTGAACCACTCGCTTTCCATCGTGATCGTTTCGCCCTTGAACAGCCGGAGGATGACGCCAAGGGCCTCATCCATCCGCTGGCGCTGCTTGAGGGCATCGATGCCGAGCATGTAGGCGTCGGAGGTGAGGGCGCCGGGCCCGACGCCGAACATCGCCCGCCCGCGGGTCATGTGGTCGAGTTGCACCATGCGGTCGGCCAGCATGAAGGGGTGGTGATACGGAAGCGAGCTGACGCCGGTGCCGAGGCGGATGTGCTTCGTGCGCTGCGCCGAGGCCGCAATCATCAGCTCGGGGGAGGCGATGAGCTCCCAGCCGGCGCTGTGATGCTCGCCGAACCACGCCTCGTCGAAATCCAGCCGGTCGAGGTGGTCGACCAGCTCGAGGTCGCGCTGCAGGGCCACCGTCGGGTTTTCGCCGAGCCGGTGGAACGGCGCGAGGAAGATGCCGAATCGCATGCGGGGCGGTCGGTACGTCATGGCTGTCCCTTTCTCTGCCGCCTGGGCGGCAATCCTTCGCTTCGGGCGAAATACTACGCGATAGGTTGCTGGTGCCGCTAGCGGCGCTGCAGGAGGGGCCGTTTCAGCAGCAGGCGCTTGCCGTCGCGGCCCGCAAGCTCCCAGCCGGCAGCGCCGAGCAGCCCGAGGACGCTGATCAGCGGCAGGCCCCGCACGCGGCGGCGGGTGATGCCGGCGAGCGGGTCGCTGCCGGCGGTTTCGATGACGGTCGAACGCCGGCGGCGGCGGAGTGCGGCGTACTCCCAGTCGCGGACCGGCGGCGTCGCCACGGGTGCGGGGTTCGCGGGTGGTGTGGGGGCGACAAGGGCCTCAAGGCCCTGCCCCAGGCCGGGGCGGTGCCGGGGCATCGATTCCTCCGAAGGTGACGTTGCCGCTGCACTATTCCGGGTTCGCCGGCTCCGGGCAATCGACGGGCCGGCCGCCGTTCACCGCCCATTTCCCCGGCCGCGCGGTTCCCGGCGCGCCTGCTGAAGCGCCGCCGGCGGCCGATTACTGACATTGGGGGACCGCGCGCCGGCAGCCGCCGGGCGGCCCCTGCGTTATGGGGAGGACTCGATGCCGCCAGGTCGAGGCTTTTACGGTCAGCAGTTCCGCACGCGTCGCCAGGAGCGGCGGCTGGCGCCGTTCTACCTGCTCGCCGCGGTGCCGTTCCTGGCGCTGTTCGCGTGGGTCGCGATGTCGCTCACGGGGGGCGATGAGCCCGTGCCGCAGGCGCAGCCCGGCGAGCCCGGGCCGGCCCTCGACGGCGGCGTTTCACCCTCGCCCGCGTTCACGCCGGCGCCCACGCGGCACCCGTCGTCGCGGGCGGGCGGAGCGACCGAAGGCACCTACCGCCCGCAGGGCGCGGCCCCAAAGCCGGACATCCGCGAGTACCTCATCGCCGGCGGGAACCGCTTCGCCCTGCCGCTGACCGCCCATGCCGGCGTGGAAGACTACTTCGGCACCGACCGGGGCGATGGCCTCCGCCACGCTGGGGTCGATTTCTCGCTCCCCGGCCTGAAGAACATCGTCGTGCAGTCGGCCTGCAATGGCGAGGTTGTCGCGACCGGCAGCGATGAGCGCTACGGCACCCACGTGGTCATCGATTGCGGCGGCGAGTTCACCACCGTCTACGGCTGGCTGCAGAGCCTGCGCGTCGCGCGGGGGAACCTGGTGAGCAAGTCCACCGCCATCGGCACCGGCGAACCCGGCGGGTTCCTCCACTTCGAAATCCGCTACCAGGGCGTGTCGGTCGACCCGGCCGACTTCGTGCAGATCCCCGGGCGGGAAGTGATTCCCTGGACCCCGACCCCCAC
>NZ_DAOUAO010000173.1:0-5129 GCF_034433535.1 Tepidiforma sp.
ATGGCGAGGAGGTCGCGGGGGGAGTGGGCCTCGACCGTATCGAAGGTGAGCGGGTGGGGGCCGAAGGTGCGGCGGATCTCGTCGAGGTAGCCGGGGGGCGAGGCGTCGGGCTCGACCTCATCGTGGACGCCCCAGCCAACGGCGTGGCGGAGGTTGGGATGGGGGAGCACCGGGGCGTAGGGGATATCGATGACGGCGATCCGTCGGCCGGCATCGGCGAGGGCGTGCCAGAAGGGGGTGTAGGCAAAAGCGGGGTGGGAGTTGCGGACGTAGCCCATCTCCTCCGCGAGCCACTGGAGCCACCAGTAGCGTCCATGGACGCCCGGGCCAGCGCCGGAGGCGAAGGTGGGCCAGATGCTGCCGTGAAGGGTATCGCCATCGGAGGCGACGGAGGTGCGGACGGCTTCCCGGGCGAAGGCCGCGAGGTTGGGGAGGTCGCCGCGCTGGCAAAGGGCATCGAGCCACGACGCCTCGAGGGCATCGAGGGCGACGGCGAGGACACGGCGAGGGGGTCCGGATTCGGCCATGCTGATCCCGCCGGGCGCTGCCGCCATCCCGACGCGATGAGATTACACGGCGAGCGGGTCCTGCGCGATGGCGAGGAGGTGGGGGCTAACCTGCGGGAGGCGGTCGATGCCGACCTCATCGAGAAGTGCGATGTAATCGGCGAGCTGCTTCTCGCGGAGCTTGCGGAGGCGCTCGATGCCGGCCTGGATGCGCTCGATGTCGCGGGCGAAGAGGAGGGCGAGTGCCTCGCGCTCGGGGTGGCTGAAGCGCAGCTCGATGGAGAGGGCGGCCTCGGCGCGGCCGAGCCAGAAGCGGACGTTTTCGCGGCCGCGCGGGTGGTGCTGGATGTACCAGAGGAGATGCCGGCGGCCGTACTCGAGGTGGCGGCGGGAGTCGCGGGCGAGGTTGGCGAAGAGGGTGCGCTCGAGGTCGGACTGGGCGAAGTCGCCGGCAGCCTCGAAGAGGGTGAGTTCGTAGGACTTATAGACCACGTCGAGGGCGGTGATCATTTCGGAGAATTTGAGGGCGCCGTACCAGGCGCGGTAGAGGGCGCCGAGGGGGGCCTGCTGGAGGCCGCCGCCGCTTGCCAGGGCGCGCTTGCGCAGGGCCTCGACCTTGTGGCCGGCGTCGTAGATCTGGGTGCCGAGGAAGAGCTTCACATCGTGGAAGCCGTAGCTGATCGGCTCGAGCCACTTCGCGATGATCTTCTGCTCGACGAGGGCGTGGCCGCTGTAGATGGTGGCGAGCTGGCAGACGGCCTTTTCGAGCTCGGGCGGGAGTTCGGCGAGGCCGTTGTCCCAGTCGAGGTCGGTCGCGGGGACCCAGCGTTCGCGGATGGCCTGTTCGTAGAGGTGGTCGACGCCTTCGGCCCAGACTTCGGCCTTGTCGTAGATGAAGTAGGAGCCGGGAGCGTAGTTTTCGGGAGAGGTGTGGGAGCCGCGGGGGGTGTCGTTTTCGTACGGCCAGTGGTCGGGGACTTCGCCATAGGTGCCGATGTTGATATCGGCGACGGTGAGGCCGTAGGGGCCGGGTTTGGCGCGGACGCCGCGTTCGGAGCGGGTGCGGATGAAGTTGAAGGTCACATTGGGGATGCGCTCCGGGTCGCGGTCGACGAGGTCAAGGAAGGCGCGGACGCGCTCGTCGGGGATGCGCATGAGGGTGATATTGGCGACGGTCGCATCTTTGAGGGGGGAGGCTTCGATGCGGGCGATGGTGTCTTCGGACCAGCCGAGCTGGCGGGCACGGGCGAGGGTGGCGGGGCTGAGCTGCATGGCGTCCTCCGTTGGGGGTGGGTGCGTGCGGGGGGTGCGGGGTCAGTCGACGGGGTCGAGGAAGTCGCGGAGGGCGGGGGCCATGCGGTGGCGTCGGTCGCCGAGGCCGATGACTTCGAGGCGGTGCATGTATTCGTTGACCTGCCGTTTGCGCATGAGGAGGAGCTTCTGGTAGCCGGCATCGATGTGTTCGATGCCGCCGCCGGCGAGGATGGCGAGGGCTTCGCCGGTGGTGGGGTTGGTGGTGAGGGAGGCCTGCTGGGACTGGGCGAGGGCGCCTTCCTGGATATCGAGGTAGTGGTGGAGCTCCTCTTTGCGCCAGGGCTCGGTATCCATGACGTACTTGAGGTGGGTGACGCCGAAGGCGAGGTGGCGGGATTCGTCCTGGGCAGCGAGGCGGAAGATCTTCTTTTCGGCTTCGTTCTGGGAGATGAGTTCGCCCATGCGGAAGAGGGTCTGGACGAAGCCTTCGCCGACGAGGTGGAGGAGGGCGGTCATCTCGGTGAAGTCATCGACGGAGAGGAGATTGATGGCGCCGAAGCCGGCATCGACCATGCCGCCGCCGTTGACGAGGGCCCGCTTGCGGAAGACATCGAGGTGGCGGGACTCGTCCATCACCTGGGTGCCGAGGAAGAGCTGGCTTTCGAAGTGGTCGGGATGGACCTGCTCCATGAAGCGGCCAGGGAGGTCGCCGGCGATGAATTCGACCTGGGTGAGGAAGGTGCAGAGGGTGCACATGGCCCACTCGAGGTCATCGGGCAGGGGCTGGATGGTTTCCCAGGGGATATCGACGGCGCTGGACCACTGGCGCTGGTTGGCTTCTTCGTAGAGGAGCATGGCGCTTTCGGACCAGACATCGGCCTTGGAGCGGTACTGGCGGGCGTGGCGGGGCGAGCGGGGGTCCGCGACGGCGCCGCGGGGCTTGAAGATCGGCGCGCCGGCCTCATCGAGGTCGGTGACGCCGTAGGCGGTGAGGGCGTTGATCTGCTCGAGCGTGAGGCCCTTGCGGCTGGCCTGGATGCGTGCGCCGGTTTCGGTATCGAGGTTGAGCCAATCGAAGTTGAGGCCGGGGACGTCGACGAAGGCGGGAGAGGTCATGGGGGTCCTCGCTGCCGGGTGAGCTGATTGATGCAGTATATCTGAACGATAGAAGGCGTGGCACACGCCGCGGGTGGCAATGGGGCGGAGATTTCTGGTAGGGTTATGGCGATGCGCCGAATCGACGCGTACGACGTTGAGGTTGTGAACGCCCCGGACTCACCGGGGCGCGCGCTTTAGGCCGGGAGCGAGCGGCCGCGGCGAACGGCGGGGGCCGGGAGGGGGCTGGCGGCTGGCTGGCGCAGTTCCGAATCTGTTGACATCGGCATGGCTGCAATGGCGCCTGCGGGGCACGCACCCGCGGGCTGTGTGATCACCCAGGGAGGACCAGATGGCTGAGAAAATCTATATCTTCGATACGACGCTCCGCGATGGGGAACAATCCGCAGGGGTGGCGTTCACGCCGCAGGAGAAGCTGGAGATCGCGCGCCAGCTCGAGCGGCTGGGGGTGGACATCATCGAGGCGGGGTTCCCGTGCTCCACGCCGGGCGACCTGCAGGCGGTGCAGACGATCGCGCGCGAGGTCCGCGGGCCGACCATCTGCGCGCTGGCGCGGGCGGTGAAGGCGGATATCGATACGGCCTGGGAGGCGGTGAAGGACGCCGCGGAGCCGCGCATCCACGTGTTCATCAATTCGAGCGACATCCAGATGGCGCACCAGCTGCACAAGGACCGGGAGCAGGTGCTGCTCCAGGCCGAGGAGATGGTGAAGCACGCGGCGAAGTACACGAGCAATGTGGAATTCAGCCCGATGGATGCGACCCGGGCCGACCAGCGCTTCATCTTTGAGATCGTGCGGCGCTGCATCGATGCAGGGGCCACGACGATCAACATCCCCGACTCCGTGGGCTACGCGATCCCGGAGGAGCTGGGCGCCTTCTTCCGCGCGCTGTTCGAAAACGTGTCGAACATCCACAGGGCGCGGGTGAGCTTCCACGGCCAGAACGACCTCGGCCTCTGCACGGCGAACACCCTCACGGCGATCCAGAACGGGGCGCGGCAGGTGGAGGTGACGGTCAACGGCATCGGCGAACGGGCCGGCAACACCTCGCTGGAAGAGGTGGTGATGGCGATCAAGACCCGCAAGGACTGGTTCCCGTTCTACACCGACATCAACACCCGGGAGATCTACCGGACGAGCAAGCTGGTGGAGACGTACTCGGGGATGCCGGTGCAGTGGAACAAGGCGATCGTGGGGAAGAACGCGTTCCGGCACGGTTCGGGCATTCACCAGGACGGGATCCTCAAGCTGCGGGAGACCTGGGAGATCATGGACCCGGCGGAGATCGGCATCCCGCAGGGCACGCAGCTGGTGCTCGGCAAGCTCTCGGGGCGGCATGCATTCAAGGAGCACATGCAGAACCTCGGCTATGAGCTGACCGACGAGGAGCTCAACCGGGTGTTCGCGGCCTTCAAGGAGCTGGCGGACAAGAAGATCGAGGTGGACGACCGCGACCTCGAGGCGCTGGTGAACGAAAACCTGCGCTCGATGGAAACGGCCGGCTGGCGGCTCGACCTGGTGCAGGTCTCGGCGGGCGACCACGCGACCCCGACGGCGACGCTGCGGCTGGTGGACCCGGAGGGGAACATCCGCACGGATGCGGCGGTCGGCACGGGCCCGGTGGACGCGGTCTACCGGGCGATGAACCGGATCACGGGGATGGCCCCGAAGCTGACGGAGTTCTCCGTGAAGAGCGTGACCGAAGGCATCGACGCGCAGGGCGATGTCACGATTCGCATCGAGGACGAGCAGGGGCGGACGTACACCGGCCGCGCCGCGGATACCGACATCATCGTGGCGAGCGCGAAGGCCTACATGAACGCGCTGAACCGGATGCTGCTGGTGCAGGCGCGGAACCAGGAGATGCGGGCGAACCCGTAGGCGCGGGGAGCCCGATCGGGGCGCTTGCGGCCGCGCCCGGGAGCGTAGAATCGGCGCCGATGGCGCTGGAGGGCTCCCGGGCGCGGTTCTTTTACGGCTGGCGGGTAGTGGCCGGGGTCTTCGGGGTGCTGTTTGTGGGGTTCGGGGCGGCGTATTCGTTCGGCGCGTTCTTCACGTCGCTGCGGGACGAATTCGCGGCCACGCGCGGTGAGGTATCGCTGGTACTGGCGCTGACCGGGTTCATCTATTTCGGCCTGGGGCCGGTGAGCGGGCTGGTGGCCGACCGCTTCGGACCGCGCCGGGTGATCACGGCGGGGGTGGTGCTGGCGGCGGCGGGGATGGCGCTGGCCTCGCTGGCGCAGGAGCTCTGG
>NZ_DAOUAO010000174.1:0-2038 GCF_034433535.1 Tepidiforma sp.
TCGTCGCGGTGGTCGTCGCGGTGGTCGTCGTCATCGTCATCGTCGCGGCGGCGGTCATCATCGTCATCGTCGTCGTAGCCGCTGTTGAGCCCGGGAAGCGCGGCGGCAGCGGCAGGGGACGGGGTTTCTGTGGCGACGGAGGCGGGCGGCGCGGCGGGGGCAGCAGGTGTCGCGGGCGTCGCGGGGGTGGCAGTCCCGCCGGGGGTGGCAGGAGTGGCCGGCGCGGCGGGTGTCGCCGGGGATGCGCCCTCGCGGGGCGTCGCGGCGGGCGTACCGACCTGTGACGATTGCTGCACGGGCACCTGCTGGCGGATGACGATCGGGGTCGCGTCCTGGTAGATGACGATGGGCTGATCGGTTTCGGCGGCGGACGCGGTGGCCGGCGCAGCCCCGGGCAGCTGCCAGGAGGCGGGCGATTCGACCGCGGCGGGCCGGGCGCTTTCGTGGTGGCTCCCGGGGAGGAGGCCCTGGCTGGCAGCGGTGGCACCGACGGCGGCCGCGGAGAGCCCGGTGGTGATTGCGGCGGTCAGGAGGGAAGCAAGACGGTTCATTGCGGCTCCACGGGAAGGTATTCCGCGTGGTACATCGGGGCGCAGGGTTCGGAGGTGTCAGCGTCGCGGGGAACAATCCGGTGAAATCCCGGGGGCGGGCCAGGCCGGGGTGATCCGGAGCGAACCATCGGGGCGGAGGGCGAGGGCGGAAACGCCGGCGTCGGCTGCTTCGGCGAGGGCATCTTCGCCGCCGATGAGGATGGCCTTGGCCCAGGTCTCGGCGAGCCAGCAGCTTTCGGCGATGACGGACACCTGGGCGAAGGTTTCTGCGGCGGGGAGGCCGCTGCGGGGGTCGATGAGGTGGTGGGCTTCGGCCCCGGAGGCGGTGCGCCAGCGGCGCTTGCGGGTTGTGGAGGTTGCGAGGGCGGTGGTGACGCGGCCCTGCCAGGCTTCGCTGCCGGCGAGGTCATCGATGGAGAGGGTCCAACCGGGAGCGCCGGGGGTTTCACCGCCGCTGACGCGGATATCGCCGCCGGCATTGACGAGGGCGCTGGCGAACCCCGCGGCGCGGAGGTGTTCGATGGCGAGGTCGGCTGTCCAGCCCTTCACCATGCCGCCGAGGTCGAGGCGGGCGCCTTCGAGGACCCAGCCGGCCTGGCTTCGGCGGAGGACGGAGGCCAGGTCGGGGGCGGGGAGGCTACGCGGGTGGCCGCCGGCGACCTGTTCGAAGGTGCGGTCGTAGCCGGCGGCTTCGAGGGCGGGAAGGATGGCGGGGTTGAAGCGGCCGCCGGTGCGGCGGTGGGCTTCGAGGGCGAGCTGGAGGGCGGCGTCGAGCCAGGGGTCGGCGATGGGTTCGCCGGCGTTGAGCCGGGAGAGGAGGGATTCGGACCGGAAGCGGGAGAAGCGCTGTTCCTGCTGTTCGAAGAGCAGGCGGACTTCGAGGAAGGCGAGGGAGGGCGGGGCATCGGCCTGGACGAGGAGGTCGATCTCGGTGTTCATGGCGCGGAAGGAGTCACTGCGGAGCACGGGCGCTTCACCGGGGGGCGGGAGTGGGGCACGATCGGGGGATGAGCATGCAGGATTCGACCGACCGGAACGCGCTGCCCCTGTTTATTGTGAACCCGGCCTCGGGGGGAGGACGAACGCGCCATCGCATTGGGGCGCTGATCGACGCGATCGAGCGGGCCGGGCTGGAGGAGGACTGCCTGTTCACCACCCGCCCGGGCGAGGCGACGGAGCTGGCGAGGGAGGCGATCGCGGCGGGGCGAACCTTCCTTGTCGCCTGCGGGGGCGACGGCACGGTGAAGGAGGTCGCGAACGGGATTATGGATGCCGGGGCAAACGAGCGGGTGCTGCTGGGGACGATCGGCCTGGGGACCGGGAAGGACATCGCCAAGTGCCTCGGGATCGGGCGGCCGGCCCGGGCGCTTCGAGCGATCGCGGAGCGGGCGGAGCGCCGGGTCGATATCGGTCGGGTGACGGCGGTCGGCGAGGACGGCGGGGAGGTGGTGCGCTACTTCCTGCTGGAGTGCTCGGCGGGCTGGGTG
>NZ_DAOUAO010000175.1:0-8232 GCF_034433535.1 Tepidiforma sp.
ACTCCCACACCCCGTCCGCCGACTCCGACCCGCACGCCGATACCGCCGCCTTCGTCATTCCTTCCGCCCGCTCCCCCACGTCCGCCCTACCCCGGGACGAGCGGTTCCGGCAAGCCGATAGAATCCTGCACCGGCTCATTCGAGCTGCCGGCAGCCCCCGGCTTCGAAGTCCGCGTGGAATGCGCCTACTGGGGCTGGACCACGCTCTTCACCATCACCGTCCGCACCGACTACTTCACCGATTTCGACTACCCGCTAGACATTGAGGTGGAAGTCGACCCGCCAAACAGGCTGCCCGATAGTGCCTCCGATGACTTGTGGTATGCCGGCGACGAGGTCGAGTTCGCCTGGCCTGCTGATTTCTCGTCCTTCATCGACCCCGTCACCGGCCAATACGAAATCACCGTTACGGCGTCGTCATGGGAATCGTACTTCGACGAGGTCACCATCGCCGCCGGCACCTTCACCATCCGCTGACCCCGGCCCTCCCCGCTCCCCGCTCCCGGCTCCCTGCTCCCGGCTCCCTGCTCCCGGCTCCCTCACCATCCACTAACGCCGCGCCGCTCCCGGCTCCCTGCTCCCGCTCCCCCCTCCCGGCTCCCACCTCCAACCTCCAACCTCCCCCTCACCCCAGTTCCACGTTGTCCAGCAGGCGCGTCGCTCCGAATCGCACCACCACCGAAAGCAGCGCCGGCCCCTCCACCCGACCCTCCAGCTCCTCCAGCGTCACGTCGTCCGCCAGCGAGACATACTCCAGCGCGGCCAGCGGCTCCCCCGCCACCACCTCCGCGACCGCCCGGCGTAGCGCCTCCGCTTCCCGCTCGCCCGCCGCCCAGCGCGACGCCGCGACATCGAGCGCGCGCTTCACCACCGGCGCCGCCGCCCGCTGCTCCGGCGAGAGGTACACGTTCCGCGAGCTCATCGCCAGGCCGTCCGGCTCCCGCACGATGTCGCAGGGCACCACCTCCACCCCAAGGTCCAGGTCCTGCACCATCCGCCGAATGACGCGCAGCTGCTGGGCATCCTTGCGGCCGAAGTACGCCCGCGTCGGCTCCACCGCGTTGAACAGCTTCAGCACCACGGTCGCCACCCCGCGGAAGTGCCCGGGTCGGGCCGCCCCTTCGAGCCGCTTCGTCACCTCCTCCACGGTCACATACGTCTGATAGCCCGGCGGGTACATCACCGCCGGCGTCGGCAGGTAGACCGCGTCCACCCCGGCCTCGGCCAGCAGCCGCAGGTCGCGCGCCTCATCCCGCGGGTACCGTTCGAAATCCTCGCCCGGCCCGAACTGCATCGGGTTGACGAAGATCGAAACGACCGTCAGCGCGTTTTCCTGCTTCGAACGCTGCACCAGCGCGAGGTGCCCATCGTGCAGGTAGCCCATCGTAGGCACGAAGCCGAGCTCGCCGGGGTGCGCGCGCCGCCACGCCCGCATCTCGGCCGGCGTCGAAAGCACCACCGGGCCGCCGCCGTTCTCCGCCACGCCGCTGCCTCAGGAGGTCTGGGCGAGCTCGCTGAGCGTCGCCTCGTCCATCTCGAAGCTGTGCTCCGCGGTCGGGAAGGCGCCCTGCTCCACCTCGTCGATGTAGGCCCGCACCGCCGAGCGGATCGCCTCGCCCAGCACCGCGTACCGCTTCGCGTGCTTCAGCGGCCGCCGGTCGTCGTAGATGCCGAGCATGTCGTGCAGCACCTGCACCTGGCCGTCACAATGCGGCCCGGCCCCGATGCCGATCGTCGGGATGCTGATCCGCTCGGTGACCATCCGGGCGAGCGGCGCCGGGATCGTCTCCAGCACCACCGCGAAGGCGCCGGCCTCTTCGAGCGCGCGGGCATCGTTGATGAGCTTCGCCGCGGCCGCCGGCGTGCGCCCCTGGACCTTGTGCCCGCCGAACTGGTTCACCGATTGCGGCGTCAGGCCCAGGTGCCCCATCACCGGGATGCCGCACTCCACCATCCGCTGCACGAGCGGGGCCACGTGGCTGCCGCCCTCCAGCTTCACCGCCGTGGCGCCGCCCTCCTGCAGCAGGCGGCCGGCGTTGCGCATCGCCTCGTTCGGGTCGGCCTGGTAGCTCATGAACGGCATATCCGCGACCACGATCGCCTTCTCCGTCGCCCGGACCACCGCCCGCGTGTGGTAGACGATGTCGTCCATCGTCACCGGCACCGTGGATTCGTAGCCGAGCACCACGCTCCCCAGCGAATCCCCCACCAGGATGATGGGGATGCCCGCCTGCTCCACCAGCCACGCCGTCGGGTAGTCGTACGCGGTGATCATGGCGAAGCGGCGGCCCTGCGCCTTCCATTCCTTCAGGCGGTGAATCGAAATCCGTCCCATGGCCCGTGCCCCCTTTCGGTGCTCTCGGCTCAGCCCACCCCCGCGCCCACCGCCTCGCGCGGGTTGTGCGAATACCCGTCCCCAATCTCCACCGAAACGATCCGGTTGTTGCGGTCGACGAACACCCGCCGCGGCGCGACCGCCTGCGCCTCCGCCTCCGCCAGGTGCTGGTAGGCGATGATGATGACGATATCCCCCCGGTGCACGAGGTGCGCCGCCGCCCCGTTGATGCACACTTCGCCCGAGCCGCGCTCGCCCCGGATGGCGTACGTTTCGAGGCGCGCCCCGTTCGTCACGTCCACCACCTGGACCTGCTCGTAGGGCAGGATGTTGGCCGCCTCCATCAGCTCCGGGTCAATCGTGATCGACCCCTCGTAATCGAGGTTTGCGCCCGTCACCGTGGCGCGGTGAATCTTCCCGCTCATCATCACGCGCATGCTGATCCCCCTCCGGCAGCAGCCCCACGATCGAACCACCCCGGCATCGCCGGGTGCGGGGCGGGGACGGGCTGGTGGGTGGGCGGGGCAGCGCTCGGGCGCCGTGGTCCTGCTCAACTTCCAGGTCCGTACCGGCCACGCGGGTCCAGGCGGACGCTCGTTGAACGATCGTGCGGTCTCTTCCAGGCTCGACGTCCCTCGCGGGATCGCCGGCGCCCTGATCGTTTCGGCCCGCGCGAAGCTTGTCAAGGGCTGCCCGGCTGCAGACCACGCGCGCCCCGGGAGACCCTGCCCCCGGGGCGCCCGTGCGCATCCGCGAACCCGGCCGGAATCCGCCTCAGCCGGCCTCGCCCAGGTCCCGGTGCGTCGTCTCGTAGACGATCTGCGTGAGGCGGTTGTGGTGCCGCGCGAGCGCCATCTCCAGCAGGATCGCCTGCTCGCTCAGGTCGATCATCTTCCAGATGTCGACCTCGCCCGGCTCGCTTGCCGCCGCCACGAGCGCATCGGCCTTTGCGGCGAACTGCTCGTGCTCCTCGCGCTGCTGGTCCACCTTCGGCAGGAGCCGAGGCTCGAGCGATTCGGCCCGGTTCAGCGGCGAATCCGGCAGCTCCGCGCTCCAGATGTGATGCCGGATCGCCGCACGCGCCCCGGTTACGGCCTGGCGAAACGCCGTTTGCCAGCTCTGCGGCTCGTGCGCGTGGAACGGCAGCCGCGCCGCCTGCCGCAGCAGGTCGCGCGCCTCGGCCAGCGGGTCCTTCAGGCTGAAGATGGACCCGTCCGGCTGGAGCGGGGCAAAGGTGCCCGAATAGGTGGTCGGTGAACTGCTCATGTCGTACCTCCTGGCGTGCCGCCTGGTGGCCGGGCCCGCTGCCGGGCCGGCCCTGTCGGATTGCTGGGAGGGCCTGGGCGATGCCCTCCGAACGCCTGCGGGGTTAGCTGACGGGTTCGGCGTCGGAAGTCGCCTATGCGCCCGCTCGCGCAATGCACCCCAGGGAAATGGGTCCCCCGCCTCTCCCGTGGGGAGAGTTCGGCGTACATCACCTTAGCACCGTTCAGCACGTTTGCGTCGAAGGTGACCGCCGCCGGCATTGCAAACGCATAACGAACGCCGCACCTGCCGGGTTCCCGAACGGCCCGGGGGCTACTTCTCGCTCCAGCTCGTCCCGTCCGGGCTGTCCTTCAGTTCGATACCGAGCTCCAGCAGCCGGTCGCGCACCCGGTCGGCGAGCGCCCACTGCTTCGCCGCGCGCAGCTCCGAGCGCACTTCCACCAGCAGGTCAATGAACGGCTCGGCCCCGCGGACCCGCTTCGCCGGCGCCGCCAGCGTCAGGCCCAGCACCCCGCACAGCTCCCGCAGCACCGCCTGTGCCGCCTCCACCGACTTCCCCGCCGCAGCCGCCCGGTTGATCTCCCGCGCCAGCTCGAACAGCGCCGCCAGCGCCCGGGGCGTGTTCAGGTCGTCGTCCATCGCCTCGATGAAGCGTGCCCGCACCCCCTCGGCATCGATGCCCGCATCGCCTTCGCCGCCTTTCGCGAAGGCCGCCGTGCGCAGCCGCTCCGCACCCGCCCGGGCCGCCTCGAGCGCCTCCTCGGAGTAGGTCACCGGGCTCCGGTAGTGGCTCGTGATCACGAACATCCGCAGCGCATCGGCCCCGTACTGCTCCAGCGCCTCCCGGATGGAGACCAGGTTGCCGATCGACTTCGACATCTTCTCGCTGCCCAGCTGGAGCAGCGCGTTGTGCATCCAGATGCGCGCGAAGGGCGCCTTGCCGGTGTAGGCCTCGGTCTGCGCGATCTCGTTGGTGTGGTGGGGGAAGATGAGGTCCATCCCGCCACCGTGGATATCGATCTGCTCGCCCAGGGTATCGAGTGCCATCGCCGAGCACTCGATATGCCAGCCGGGGCGCCCCGGGCCCCAGGGGCTCTCCCAGCTCGGCTCCCCCGGCTTCGCCCCCTTCCAGAGGGCGAAATCGAGCGGGTCCTCCTTGTGCTCCGTCGGGTCCACCCGTGCGCCCGCCCGCAGGTCGTCGATATTCCGCTTCGAAAGCGCCCCGTAGCGCTCGGCCCCGAAGGCCCGCACCCGGTAGTACACGTCCCCGCCGGCGGCGTAGGCGTATCCCTTCTCGATCAGGCCTGCGATGAAGCGGATGATCTGCGGCAGCGTCTCCGTCACACGGGGGTAGGCGTGCGCCGGCAGCACGTTCATCGCCCGCAGCTGGTCGAGGTACTCCGCGATGTTCCGGTCGGCCAGCTCCGCCATCGAGATGCCGAGCCGCTGCGACCGCTCGATCAGCTTGTCATCGATGTCCGTGAAGTTCTGCACGTGCTTCACCGGGATGCCGCGCCAGTCGAGGTAGCGCCGCAGCACGTCGAACACGATCGCGTGGAGCGCATGGCCGACGTGCGCCTCCGAGTACGGCGTGATCCCGCAGACGTACATCCGCACCACGCCATCCTCGCCGACGGGCGGCAGCAGCTCGCGGCGCGAAGCGGTCAGCGTATCGGTGATCTGCATCGAATCGGCTCCCGGGTAGCTTCGCTCCAGTGTAGCGAAGCCCTCCGAAGCCGCATTCCGGGGTTTCCCGCCCGTCTATCGTGGCCATCGAGAGCACAAATTCGTGATCGCGCAGGCATTGCCACAACGCTCCCCCCTGTGCGAACCTTCCGCCTACCCTCGGCGGGGTGATTGGCACAGCGCCCCGGCCCGGATTCCCCGGTCCGACCCCTGCGCCCCGGGCGCCCGTGCCGAAACTGCCTATGAGAATGACCTCTCAAACGGAGACCGCCGCGTGACGGCACGGCCCCGGCAGGAGCCGCTGCGCGTCGCGACAAGGCTCGCAACGTGGGCCGACTACGGCATTGCCGTGGCCCTCACCGTGCGCCGCTGGCTCCCCCTGCCTGCAAATCGGCCCGCCCACGCCTTCGAGCCCGCGCTCGTGCCGGCTGTCGCGGGGGCGCGCCGCTACCGGCCCTCCTGGCACGAGCCGGTCCCCCATATCCAGCCCTGGTACGTCCGCCCGCTCGAAGTGGTCATGCTCTGCCTCTCGTTCTTCCTCGCCGCCCACCTTGTCGGCGGCGGGACGCCCGAGGCCCGCGCACCCCAGATCAGCATCGCCTTCCTCCCCTCGGTGCCGAGCGCCGCTGCCGCCTCGCCGTCGCAGGTGATCGAAGTCCGCCCAACGGCCGCGGCCGCTGGGACCCCCGCGGCCGCCCCGGCCGTGGCCGCTTCCCCGGATGCCGAACCGGCCCCGGCCCAGGCCCCGCGCACCGCCGACGCTGCGGCCAGCGACGTCCACGAGGCCGCTGCACCCTCCGAACCCCCGGCCGCTGCCTCCGCTCCCGCTGAGACCCCCGCGGCCGAGGCCGCTCCTCCGCCGCCCCCGCCGGCTGTCGCGCCGCCCGTGGCGAAAGCCGCCCCGCTCACCTACGCCCAGGTCATTGCGCTCGCCATCGAAGCCGGCTGGCCCGCCGAGCTCGCCGATGCCGTCGCCCGCGTCGCCTGGTGCGAAAGCCGCTTCCGCCCCGATGCGGAGGGCTACGGCACCTACGGCCTCATGCAGGTCGTGCCCCTCTGGCTCGAATACGCCGGCTTCAGCTTCGAACAGTGGTCCGACCCGCTCGTCAACCTGAAGGCGGCCCTCGCCGCCTTCCGCTACAGCGAAACCAGCGGCCACGCCCCCTGGTCCGCCTGGTCCTGCAAGCCCGACGCCATCACCATCCCCTGACCTCCCACCTCCAACCTTCAACCTTCTTGCGTTCCGCTCGACGCCGGCGTTCACTGGAACCGTGGAACTGCGCGTCGCCCACCTCTACCCCGGGGTCATGAACCTCTACGGCGACCGCGGCAACGCCCTCGCCCTCCGCACCCGCGCCGAGCGGCGCGGCATCGCCTGCACCATCATCCCCGTCAACATCGGCGACCCGTTCGACCCCGGCGCGGTTGACCTCCTCCTCATCGGCGGCGGCCAGGACCGCGAACAGCGCCGCATCGCCCCCGACCTCCTCCAGCGCGGCCCCGCCATCCGCGAGGCGGTGGATGCCGGCCTCCCCGCGCTCGCTGTCTGCGGCGGCTACCAGCTCTTCGGCCACCGCTACATCGACCACGACGGCAGCATCATCCCCGGCATCGGCGTCTTCGACCTCGAGACCCGCCACCCCGGCCCCATCGCCGACCGCTGCATCGGCGATGTCGTGGTCGAAACCCCCTTCGGCGAGGTCGTCGGTTTCGAAAACCACGGCGGCCGCACCTACCTTGCCCCCGGGCAGGAACCGTTCGGCGCTGTCGTCGCCGGCTTCGGCAACAACGCCGCCGACCGCACCGAGGGGGCCCGCCGCGGGAACGCCATCGGCACCTACCTCCACGGCAGCCTCCTGCCGAAAAACCCGGCCCTCGCCGATGCCCTCATCCTGGCCGCCCTCCGCCGGCGCTACGGCGACCGCGTCACGCTCCCGCCGCTCGATGATGTCGCCGCCCTCCGCGCCCACGAGGCCGCCCGCGCCGCTGCCCTGCGCCGCGCGCGCCGCCCCGCCTGAACGGCCCATTTACCCCGCGGCGGCCCGCCCTATCCGCTCAAACTGCGCCGCGCTACCCTTAGCCCAGCATGGGCGCCTTCTCCACCCTCTTCCTCGCCATCAGCATCGATATCAACCCCGTCATGGCCGAATTCGGCCCGTTCACCCTCACCTGGCACGGGCTCTTTACCGCCCTGGGCATCCTCGCCGGGGTGACCCTTTCGGTCTGGCTCGCGAAGCGTGACGGCATCCCCGTCGAAGTCGCCCAGGAGATCGCGTTGGTCGGCGTCCCCTGCGCCATCGTCGGCGCCCGCCTCTTCTACGTGGTCGAACACTGGGACCGCTTCCAGGATGACCTGCCCAGCATCGTCTTCGGCATCACCGAAGGCGGCATCACTCTCTACGGCGGGCTCCTCGGCGGCGTCCTCGGCGGGCTCATCTACGCCATCTGGCATAAGTGGCCCATCGGCATCGGCCTCGATGCCGCCGCACCGGGCATGATCCTCGGCCAGGGCATCGGCCGCATCGGCGACCTCATCAACGGCGAACACATCGCAAAGCGGACCGACCTCCCCTGGGGCGTCAAGTACCTCCACCCCGATTCGCCCCAGTACCAGTACAACCTGCTCAACCAGGACCCGAACAACCCCCTGCGCCCCCTCGATACCTACGCCGTCCACCCCGTCGCCGGCGGCTACGAGCTCGTCGGCGATTTCATCATCCTCGGCATCCTCCTGTTCGTGTGCTACCGCTACATCAAGGTGCCGGGCTGGGTCTTCTGCTCCTACGTCGCCATGTACGGCATCATGCGCTTCTTCCTCTCCTACTTCCGCATCGATGAGCAGACCTTCTATGGCGTGCCGGTCCCCCAGCTCACCGCCGGCATCACCCTTGGCATCGCCGTCATCGCCGCCGGCATCCTCTATCGCAAGCCCGGGCCCATCACCC
>NZ_DAOUAO010000176.1:0-4763 GCF_034433535.1 Tepidiforma sp.
ATCGCCGAACTCGAACAAAAATCCCGCGATGAGCTCATCGCCATCGCCGCCGAAATGGGCCTCGAAGACGCCCACGTCCTCCGCAAGAGCGACCTCATCTTCCGCCTCCTCCAGGCCCAGGCCGAAGCCCGCGGCAACGTCTTCAGCGGCGGATTCCTCGAAGTCTCCGACGACGGCAACTACGGCTTCCTCCGCGGGCCTTCCATGCTCCCCGGCCCCAACGACATCTATGTCTCCCAGTCCCAGCTCCGGCGCTTCGCTCTCCGCCCCGGTGACTACGTCACCGGCCAGGTCCGCCACCCCAAGGACAACGAGAAGTTCTACGGCCTCCTCAAGGTCGAAGCCGTCAACGGCATGGACCCCGAGACCGCCAAGCGCCGGCCCTACTTCGAAAACCTCACCGCCATCTTCCCCTACCAGCAGCTCAAGCTCGAAACCACCCCCGATAACCTCACCCACCGCATCATCGACCTCATCGCGCCCATCGGACGCGGCCAGCGCGGCCTCATCGTCTCGCCTCCCAAAGCCGGCAAGACGATGCTCCTCAAGAACATCGCCAACGGCATCTCCACCAACTACCCCGACGTCCACCTCATGGTCCTCCTCATCGGCGAGCGCCCCGAGGAAGTGACCGACATGCAGCGCAGCGTCCGCGGCGAAGTCGTCAGCTCCACCTTCGATGAGCCCGTCGAAGACCACACCCGCGTCGCCGAAATGGCCCTCGAACGCGCCAAGCGCCTCGTCGAAGGCGGCAAAGACGTCGTCATCCTCCTCGACTCCATCACCCGCCTCACCCGCGCCTACAACCTCGCCCTCCCGCCCTCCGGCCGCACCCTCTCCGGCGGCGTCGACCCCATCGCCCTCTACCCCCCCAAGCGCCTCTTCGGCGCCGCCCGCAAGTGCGAAGAAGGCGGCTCACTCACCATCCTCGCCACCTGCCTCGTCGATACCGGCTCACGCATGGATGAGGTCGTCTTCGAAGAATTCAAAGGCACCGGCAACATGGAACTCCGCCTCGACCGCCGCCTCGCCGAGCGCCGCTACTACCCGGCCATCGACATCCAGGCCTCCGGCACCCGCCGCGAAGAACTCCTCCTCGATGAAAAAACCCTCAAGGGCGTCTGGCTCGTTCGCCGCATGACGGCTATGATTTCGCAGAACTCGCCCAACCAGCTCGAAGCCACCGAACGGCTCCTCGAGCGGCTCGCGAGGACCAACAACAACGAGGAGTTTCTCGCCAGCCTGAAGACGGACCTCTAAGGCTTCCCCTTACGGGGTCCCACTGCCGGCTTTCAGCAAACGCCGGGATAGCAGCAAAGGAGGATTCGGAGCAAGCTTCGGCTGTGCTCAGCCCGCGCGAATGGCCCCCGCCCGCCGCGCGCCAGCATCAACCGTATGGGAATCGAAGGAACCCGCGCCCGCTCCCACGCGCACGCACGCCGCCACGGGCGATTCACCCTTCACGCACTCCTCGTGGTGCTGGTACTGCTTGCTGCCGTCTCCGCAATCCGCGCTCCCGTCCGCTCCTCCGCCACCAACGCCGCACCTGTCCCCGCCTTCGCCTACTCCGGCGTCGCCGGCGGCGCCCTCCGGCCCTCCGTCACCGTCCTCCGCCCTGCCAGCACCATCCAAACCCTCGGCTCCGTCGCCGCGGTCGCCTCGCGCACCGAAGCCCTCAGCGTTCGCGCCGTCGGCGGCATCTCCCCCGTCAGCTCTCTCTCCGCCGGCGTCACCGCCGCCGCAGCCTCCTCGGGCGAGGTCGGCGCCGGCATCAAGCCGCTGGCCGACATCATCGACCCGCGCAGCCCGATCGTGGAGTACCAGACGCAGCCCGGCGATACCGTTTCCGGCGTCGCCGCGAAATTCGGCATCACCGTTCAAACCCTGCTCGATAACAACCCCACGGTCAGCAACCCCAACCTCCTCCCCAAAGGCCTCACCCTCATCATCCCCCGCAAAGACGGCATCCTCCACAAGGTGGCCTACGGCGAAACCGTCGACAGCATCGTGAAGCAGTACGACAACATCACCGCCGCACAGGTCATCGAATACAAGCCCAACAACATCACTGACCCGAACAACCTCGAAGCCGGCAAGCTCCTCCTCCTCGTCGGCGCCACCATCAAGCCGCCGCCACCGCCTCCGCCGCCGCCCCAGGCCGTCGCCCGCCCGGGCACCCCGTCCGGCCCCTCCGCCGGGAGCGCCCCCGCTCCCTCCTCCGGCGGCATCTTCAAAAACTTCCCGCTCGCTGCCTGGCGCGGCATCTCCGACCCCTTCGGCACCCCGCGCGGCGGCTCCTCCTACCACACCGGCATCGACCTCGACCTCTACGGCTTCGGCCCCTCGCCGCTCTTCGCCGTCTGCGACGGTGTCGTGAGCCGCACCGAATACCTCACCTACAGCTACGGCTACTACGTCGTCATCGACTGCGGCGACGGCTGGACCGTCCTCTACGCCCACATGAGCCAGATCGACGTCGTCCCCGGCCAGGCCGTCAGCGCCGGCGAAACCATCGGCCTCACCGGCCTCACCGGCTTCACCACCGGCCACCACCTCCACTTCGAAATTCGCTACAACGGCGGCTTCGTCGACCCGGCCCTCTACCTCAACTTCTGACCCGGCACCCTCCCTTACTCCCCGCAGCGCTGGCCTGCGCTACCCTCTTCCCATGGCCGCCTACAACCCCGAAGACCTCGACCCCATCGAGCGCGCACTCCTCGGTGTCCTCTCCCTCGGCCTCCCGCCCTCCCGCGCCGCAGGCAGCGACACCTTCCGCATCGACCACGTCACCGCCGTCGTCGCCAGCCTCGCAGAATCCGGCCAGCCCGCGGCCTACCTCGCCGAAGACGGCCTCCGCGTCCAGCCAGCCTTCCGCCAGCGGCTCCGCCTCGCCATCGAATCCCTCACCGAAAAGGGCCTCGTCATGCAGCAGGCACCCGGTATGCCCGCCGCCGCCGGCGGGTACGAAACCGGCCTCGCCCTCGACCTCGTCGACCCCGACGAACACCCCATCGTCCTCGACCGCTACCTCTCCCAGCTCTGCATGGAGCACCTCTTCAACATCCCCGCCGTCTACCCCTACCTCATGGAGCGCTACTCCTCCAGCGGCGAGGTCTGGCGGCGGCTCCGCGAAGGCGGCTACGCCCGCGATTGACCCGGCCGCTCGCCCAATCGTGTACCATCCCGGCCATGACCGCGCCAGGCGCCTCCACCCCTGACCTCCTCGCGCAGTTCCGCGCCCTCAACGAACAGTTCCTCGCCGCCTGGGGCCAGGCCGCCGAGGCCTTCCTCGCCTCAGCCGCCGGCCAGGACCTCACCCGCGAAACCCGCGACACCTACCTCGCCACCCGCGCGGCCCTCGCCCGCACCGCCCGCGAAACCTGGGGACCGATCATCGAAGCCGCCGGCGCCGTCCCCCTCGCCGAGTTCCAGCGCCTCGCCGACCAGGTCCAGCTCATCCTCCAGCGCCTCGACCGCATCGACGACGCCCTGGCGGCCCTCCTCGAAGCGCAGCAGGCCGCCCCCGCACCGGCCCCGGCGCCCCGCAAGTCCCGCAAGAAATCTGCCTGAGCCCGGCCCCGGCTGGCCCCGTCAGTCGTGCGCCTCGAGCCAGGCCAGAACGCGCGGCCACACCGCCGTCTTCGCGCGCCGTCCCGCAATCACCGAGATGTGGCCGCCCTCCAGCTCCACGAACTCCCGGTCGGCGCTGCTCACGGCCTCCACCAGCGCCCGCGCGCTCGCCGGCGGCACAATCTCGTCCTTCGAAGCTCCCACGCACAGCACCGGCACCCGGATGCGGCCCAGGTCCACGGGCTCGCCCATCACCCGGAACTCCCCGCGCATCAGCTCATTGCGCTGGTAGAAGTGCCGCACCCAGTGCCGGAAGAACTGCTTCGGCAGCGGCACCCACTCGTTCGCCCAGCGGTTCATCGCACGGTAGCCCTCAAGCCACTGGCGGTTCGCCGCGTTCTCCAGCAACGCCTTCGCCTGCTGCACATCCCCCAGCGGGTTCAGCAGCTTGAACCCCGCCCGGATGAACTCCGCCGGCATCAGGTCGAACGTCTCCACGATCGCATCAACATCGAAGCGGTCCTCGTCGGTCATCCGCGGGAACTCGCCCACCGAAAAATCGATCGGCCCCACCATCGCCAGGAAGTTTTTCGCCGGCAGGTGTGGGCGGTGCGCCAGCGCCGCCGCCGTCAGCGGCACCCCCATGCAGTAGCCGAAGACGGTGGCTTCCCGCGCCCGCGCATGCCGCAGCGCCTGCCCCAGCAGCGATGGGATCATGTCCGCCACAATCGTGTCCACCCCGAGGTCCCGGTCCTCCGGGCCAAACACGCCCCAGTCCACCAGGTAAAACGGCACCCCGGCCTCGCCGAGGAACTCCGCGAAGGATTCGCCCGGGCGCAGGTCGAAAATGTACGGCCGCGAAATGCCCAGGTAGGGAAACAGCACCAGCGGCGTCTGTAGCCGCGCGCCCCCCCGTGGCGGGTAGTACCACAGCCGCGCCTTCCCGCGTGCGCCAGCCAGCACCTTCCGCGATTGCGCCACCGGGGCCGGCGCCCCCAGCGCATCCCGCAGCCCCTGCGCCAGCCGCAGCAGCTCGGCGTCGCTTTCGAAGCGCGCTGCGTCCGCCATGCCGGGAGTATACGGAGGCCGTCAACCCCCGGGGTGAACGCTCAGAACTGGCACTCCGGCAGCTGGCGGAAGTACGGCGCAATCGCCGAGGTGTCGTACTGCTGCAGCTCGTCGAAGCTCGCCGC
>NZ_DAOUAO010000177.1:0-15775 GCF_034433535.1 Tepidiforma sp.
ATGCCGGGGAGGGCGTTGGCGGTGGGGGGGCCTTCGTAGAAGACGAAGGTGCGGTCCTCGGGGCGCTGGTCGACGGATTTCTGGAAGATCTGGTGTTCGCGCCAGAAGGCGAGGACCTGTTCTTCGAGGGCGGGGAAGTTGGCTTTGGGGTCGACGGGGCGGAACACGTGGCCTCCAGGGTGGGAAGGGCAGCGGCGGAAGGGCCGCGGGGGTGCGCGGTGCCGTACCCTTAGGTGTGATGGCTGCGCGCATGGAGGCCAGTGCCGGGATGGTCGTGCCGGCCCCCGATCCAGGGACGGGCGCGCGGGCCCGCGGTACCACCCTGGTTCCCGCCGGGAGGCGGGCACTCATGGGGCGCTGGTGTGCCCCTGCCCGTGGTAACGGTGGGCATCCGCCCGGGACTACTGGGCGCGGGGTGCGCCGTTCGGCCGGGGGCTCGGGAGTGATGAGCGCGCCGCTGGTCCGTGCCCCCTCGCACCGTGCGGGGCTCGCTGGACGGCCGGGGCGGCGGCCCGCGTCTCCGTCTTCGCCGATGGTGTTCACTAAACCAGCGGGGTTCGGGTGGTGTCAATGGTGAGGGCGCGGCTGCTGCTGGCGGCGTCCGTCGTCGCGGCGGCGTGGCTGCTGGCGGCCTGCTCGGGCGGGACGCCGCGGGATTCGTTCGCGCGGCCGGTGGAGACGCCGGAGCCGACCCCGACGCCGGTGTACCCGACCCCGACGCCCGCGCCGGAGCCGAGGGAGCTGCGGGTGGCCTACCTGAACCTGATGAGCCCCGTGGCGACGGACGCGAACGACCAGACCGCCTCGGAGACGTTCGAGGAGCGGCTCCAGCTGGTGGTGGATGAGCTGCGCGCGTTCCGGCCCGATGTGGTGGCCTTCAGCGAGGCGACGTGGACGGCGCAGCACGGCTCGGCGGTGGCAAAGCTGGCGGCGGAGCTGAGGATGGAGCCGGTCTTCGTCCAGGCGAACCCGTGGTTCGCGGGGCAGACGGAGGCCCAGAACCGCGAGCTGGCGAAGCAGATCGGTTTTGCCGAGGGGGAGCTGGTGCTGGTGCGGAGCGATGTGTGGGTGGTGCTGGTGGCGAACCAGGGCTGGCTGAACCCCCGGACGAGCGAGACCGAGGCGCGGGCAGCGCTGCATGTGCAGCTGAAGGGGCCGCCTTCGGTGGGGACGGTGGATATCTTCGTGACGCACCTGACGGGCGGCGGCGAGCGGGTGCGGGCGGCGCAGGCGGAATCGTTCGCGGCGTTCGTCCGTGAGCACCGGGGGGATGGCCCGGCGGTGGTGATGGGGGACCTCGGCGATGGGCCGGGGAGCGCGGCCTACGCGGCCCTGATGGAGCTGGGGCTGGATGACCCGCTGGCGGTAACCAACCCGCCGACCTGCTGCCGGCCGGGGGTCGTCGGGGAACAGCCGGAGCCGACGGAGCGGACCTCGTTCCTGCTCTCGGCGGGGTGGAAGGCGGCGGTGGCCGGGCCGCTGGCCTACCGGCCGGGGCAGCGCAAGGATGGGACGCCGCTCTACGCGAGCGACCACAACGGGGCCTGGGCGCTCTTCCGGCTGCCGCCGGGGGACGAGTGAGGCGCGGGCGGATAGCGTAGAATCCGGGAACTCGCCGCAGGAGGGTGCAATGCCGTTCACCGACCGGTACGGGCTGGCGCTTTCGACCGCCTCGGAGCGGGCGGCAGCGCTGTACGCGCGGGGGCTGGACCACGCGCTGGCGGCGGAGGCGGAGGCAGAAGCCTGCTTCCGGGCAGCCCGCGAAGAGGACCCCGGGTTCGCGCTGGCGCACATCGCGGAGGCCCGGCTGCTGCAGTTCCGGGGGCGATTCGCCGAGGCGCGCGAGGCGGCCGAGCGGGCGCAGCTGGCAGCGCCGGGGGCCTCGCGGCGGGAGCGGCAGCACGTGGCCTGCATCGCGACGGCGGTGGCCGGCGACCCGCAGGGTGCGCTGGCGCGGGTGCGCGAGCACCTGGCCGAGTTCCCGCGCGATGCCTTCGTGCTCTCGCAGGCGACCGGGGTTTACGGGCTGATCGGGTTCAGCGGGCGGCTGGAGCGGAACGAGGAGCAGCTGGCGCTGCTGGAGCCACTGGCCCCGGCCTACGGCGATGACTGGTGGTTCCTTTCGCAGCTGGCCTTCGCCTACAACGAGCTGTTCCGCCATGAGGAGGCCCAGGCGGCGGTGGAGCGGTCGCTGGCGGGCAACCCGCGCAACGGCCATGCGGCGCACACGGTGGCGCACATCGCGTACGAAACCGGCGATGCCGCGGGCGGGGGAGCATTCCTGCGCTCGTGGCTGGCGGACTACCAGCCGGCCCACCAGCTGTACGTGCACAACCACTGGCACCTCGCGCTGTTCGAACTGGCGGAAGGCAAGGTGGAGGCGGTGCTGGAGCGGTACGAGCGGGTCATCCGGCCGGGGCAGGCGACCTCCCCGGCGCTGGGGACGCTGGCCGATGCGGCCTCGCTGCTCTGGCGGCTGACGCTGACGGAACGGCCGGCTTCGGAGCTGCCGTGGGAGGAGGTGGCGGAGTTCGCGGCGGCGGCCTTCCCACGGCCGGGGACCACCTGGGCGGATGCGCACTGCATGGCGGCCTGGTGCGCGGTGGCCGATGAGCGGCGGCTGATCGCGCTCATCGGCGGGCTGCGCGACCGGGCGGCGGGCGGCAAGGGGTACGCGGGGCCGGTGCTGGTGACGCTGGCCGAGGGCTTCCTCGCCTACGCGCACGGGGAGTGGGACCTTGCGGCGAACCTCTTCGCGATGGCGATGCCCGAGGTGGTGCGGCTGGGCGGGAGCCACGCCCAGCGGGAGCTGTTCGAGGACACGCTGATCGCGTCCTGCGCGCGGGCGGGCCGGCTGGAGCAGGCGCGGCGGCTGCTGGAGGAGCGGCTCGAACGGCGGCCGAACGGGCGGGACATGCGCTGGGCGGCGCGGCTGGCGGAGCAGGTGGCCGCGCAGGGGGCCGCGGGGCGGGTCTGACGGGGCGGACGGTTGCGGCTGAGGCCGCGGGCGCGGGAGAATCGGCGCACTATGGCCGAATTTTCGCTCCCTGCCCCGTACGAACCGAAGAAGTCCGAGTTCATCCACGACCGCGCGACGCGGCCGAAGCGGCCGGCGGTGGACTGGCGCGAGCTGACGGGGCGGTTCTGGGGCATCGGCATGGGGCTCGTGTTCTCGCTGCTGGGCACGGTGGCGATGTTCGAGCTGCGGGATTCGTGGGATAACCACCGTGAGTGGCTCGTTTCGTTCATCCCGTTCTTCGCCATCGCCGGGCTGGCTTTCGGGCACCTGATGTACCGGGGCAAGTGGGAGGCGCTGGCGGTGCCGGGCGGCTTCCTGCTGCTGACGGCGATCTTCACCATCTCGGTGTTCCTTGGGGACATCGATGAGGTGAGCCGCGACACGCGGCGGGTGGTGGCGATCCTGGGCGGGATTTCGCTGGCGCTGACGGTGGTCTCGGCGATGGTGGCGCTGCTCTGGGTGGAGCTGCGGGACCCGGCTAAGGCGCCGCCACCCCAGGTGTAAGCGGTTCGGCAGCCGGCGGGCGGCGGATTCGCCCGGGACGGCGAGGGATGGTAGATTCCTCGCCATTGCTGTTCCCGGGGGGATTTTGCTGAATGACCAGCCTGAACATTCCTGCAACGATGGATGAGGTGACGCCGGAGTGGCTGACGGCGGCGCTCCGTTCGCGCGGGGTGCTGCGGGAGGCGCGGGTGGTGGAGGCGCCGCGGGTGCAGATCGGGCAGGGCGTGGGCATCCTCGGCGAGCTGGCGCGGGTGACGCTGCGGTACGACCGGGAGGAGCCGGGCGCGCCGGCGACGCTGATCGCGAAGATCCCCACGGCCGACGAAGGCGGCCGCGGCGTGGCGCAGATGCTCGGCTTCTACGAGAAGGAGCGCCGGATTTATGACGAGCTCGCCGACCGCATCGGCGTGCGCACGGCGCGGGCCTACTACGCCGACGGCGATGCGGAGACGGTGCGCTACATCATCCTGATGGAGGACCTGGGCGGGCTGCAGATGGGCGACCAGGTGGCTGGGGCCTCGCTGCAGGAGTGCCTGGCGCTGGTGCGGGAAGTGGCGACGCTGCACGCCCGCTGGTGGGACGCGCCGGAGCTCGCGGAGCTTTCGTGGATCCCCCGCGGGAACGACCCGGTGAACCTGCTGGCGGCGGTCGCCTTCGCGCAGGCCGTCCAGCCGTTCTTCGAGAAATTCGGCGATGAGCTTTCGGCGTTCGAACGGGAGCTGGTGCTGCGCTACATGCACCGGATGAACCCGATGCAGGACCGCTTTTCGCAGCGGCCGGAGACGCTCTGCCACGGCGACCTGCGGCTGGACAATGTCTTCTGGGGCAGCCCGGATGGCTCGGCGCCGCTGACGCTGGTGGACTGGCAGATCGCGGTCAGGGCGCGCGGCCCGTACGACATCGGCTACTTCATGAGCCAGTCGGTGGACCCGGCGGTACGCAAGGCGCACGAGCGGGACGTGGTGCGGGCCTACTGGGAGGCGCTGCGCGAGGCCGGGGTGCAGGGCTACACGTGGGAGGAGTGCTGGGAGGACTACCGCACGACGGTGATGTGGTGCCTGACCTACCCGGTGGTGGCCTGCGGGTCGATCGACCTGGCGAACGAGCGCGGGGTCGCGCTGGCGAAGGCGATGCTGCACCGCGCGCTCTCGGCGATCCAGGACCTGGAGGCCTACACGGTGCTGGACACGCTGGAGGAGCGGCCGCACCCGCTGCTGCTGGAGGCGCAGGGCGCCAAGTAGGCGCGCGGGGCCCCGTGCGAGCACTCCTGCCGGGCCGGGGCGCCCGGGCTACTGCCAGATGATGCGCTGGAGCGTTTCGACGGCCTCGGCGATGCGCGGCCCGGGGGCGCGGAGGAAGAGGGTGCGGTCGAGGGTGGCGATGCGGCCGCTGCGGAGCGCGGGGGTGGCGGCCCAGGCGGGGTCGGCGCGGAGCTGCGCTTCGAGGGTGCCCTGCCCGGCGGGAAGGATGAGCACGACATCGGGCTGGAGGGCGGCGGCGGCGCCGGGGTCGATAACGCCGAAGCCGCGGAGGGGACCGCCCTCGGGGGGCGAGGCGGCGGCGTTGTCCGCCGCGAGGATGCTGACGAGGTTGCCGATGTAGCTCTCCGCGCCGGCAGCGAAGACGTCGCGGCCTTCGCCGGTGAGGACGAGGACGCGGCGCGGCCCGAGGCGGTCGCGCGCCTGGCGGGCAGCGAGGGCGGCCGCGGTGACGCGCGATTCGATCTCGGCGCGCAGCTCGGCGGCGCGGCCGGTGCGGTCGAGGGCCTCGCCGAGGCGGTCGATGGCCTCGAGGATGGCGCGGTAATCGGCGGCGGCGATGAGGTAGACCGGGAGGGTGAAGCGGTCGAAATCGGGGATGCGGGCGCCCTGGGTGAGGGCGTCGGCGAGGACGAGGTCGGGCTGGAGGGCGGCGATGGCGGGGAAGTCGGGGGCGAGGGAGGAGCCGACCGTGCGGGC
The DNA here is from genome assembly GCF_034433535.1 of Tepidiforma sp. Lineage (GTDB taxonomy): Bacteria > Chloroflexota > Dehalococcoidia > Tepidiformales > Tepidiformaceae > Tepidiforma. Next base: position 5,482 of record NZ_DAOUAO010000177.1, read on the forward strand.
GGATTCGGGCACGGGCACGTCGGACGGGCGGCCGATAACCTCGAGGCCGAAGGCGGCGGCGTAGTCGGCGGCGGATGGGCTGAGGACCACCACCCGCTCGACCCGCCCGGGGAGCGCGACCTGGCGGCCGGCCATGTCGGTGACGGTGCGCTCGCCGGCAGGCGGGGCGCCGGCGAGGGTGGTGGTGGGGGTTGGCCGGGGCGGGGCGGACTGGCGCTCGCTGCCGCAGCCGGCGGCGAGCAGGGCGAGGAAAGCGGCAGCGGCGAACAGCGGCAGGCGGCGCATCAGGCAGAGGCAGCGGCGAGACGGCGGTCGGCGTGGATGGCGAGGAGGTAATGGCCGGCGGCGGTCTGCTGGCCGCGGGCGGTGGCGAGAAGGGCGGCGACATCGGCGGGGGTGTCGAGGTCGAGCTGGAGTTCGCGGTTGGGCGATTCGACCACGCGCAGGCCGGCCGCGCGGGCGGCGGCGATGTGGCGGTCGCAGCTGCCGGGGCCGTACGCGAGGGGGAAGCGGCCCGGCGGGTGGAGCAGGAGCGCGTTGGTGCCGCCATCGGGGCTGCGGACGATGACGATGCTGCCGGGGCCCGGGTCTTCAGCGGCGAGGTCGGCGATGGTCCAGCTGCGGACGAGTGGGAGGTCGGCGTGGAGGATGAGGAGGCGATCGGTGACGGTGCCGTCGGCGGCGAGGGACTGGATTGCGTGTTCGAGCTGGGCGTTGAGCCCGGCGAGGCCGGGCGCCTCGGGGAGGACGCGGCAAACGCCGCCGAGGAGCTCGGCGACGCGCTCGTCGGCGGTGAGCACGATCGCGCCGGGACCGGCGGCGTGGGCGACGGTGCGTGCCGTGATCAGGGTGAGCTCGACCCTTTCGGCCTCGTTGAGGAGGGGCGCGAGGCGGCCCTTGGCGCGGTCGAGGCGGTTGACGGGGATGAGCACGGGCAGGGTCATGGCGTGCGCTCCAGGGCGGCGAGGATGGCTGCGGCGAGGGCGCGCTTGCGCTCGGGGGTAGACATGAGGGTCGGGAGGACGAGGGCGCGCATGCCGAGGGCTTCGACGGCGGGTGCGAGGTCGGCATCGGCTTCATCGAGGACGAAGAGGTCGATGAGGCCCTGGTAGAGGCGGGCGACGCCGACGGCGGAGACCTCGTGACCAAGCTGTTCGAGCATGCGGGCGGCGGGCCCTTTGACGACCTGCCCGGCGATGATGGGGCTGATGGCGGCGCGGGGCGCGGTCGTTTCGGCGAGGGCCTGGCGGATTCCGGGGACGGCGAGGATGGGGCCGATGGAGACGAAGGGGTTGCTCGGCGCGAGGATGACGGCGCTGGCGCTGCGCAGGGCCTCGAGGACGCCGGGCGCGGGCCGGGCCGATTCGATGCCGGCGAAGCGGATGGCCGCGACCTCGGGCTCGGTGCGGAGGCGGACCATGTACTCCTGGAAGGCGAGGGTGCCGCCCGGCGTTTCGATGACCGTGCGGACCGGGTCATCGGACATGGGCAGGATGCGGAGTTCGAGGCCCCAGGCGCGGGTGAGCTCTTCGACGATGCGGTGCATGGGCCAGCCCTGGCGGAGGCGGGCGGTGCGGTGGATGGCCATGGCGAGGTCGCGGTCGCCGAGGTTGAACCAGCGTTCGTAGCCGAAGCGCTGGAGCTGGTCGATGACGTTGAAGGTATCGCCGGCGAGGCCCCAGCCGGTTTCGGGGTTGATGGCGCCGGCGAGGGTGTAGATGACGATATCGGTATCGGGGGAGACGTGGAGGCCGGCGAGCTCGAGGTCGTCGCCGGTGTTGGAGATGATGGTGATCTCGCGCCCGGGGACGACGGCGGCGAGGCCTTCGAGGAAGCGAGCGGCGCCGACGCCGCCGGCGAGGACGGTGATCATGCGCTCATGCTACTGGAGGTTGGAGGTTGGAGGTGGGAGGTTGGAGGTGGAGAGCTGGGAGTGGGATTCGAGGGCTGCGATGATGGCGAGGAGGAGCCAGAGGTACGGCTCTTCGAAGAGGCGGCCTTCGGACTGGGACTGGAAGATGATTTCGACGAGGGCAGCGATGAGCCAGGCGGCGAAGACGCGGGCGAAGGGGCCCCGGGCGCGGCGGTAGACCCCCGCGCAGGCGGCGCCGATGCGGAGCGCGAAGAAGCTGAAGGCGGCGAGGCCCAGCAGCCCCCACTCGGCGAGGATGCTGATGATGGAGGTGTGGGAGAGGGAGGTCTTGGCCCACCAGGGCAGGACGTAGCTGTAGACGAGCAGGAGCGCGTTCTGGAAGCTGCCGGTGCCAACGCCGGTGAGGGGGTGATCGATAAACATCTCCCAGCCGCCGTGGATGAGGAACTGGCGCTGGCCGAGGACTTCGAGGCCGCTGGAGAGCGACCGGACGCGCTCGGCGTCGGCGCCGCCCTGGATCAGCAGGAGCCCGAGGAGGGCGCCGAGGGTGCCGAATGCGGCGATGGTGAGGCGCGCCTTCGTGTAACGCGGCACGGGCGCGAGGATGACCACCAGGAAGCAGGCGAGGAGCATGCCGAGCCAGCCAGAGCGGGAGGCGGTGGCGATGAGCGCGGGGGCAGAGATGGCGAGTGCCGGGATGGCCAGGTAGACCGTCAGCCGCCGCGGACCGAGGGCGAGGATGGTGCCGGCGGCGAGGGCCATGGTGATGGCGAGGAAGCGGGCAAGGTTGTTGGGGTCGGCGAAGGTGGCGTTGGAGCGGTAGCTGTAGTCATCAGACTGGATGAGGACGGCCCGCCACTGGAAGACGCCGAGGAGGCGCTGGGCGACGGCCAAAATCGAGAGGGCGATGGCGGCGATGAAGAAGGCGGCGATGATGCGCTCGAGGTCGCGGCGGTCGCGGATGAGGACGGGGGCGGCGAAGACGAAGGCGATGTAGAGCGGGAGGATGAGGACTGCGTTGTTGGGGCGCTGGAGGTCGGACCAGGCGAGGCCGACCACCGAGATGAAGCCGATGAGGAGCACGGGCAGGAGGACAGAGCTGCGTGGCAGGAGGCGGAGCGGTTCGCGGCGGCATTGCCAGGCGGCGATAACGACGGTGGCGGCCATGGCGGCCTTGCCGGGGTTGAGCATGACGCGGATGGCGCCGCCGATGCCGCTTTCGCCGAAGGTGGAGACGGCCTGGGTCTGGAGGTACTCGAAGGGGAGGCCGATGACGACGGCGGGGATGAGGAGGCGGGGCTCGTTCAGGATGACGACGGCGACGAGGAAGGCGGCCTGGACAAGGACCACGAGGGCGAGGTCGGGGGCGGGCACGGCTACCTCGTGAAGGGCGTCACATTGACCCCCCGGGGGGGCGAACCTACCATACCCCGCGATGCCCGGCGAAACCAGCGGACTGCAGCGCGACCTGGAGGTGATTCGGCGGCGGGGGTGGCTGTTCGTCCCGTTCGCGGTGCTGGGCGTGCTGGCGGCGGTGTTCATCGGGGCGATTTCGGGCGAAGCGACGGCGGTGGCGACGATGACGCTCGATACGACGGTGCACGACCTCGTGATCGGCGGGGACCGGGGGCTGCGGATTTTCGAGGCACAGGCGATGACTTCCGACCCGGCGTTCAAGCAGAAGGTGCTGGAGGCGATCGGGGACCCGGACTTCGACTACGCGCGCTTCAGCGTGAGCCTGTTCCCGATCTCGGTGGGGGACGGGATCTCTCGCGGGACGCTGACGGTTTCGATCGCTGACCCAAGCAAGGCGGAGGCGGAGCGCTACCGGGCCGCCTTCGTGCAGGTGTTTGAACGGGAGTACACGCAGCCCGATGGGCTGTTCCGCACGCGCTTCGTCGAGCGCCGGCGCGAGGTCGCCCGGCAGGCGGAAGCAGCATACCAGGCGGCGTATGCGCGGCTGGCGCAGGCGGTGCAGGGCAAGGGGCTGGACCTCGAGCTGCTCATCGAGACACGCGGGGACACGAACCCGGCGGTGCTGGCAACGGGCGAGCGGCTGGCGCTGGAGCGGCAGCTGGCCGAGGCGCGCGGCGCACTGGAGGCGCTCAACGGAGCGAGTGCGGCCGCGGCGGCGGCGATCGCCTCGGCGGTCGTGGGGCAGCCGGTCGCGGCCGGCGATGCGTCGGCGGTGCTGACCGCGCAGGTGGCGGCGCTGGAGAGCGCCATCCGGGCGTTCGACGCGTCGAGCCCGGCGCTGGCGGAGCAGGTGCTCGATAGCGAGACGCAGGCGCTGCTGAACGAGGTGCGCGGGCTGCGGCAGGTGCGGGATTCGGCGTTCGTGTACCTGGGGAACGCGCAGATCGCGGTCGGGAGCGCGGTGAGCCGGGTCGAGACCTCGTACAGCTTCTCGGGCGGGCTGACGGGGTCGCTGGTCGGGCGGGTGGCGGTCGCGCTGGCGGTGACGGTGGTGTTCGGGCTGATTGCCATCTACACGGTCGAGTGGCTGAGCCAGGCGCGCCGCAGCAGCGGAGCGTGACGCGGATGCGCATCGCGGAGATCAATGACATCGCCTTCGTGGCGACGGAGATCGGACAGGGGCTGCGCGAACGCGGCCACACGGTGGATATGTTCAACCCGCGCCTGGTGGGGGCACGGCTGCACCCGAACATCAAGCCGATCACGGGCCCCATCCGGGCGCTGGACTGGCTGGACCTCATCCGGCGCATCCGGGCCGGGCGGTACGACGTCGTGCACATCCACTACGCCTACCTGGGGAACATCGGGGCGCTGGGCGGATTCCCGTACATCCTGCACTGCCACGGCACGGACCTGCGCGGGAGCACCGCCTTCACGCGGCCGCTGATCGCCAACGCGATCCGGCAGGCGCGGCACGTGTTCTATTCGACGCCGGACCTTGCCGGCTGGCTGCTGCCGCTGCGGCCGGATGCAGAGTTTTTGCCGAACCCGATCGACACCGGGGCGTTCGCGCCGGCGAGCCCGGCCTCGGCGCACGAGGCAGCGTGGGTGTGCTGCGCCCTGACCGAGGTGAAGGGGGCGGGGCGCATCCTCCGGGCCTGCGAGGTGCTGGCGCGGACCCACCCGAACCTGCGCATCAGCGCGTTCGGCGGGGGCGAATACACGGCGGTGTTCCGGCGGCTGCCCAACGTCACGCTCTATGCCCGGCACCCGCGCGAGCGGCTGCCGCAGATCATCAACGAGCACGGGATCGTGATCGGGCAGGCGCGGCTCGGCTCGGCCGGCATGGCCGAGCTCGAGTCGATGGCCTGCGGGCGGCCGGTGGTGACGTGGTTCAACGAGGGGCGGGCCTACGCGGAGCCGCCGCCGTTCCTCTCGGCGGTCGACGGCGAGGACATCGCGCGGCTGGTGGGCCGGCTGGCGGATGACCCGGCGCTGCGCGACCTGCTGGGCGCGGAGGGACGGGCGTGGGTGGAACGGCACCACGGCCTGGATCGCATCGTTCGGCGGGTGGAGGAGGTGGCGCTCGCGGTCGCCCGGGGCGAACCGGTGCCCGCGGCGCCGACGGCGTGATGCGCTTCGCACAGGTCAACGACGTTGCCTCGGTCGCCTCGGAGCTGGCGGCGGGCCTGCGGGCACGGGGCCACGAGGTGGAGCTGTTGCAGCCCCGGCTGTACGGCGCGAAGCTGCCGCCGCTGCTGAAGCTGGCGGCGGCGCCGCTGCGGCTGCTCGACTGGCTGCGGCTGGCGCGACGGCTGCGGGCGGGCCGGTTCGATGCAGTGCACATCCACTACGCCTACCTGGGGCTGGTCGGGGTGCTGGCAGGGGTGCCGTATGTGCTCCACTGCCACGGCGACGACGTGCGCGACCTTGCGCGGCGGCCCTGGCGGGGGCTGATTCGGCTGGCGATCCGGCGGGCGAAGCATGTGTACTACTCGACGCCGGACCTGGGGCGCTGGTGCCGGTCGGTGCGCCCGGACGCGGAGTTCCTGCCGAACCCGGTGGACATCGAGACCTTCGCGCCGGCGCCGCTGCCGGCCGATGCGCGCGACGTGTTCGTGGTCTGCGCGCTGGCGCACAACAAGGGTGCGGGCCGCATCCTGGAGGCGGTGCGCGAGCTTTCGCGCCGGCGGCCGGGGCTGCGGGTGACGGCCATTGCCGGGGGCGAACTGACGCCTGAGTTCCAGGCGCTGCCGACGGTGGTGCTGCTCCTGCACCAGCCGCGGGAGCGCCTGCCGGCGTTGATGGCGCGCCATCGGGTGCTGATCGGGCAGGTCCACGAGGGGGCGATCGGGATGGTGGAGCTGGAGGGGATGGCCTGCGGGCGGCCGGTGGTCGCTTCGTTCAGGTTCGCGGAGGCGTATGGGGGCGAAGCGCCGGTGGTGCACGCGGCGACGCCGGCCGAGATCGTGGCGGCGGTGGAGCGGCTGCTGGACGACCCGGCCGAGGCGGCGCGCGTGGGTGCGGCGGGGCGGGCGTGGGTGCGGCGGGGCGGGCGTGGGTGGAGGCGTATCACGATGCGCGAAAGGTGGCGGAGCGGGTCGAGGCGCGGCACCGGGCGCGGGTTGACCGGCAGGGCGGCCGTGCTAGCGTGGAGCCATGACGACCGCCGCCCCCGACCGGCTGGATGCAGCGCCGCTTACGCTGCCGGAGCGGCCGCTGGTTTCGATCGTCATCCCGTGCCTGAACGAGGAGCGGTACATTACGGCGCTGCTGGATTCGCTGGCGGCGCAGGATTACGGGGCGGACGGGATCGAGGTGCTGGTGGCCGATGGGGGCAGCACGGACCGGACGCGCGAGCTGGTGCGGGGCTATCCTTCGCCGTTCGCGCGGCTGGAACTGGTGGATAACCCGCGGCGGATCACGGTCGCGGGGCTGAACGAGGGGATGAAGGCGGCCCGCGGGGATTGCTGGATCATCATCGGGGCACACAGCAAGGTGCGGCCGGACTTCGTGCGCTGTTCGGTGGAGGCGCTGCGGCGGACGGGTGCCGCCTGCGTGGGCGGGCCGATCGCGACGGTGGGGGAAGGGACGGTGGGGAAGGCGATCGCGGCGGCGATGTCGTCGCCATTCGGCGTGGGGAATGCGAAGTTCCGCTACGCGGAGGATGCGGGCTGGGTCGATACGGTGCCGTTCGGGTGCTACCACCGGCGGGTGTGGGAGGTGGTGGGGGAGTTCGATGAGACGGTGGACGGGGCGGATGAGGATAGCTACAACGCCCGCCTGATCGAGGCGGGGGGGCGCATCTGGCTGGACCCGTCGATCCGTTCGACCTACTACCCGCGGCGAACGCTGGGGGCGCTGGCGCGGCAATACCGGGAATATGGGGCCGCCAAGGGGACGCTCTTCGCCCGGGGGCGGCCGCTGCGGCCGCGGCATTTCGCGCCGGCGGCGATGGTGCTGGGCGGGCCGTCGCTCTGGCTGGCCGGGCGGGTGGTGAAGGCGGCGCGGGTGCTGCTCTGGCTGCTGGCCGCACTCTACCTCGGGCTGGGGATGGTGATGGCCGCGCGGGCGGCGGCCCGGCAGGGGGCGAACCCGCTGCTGACCTTCGCGGCGATGGCGACCATGCACGTCGCCTACGGGGCGGGGTTCATCGAGGGGTGGTGGCGGGAGCGCGGGCGAGCCGGGGCGACTGAGCCGGCGGTGTAAGATTTCGGCGGGGTGGCGGTCGAACCTGTGCCCGGGGCAGCCGGCGGGACCGCCGGCGGCTTTGCGGGGAGCACCCGGGGGAGGTATGACGCTGGAGCGTGACGAGGCGCTGGTGGCGGAGGCCCGCTCGGGGGACCGGGAGGCGTTCGCGCGGCTGTACGCGGCGTATTTCGACGCGGTGTACGACTTCTTGGTGCGGCTGGTGCGGGACCGGGACGAGGCAGCCGACCTGGCGCAGGAAACGTTCCTGAAGGCGATGAACGGCATCGAGGGGCTGAAGCAGGGCACGAGCTTCAAGGCGTGGCTGTTCACGATTGCGCGGAATTCGGCGCTGAACCGGCTGGAGCGGGCGCGACGGCTGCGGCCGCTGGCGGTGCGGGGGGAGGACGGCGAGGAGGAACCGCTGGATGTGGTCGACCCCTCGCGGTTCGCGGACCCGCAGGAGGCTGCCGAGGCGCGGGCGGCGGCGGCGCTGGTGTGGGAGGCGGCCGCCGGGCTCGACCCGCGCCAGCTTTCGATCCTGGACCTCCACCTCCGGCAGGGCCTGGACGGGGCGGAGATCGCGGAGGTGCTGGGGATCACGCGGAACAACGCGTATGTGCTGCTGCACCGGCTGAAGGCAGCGGTGGAAGCGGCGATCTCGGCGTTCGTGCTGGTGCGTGAGGCGCGCGACCGCTGCCCGGAGCTGGCGGCGCTGGTGGCGGAGGCAGCAGCACCCGGGATGACGCCGGAGCTGCGCAAGGCGGTGGACCGGCACACTTCGCGCTGCGATGCCTGCGGCGAGCGCCGGCGGCGGCTGGCCCCGCTGGCGGTGTTCGCCGGGCTGGCGCCGGTGGGCGCCCCGCTGCCGCTGCGCGAGCAGGTGCTGGGGAGGCTGGAGGCGGGTGCAGGGAGCCGGGAGCAGGGAGCCGGGAGCAGGGAGCCCCGCGCCCCTGCCCAGGGGACCGGGGGCGGGGAGCCGGGAGCGGGGATGTGGCGGTGGGGGATGGGGCTGGGGGCAGCGGCGGCGGTACTGGCGGGTCTGCTCTTCCTGCCGTTCAGCCCGGTGTCGCTGCTGCGCGGCGATGGCGGGGATGGGCTGCGGCTCGGGTCGCCCGGGGAGCCGCCCGACCCGACCGCGCCGGGGGTGATCGTGCTGACGCCCTCGCCGGGGCCGGGCGGGACGGCGACTGCAACCGCGGCAGGTTCGCCGACGGCGAGCGCCTCGCCGGGGGCTTCGCCGACTGGCTCGCCAACGGGCGCTGCGACGGGCGGCGGGCCGGGCGGCGGCGGGACGCCGACCCCCGCGGGTTCGACGCCCACGCCGGGAGCGGGCACGGCCACGCCGACGCCTTCGCCGACTTCCTCGCCGACGGCGACCGCGACCCCGGTGGGTTCGCCGACGCCCTGCGCGGCAGCGGTAAGCGTCTCGCCCGCGGGATTGGTGGTTGGAGCCGGCCAGCAGGGGCTGTTCACGGTTGCGAACGCGGGCGGCTGTGCGGCGGAGGTCAGCCTGGCCTGGGGTGCAGCCTGGCTGGTGGGCGGCCCGGTCGCGCTCACGGTGCCGGCGGGCGGCCAGGCATCGGTGACCTTCCGGGTCGATGGCAGCGTGCTGCCGGCGGGCGAAGGGGACTACCCGGCGACGGTGACGGTGACGGGGCCGGCCAACACGGCGACGGTGGCGGTGACCGGTCGCCGGGGCGGTTCGCCGCCGCAGTTCGTGGCTGCGGGCGCATCGTGCTCGGCGGTGACGGGTTCGACGACGTTTACGGCGACCGTCCTGGACGATGTCGGCGTGGTGAGCGTGGTGGGGCAGTTCGAACAGGACGGCGGCGGGACGGTGACAGTGGTGCTTTCGCCGCTCCCGGGCGGGAACTGGTCGGGTTCGACACCTGCGGGCGGCTATGGCGGGAGCGGCTTCCGGCTGACGGCGACCGATGGCGCCGGGAACGAGACCACGGTGAACGTTACGCCCGTGGGCTGTTCGGGTCGGCCGTGACGGCCAGCGGTTCGGTCAGGAAGGTGAAGCGGTCGCGGAAGCGGATGAGCGCGCGGAGGATTGGTCCGCCGACGGCGGCGAGGACGACGGCGTTGCAGACCGTGCGGAGGAGGTCCCAGCCGAGGCTGGTGAGGAGGTAGTAGTTCCAGTAGCGGCGGAGGGTTTCGAGGGGGCCGGCGGCAGGGTCGTAGGAGATATCGGGGCCGGCGACGAGCCACGGCCAGGCCCAGAGGTTGGTGATCGCACCATAGAGCAGCCCCCAGGCGGCGCCGAACGCAATGACGAGCGCGAGCTGCATCCGGGGGCCGCTGCCCGTGCGGCGGGCGAACGCGCCGAGGGCGCCGGCCGAAGCGCCCATCCAGGCCGAGGCGAACATCTGGAAGGGGAGCCACGGCCCGAACCCGCCGGTGACGATGGCGCTGAGGAAGAACGAGAGCGCCCCGAGCAGGAACCCGAGCCGGTAGCCGAAGGCGAAGCCGCCCAGGATGACGAGGAAGAAGTAGAGGTTGGCTCCGGCGGGCAGCGTGATGGTGCGCAGGACAGCCGCGAGGGCGGAGAGCACGCCCAGGACGGCGAGGGACTTGCTGGAGAGGCCGCCGCCGGAGAGATCGGCGACGACGAGGACCAGGCAGAGCGCGGCGATGCCGGCGAAGACGACGGGGGCATCGGTGTTGTGGGCGAACCAGGGCGAGGCCGGGTCGAGGCGGTCGGGGGAGACGAAGGGGTGAAGGTAGGCGAACAGGCCGAGCGCGTTGAGCAGGAGGAAGACGACCAGGCCCGGGTCGCGGGGGAGCAGGCGGAGGCGGGCGGGAGCGGCA
>NZ_DAOUAO010000178.1:0-7414 GCF_034433535.1 Tepidiforma sp.
CCGACAGCCGCGAACTGCTCGCTCAAGGCCTCCCATGCTACCTCGAGCCGTTCCCAGGCTTCGCGGTGCCGCACCGCTGCCGTGATAGCGATGCGGTTGTCGTCGCGCGGTTCCCCGGGGAGCGCACCCGCAGCGAGGAAGAATGGCACCGCGGCGCGCCGGGACGCAGCAACCGCTTCCTGGAGCTTCGTTGCCGCCTTCGCTGCTTCGTCCGTGCCGAGCGCCTTGAGCAGGACGGCAATGCCGCTCTCACGCGCGTCGCGCGCGCCCGGGCGGTGCAGCCGGTCCAGCACGTCACTCACCACCCGCGGGGTTAGGCTCGCCCCGAATTGGGTAGTTGCCACGTCTTCGAGGTTATGGGCCTCGTCGACGATGAGGTGCTGGAACGGAGGCAGCGCGCTCCCGGCATTCACGGCGTCCGCCAGCAGGAGCGCGTGGTTCACCACGATGATATGCGCCGCCTTCGCCGACTCGCGCGCGCGCCAGAGGAAGCAGTTCCCGGCGCGGACGTGGCGATTCTGATCCGCGAGGCAGGTCGCATCGGCCGCGGACAGCCTGCGCCAGGCGCCAAGCTGGTCGGGCGCCAGCCGCAACTCCGCCCGGTCACCGGTCTCCGTCAGCGAAACCCAGCGAACCGTGCTGGCAGCGAGCGCAGCCACCTCCGGGTCTCGCGCACCAGCCATGAAGCCCGCCAGCCAGCGGGCATAGCAGAGGTAGTTCGCCCGTCCCTTGAGCAGCACCACCCGCAGCGACGCGGGGTCGTCGATCACCCCGGCCCGCGCGAGCGCTGCGCGCAGGATGGGGATGTCCTTCTGCACGAGCTGCTCCTGCAGAGCGATGGTGTGGGTGCTGACCACCACCGTCCGCCCGTTGCGCACCGCATCGAGGGCTGCCGGGATGAGATACGCCAGCGACTTCCCGACGCCGGTCCCGGCCTCGACCATCAGGTGGCCCCCGCGCACGAACGCCCGCCGCACGGCCTCCGTCATCTCCTGCTGCTCCGGGCGCGCTTCGAAGCCGGTGACGACGTCGGCCAGCGCGGCGAAGACCCGGCGGACGTCGTTGGGCGTGACCGGCTCCGGGCGGTCTGCGGGCTTCAGCGGAGGAGGCGCCGCGAACGGCCGCGGCACGGGCAGCGCTGCAGCCTCGGCAGGCGGCCGCTCGTCGTAGCCGAGCACCTCCCTCCACGCCGGGTCCTCCTGCGCCAGCACGTCCGCCACAGCCCTGCGCTCACGTTCGGGCAGGCCCTTGACGGTTTCCAGCAGCTCGAAGAACACCCTCCCCGCGAGGCGCGCGTCGGGCAGCGCGCGGTGGTGGGTTTCGCTCACGATGCCCAGGCTCGCGGCGACCTCCTCCAGCCCGTAATTGGCGAGGCCGGGTTTCACCACGCGAGCCGCCATCGCCGTATCGATCGACCTCCCGCTCCAGCGAACCCCGGCCTTCGCCAGGAACTCCAGGTCGAACGCCACATTGTGGCCGACCACCACCCCGTCGCCGAGGTACGCCTCGAGCCGCAGCCGAAGCCGATCGAACCGGTCGGCCCCGGCGAGGTCGCGGTTCGAAATGCCCGTCAGCCGCTCAATGAACACCGGCAGCCGCCGACCGGGATTGACCAGGGCGCTGAATTCGTCGATCCGCTCGCCAGATTCATCGAACCTTACGGCCCCGACCTCCACGATGCGGTCGGTTTCCGGGTCCAGCCCCGTCGTCTCCAGGTCCAGCGCGATGAAGGTGGTCATGGTTCGAACAGGCGTCCTGCGGCTCGTCCCCAGTCTAGGTCCCCGCGTCCGCAGGCGCAGGCAATCCCCAGTGTCCGCCAGCCCGGCGACAACTGCTGCCGTCAAGACACCCGCAAGGTCCGTTGAGAGGCGGATCCTGCCTGCGTAGACTACGCGCACTTCGTTTGGCGAAGGAGGTTTCCGTCGATGAAGGTGTACCCCACCGAAGCCATCCGTAACGTGGTCCTGGTGGGCCACGGCAGCGTCGGCAAGACGAGCCTCGCCGAGGCGGCGCTGTACGAAAGCGGGGCCATCAGCCGTCTCGGCTCCATCCAGGACCAGAATACCGTCACCGATTACGACGACGATGAACACCGACGGAAGTTCAGCCTCAACCTCGCCATTGCACCCGTTGAATGGGAAGAGCGGAAGATCAACATCATCGACACCCCCGGCTACGCCGATTTCATCTCCGAGGTGATTTGCGGCGCCCACGCCGCCGACCTCGCCGTAGTCGTGGTCGATGCCGTTTCCGGGCCCGAGGTGGGCACGGACCGCGCCTGGCAGATCGCCGAGCGCCTCGGGCTGCCCCGGATGATCGTGATCAACCGCATGGACCGCGAGAACGCCAACTTCAGCGCCGTCCTCGCGGCCCTGCGCGAGCGCTGGGGACACCGGGTGATGCCTTTGCAGCTCCCCATCGGCGCGCACGAATCGTTCCGCGGCGTCGTCGACCTCCTCCACATGAAGGCCTACCTGGGCGAACAGGCCGAGGAGGTCGACATCCCCGCTGAGCTCCGCGAGGAAGCCGAAACCCTCCGCGCGCAGCTCATCGAGGGCATCGTCGAAACCGACGAGGACCTGATGAACAAGTACTTCGCCGATGAAGAGCTGAGCGAGGACGAACTCCGCCGGGTGTTGCACGGCGGGCTCGACCACAACCTCATCTTCCCCGTGCTCTGCGCCTCGGCCACGAAGCTCATCGGCGTCCGCCAGCTGCTGCACAACATCGCCTTCTCCGGCCCCTCACCCGCCGACCGCGACCCGATCCGCGCCGGGGACATCGAGCTCACCGCCGACCCCGCCGCGCCGCCCGTCGCGCTGGTGTTCAAGACGGCCGCCGACCCCTTCGTGGGGCGCCTGAGCTACCTCCGCGTCATCAGCGGAAAGGTGAGCGCCGACTCCCACCTCTGGAACGCCAACAAGAACGCCGATGAGCGGCTGGGGCCGCTCTATGTGCAGCGCGGCAAGGAGCAGATCCCGGTGCCCGAGCTGTACGCCGGCGACATCGGCGTCGTCGCCAAGCTGGCCCACACCGCCACCGGCGACACCCTCGGCAGCCGCGAACGCCCGGTCACCCTGCCGCCCATCGAATTCCCGGCGCCAGTCTTCAGCATGGCAGTCCGCCCGGTTGGCAAGGGCGCCGTCGATAAGCTCGGGCCAAGCCTCCAGCGCATGGTCGAAGAGGACCCCGGGCTCCGCCTCAGCCGCGACCAGTCCACCGCCGAGCTCATCCTCTCGGGCCTCGGCGATGCCCACCTCGAGGTCACCGTCGAACGCCTCCGCCGCAAGTTCAACGTCGATGTCGAGCTCGCGCTGCCGCGGGTCCCCTATCGCGAAACCGTCACCCGCAAGGCCTCGGCTGAGTACACCCACAAGAAGCAGACCGGCGGCCACGGCCAGTACGGCCGCGTGGTGCTGGAAATCGAGCCGCTGCCCCGGGGCTCGGGTATCCAGTTCGGCGAGCGCGTCGTCGGCGGGGCCGTGCCGAAGGAGTTCATCCCGGCGGTCGAAAAGGGCGTGATGGAGACCGCGGCCCAGGGCATCATCGCCGGCTACGAACTCACGGACTGCCAGGTCACGCTCGTCGACGGCAAGCACCACCCGGTCGATTCGAACGAAATGTCGTTCAAGCTCGCCGCCTCACAGGCCCTGAAAGAGGCGGTGCAGGCGGCGGCGCCCATCCTGCTCGAGCCGATTATGTCCATCCGGGTGTACGTGCCGGAGCAGTTCGCTGGCGATGTCGTCGGCGACCTCAACACCAAGCGCGCGCGCATCCACGGCATCAACCCCGATGGCGGCATGAGCGTCATCGATGCGGAGGTGCCGCTGGCCGAGGTGCAGCGCTACGCCGCCGACCTCCGCTCACTCACCCAGGGCCGGGGCGCCTTCGAGCTGACCTTCGACCACTATGGCGAGGTGCCGCCGAACATCGCCCAGCGCATCATCGCCGAACAGAAGAAGGCGCTCGAGGAGGCACACGCCCACTGAGCGGCCCGGCTTAGCGGCTGCCCTCGGCGGTGACGTTCGGCACCACCCGCCGGAACGGGTACGGCGAGGTGCCGCCACCTGGCGGGGACCCCGACCGCTCCACGGTGACCGTGATGGTCACCGGCTGCAGCGAACCCAGCAGCGGCTCGATGAGCACCGTCCCGGTGGCCGCACCCTGCGGGAGGATGGCGGGGTCGACGCGAATTTCAAGGACCGACTCCATGCCGCGCTGCGCCGCCCGCGGTGAGCTGCTGGTGACCACGTCAAGGTCGGACCCAACCGCGATGCCCCCATCGACCACCCTCCCGGGCGGGTCGCTCGGGTGGCGCACGATGAGCCACGCGGCGGAGGTGCGAACCCGGAATGCGCCGATTCCTGTCCCGGCGTTGCTGACAGTCACCCGGGCGCTGCTGGAAGTGGCGCCCGAAACTTCGATGACTACCTGGCGGTTCCCGCTAACCTGCAGGCGCGGCTCTCCGAGGAACGTGGCCGCCGAGGCCAACCCGGTTCCGCTGCCGGAGTCGGGGTGCGGCGTGATGCCCAGCTCCGGGATGGACGTGGGGAAATCCATCGCGGCGCAGCCGCCGGCGAAGCTGGCTTCCGAGCACTCCTGGTACGCCGCAGGCGCGAAGGCGCGCGCCACAGCCGGCGCCGTGAGGGGCGGCATGTGGAACACCTGCGGGAGCCACATCCGCCCCGCCGGGTTCACCGGCGCATCGGGTGCCGGCCGCGGGGCGGGTCGCGCCAGGTAATCATCAGCCGCCCAGCCGGTTACCTCGCCGTTCGTCACGTTCCACCAGCGGGTGCCCCCGGCCTCGACCGGCCCGCCGAGGATCGTGAGGACCGTCCCATCGGGGACGCAGGCGAGGGGCGGGTTGCCGCCCGGCGTGGGCCGTATGTTGAGACAGCTGCCGGTACCCGTGACGACTGCGCCGTCGCCGGGGGAAAACTTCGGTTCGTTCGGGCCCGGCTGCGGGGGCTGCGAAGCCCCCGCCAACGGCGGCGGATACTCCTGCCCCTTCGGCACCGGCGGGTAACGCAGGCAGCCATATACCTTCTCCTGGTAGGTGTAGTCCCCCCACTCGAACGTGCCGAAGCCGGGGGCCGTCGGGTCGTTGCAGTGCCACACCTCGCCCCGCAGCGGGTTCTTCTGGGGATTGAGCGGGTGGTTGACGAACGCAAACCCGTTATAGCCCCAGACCGCGTAATACCAGTCTTCCAGCATGGCGGGGTTGCCGCTCCCGGCCACGGGCCGGAGTTCCGGCGCGCTGTTCCACTTGTCGGCGAATATCCGCACACCCTCAGCGAGGTTGAACAGCGGGTGCGTGCCGATGAGCGCCTGGCGCGCTGATGGCACCCGGATATCGAGCGCTGGCGGCGCCGCGAGGTGCCCCATGCCCGTCGTGATCTGCCCGAGTCCGTAGCCACAATCGATTGCAGTGAGCACCGGCCCAACACCGCCATATGGCACTGACCCGGCTGCGTGCGCCCAGCCCGACTCGACCCAGACCATCGCCTTGTACAGGCTCGGCGGGATGGTATTCGTCCGAACCCTGCCGGTGCGCGCCTCGCGCGGGCCGGACTCGAGCCCGGGATAGCTGAAGTCGATCCACTCGCCGGAGGGCAGCTGGTACGGGGCCGGAACGGCCGCGCCGGCCGTCACCAGCTCGATCATCTGACCGTACCGGCCGACGTAGTCCTCGTATTCGTACGTGTCGAAGCCGAACCCGCGGTTCGGCAGGTGGCAGGGGTAGTGGTCGGCCGATGCCGGCCGCGGCTGCATGGTCACGGCGAGCGCCAGCAGGCCGAGCACCGCCCCGGCGAGCAGCGACCTCAGCGTTGCGCCCATCCCAGGAACCCTCGATACCCGGGCACGGCCGTCCTCCCCTGCGGGCTCACCAGCTCGAGCTGCGGCCGGCCGGGCGCATCGAACGACGAGCCGTCCCAGCGGGTCACCGCCAGCACATTGCCGTCCGGGCTGTAGCCCAGCGGGACGTCGAAGCCGCCCGACGCGCTGAGCGCCTGCGCGGACGCGTCGCTACCGCCCCCGGCTGCCGGCACCGCGCCAAACGCCGGGCCGCTCCCGCGGCCCCAGGCCGTGCCGAGGGCAGCGAACCCGGGAGCCGCCAGCGCCTGGGCGGTCGCCGTCGCGTCGCCGCCGAAGGTGACGACACGGGGGAGGTAGCGCAGCCCCTCCGAGAGGTTCGCCTCAACAAACGCCACGGCATCGCCCGCTGGCGAGAGCGTCCAGTCGCGCGTCACCCACTCGCTCAGGTGGGCCAGGTCCTGCCCGTTGGCCTGCAGCGTCGAACCGCGCCCATCGATGACAACCGCCAGCAGCTCAGCTCCGCGCCATCCGAGCGGGTACACGCCGAGCGCATCGCGCTGGCTCCACAGCCGCGTGACGGCACCGTCACGCGCCACCCGGAGCACCTCGATCGCCGGCGCGCCGTCAGCGTCGGCGGCCTGCCGCGTCACCGCCACGGCTTCGGAACCTGGCTCCCAGGCCGGTGCCTGTGACGGTTCGATGCCGGAGATCAGCCGCTCGGCCCTCCCGGTCGTGAGCTCCACGAGGATGAGCGAGGCCGACGGCGTGGTGGGAGTCCCCCCATCGACCGCTACCACGGCCGCGTAGCCGCCATCCGGCGAGACGCTGCCGGTGGTCGGGAAGCCGGCAAGGTGCGGCACGCGCGCCAGCTCGATCGGGTCGCCCGTGCCGTCCGCGCGCACGGCGGCCACCACATCCACCGCCCCCTCCGTGCGGGTGACCACCGCGTAGGTGCCCGCCGGAGCGGTCGCAAAGGCCGTCCGCGGCGAGCCGCCCGTGCCGATGCCGAACATGGCCGCCACAATCGGCGCCACCGCAACCATCGCCGCGGCGACCGTCAGGCCGACCACGAACCGCGTGACGCGGTCGCCCCGGGTGGTCCGGTGTCGGCCCCGGGCTGCGTATCCTGCTGCTGTCATCGAGCCTCCTGTACCCAGCCGACGAACGAGGCGCCGGGCGTGTCGGTCAGCCGGACCCTCGAGGCCGGCGTCGCAAGTTCAATCGAAACGGGCGGGCGCGCTGTCGGGTCGCTGGCGGCGCCCACAACCGAGACGGCCAGGTAATCCCCGAGCGGGGCATACGCGAGCGGAATCACCCAGGCCGCGTCAGGGCTCGGGTCCGAGAGCTGCACCGAACCCCCCGGACCGCCGAACACCGGCAGCGGGTTGCCCGGCTGCCACGCGGCGCCGACCTGGTTGCGGCCCGCCGGGAGCGCCGTGACAGAGCCCGTGGCGATGGTCAGCGTCTTGCCGACGTAGTTGCGCGAGGAAGCGCTCAGGATGTCGATAAAGGCCACCCGCGAGCCGTCCGGGCTGAGTGCCCAGTCTCGCGTTCGGCCGGGAGAGAGCTCGGCAACCCTTTCCAGCGTGCCGCCGCG
>NZ_DAOUAO010000179.1:0-5624 GCF_034433535.1 Tepidiforma sp.
CTGCGGGCTCGACCCTCGCCGCGAGCGCGGCCTACCGCCAGCTGCGCGCGCTCAATGACCTCGCTCGCTTCGGGGAGGCCGCCGCGCTGCCGGCCGTGACCGCCGACGGTCCGCTGGCGGCCTATGCGGCCTTCGAACGCGGCCGCGCCCTGGCCGGCATCGGCGAAGCGGCAGCCGCCACGGCGGCCTGGGAGGCGCTCCTTGCCGATCTGCATGCCACAGCGGCGCTGCGGGCCGCGGCGCTCGAGGCGCTCGCCGGCCTCGCCCGCGATGCCGGGGACCGCGAGGGCCTCGCCCGCTGGCTCGACGCGCGCATCGCCTTCGACGGCAGCGCCGCAGCCCGCTACGAACGCGCCATCCTCGCGCAGGAGATGGGCGCCCCCGAATTCGCGGTCGGGCTCCTGCAGGCGATCCTGGTTGCCACACCGCTCGCGCCCGAGGCGACGCTCGCCATCGCCGAACTGCGCGACCTCGGGGCGGAGGTCGACCCCGGGCAGGAAGGTTTCATTCTCTACCGTCGCGGCGCCTACGCCGAGGCGGCCCGGCTGCTGAGCGCGGCCGTGGATGAGCCCGGGCTTGCCGCGGCCGACCGGACGTACCGCGCCTACTACCTCGCCGCCAGCCTCGAAGAGCTCGGGCGGGCGGCCGAAGCGGTGGCGTGGTACGACGCTGCCGCGGCAACCGGCGCGACCTCCCCCTTCGTCCACCGCGGGCAGTACTGGGCCGCCCGCGTCCTGGAGAACAACGCGCAGCTGGCTGACGCAGGCGAGCGTTATGTTCGGCTGGCGACCCTCGGTCCAGCCGGTGAGTTCACGGGGGAGGCCGCCTTCCGGGCCGGCTTCACCCTCCTCCGCGCGGACGACCCTGCCGGCGCCCTCGCCGCCTGGGAGGAGGTCGGCGCGGCGCCGTCGGCGCGGCTCGAGTACTGGCGCGGCCGCGCGCTCGACCTGCTCGGCCGGTTCGAAGAGGCGCGGGCTGCCTACCGGGCGGCGCTTGCGGCCGGGCCGCTCGATTTCCACGGATTCGAGGCAGCCGTTCGCCTCGGCGAAGCGGAGCCGCTCACGGGGGTCGCCTACCGCCCGCGCGATCTCACCCGCGGGGTCGACTGGGAGGCCATCGCAGCCTGGCTGCGGGGGCGCATCGGCGGCGACTGGACGGGCGCACCGGCCACCGGCGCCTGCGAGCTGGCAGCCGCCGGCCTCGCGCGGGACGCCGCGGCCGAGCTCCTGGCCGCCGCCAATGGCGCCGGGGCCTGGCGCCTGCTCGAACTCGCCCGGGAGGCCCACGGCTGCGGATTTACCAGTACCGCCCTCTCGCTCGCTGTCCGGCTTCGGCAGGAAGCGGGCGCCGCCTCGCACGAGGTGCCCCCCGACCTCCTGCGGGTCGCCTACCCGGTGGCCTACCCCGCCGCCCTCGACGCCGCCGCGCGGGCCCGCGACATCGACCCCCTGTTTTTCGCCGCGCTCATCCGCGCCGAAAGCCTCTGGGACCCGGGCGCGGGGTCGTCGGCGGGAGCGCTCGGCCTCACCCAGGTGATCCCGTCGACGGGCCGGGGGATCGCCGCCGCGCTCGGCGTCGAAGGGTTCGAGCCGGCCGACCTCTTTCGGCCGGCGGTCGCGCTCGAATTTGGCGCCTACTACCTCGGGGTGCAGCTGGGGCGGTTCCGCGACCCGCTCCTGGCGCTGGCGGCGTACAACGCCGGTCCCGGGAACGCGCTCCGCTGGGCGGCGCTGGAGCGTTCGACCGCGGCCGACCTCGCGGAGAGTATCGACTTCTCCGAGACGCGGGCGTACGTGCAGGTGATCGTGGACGCGTACCTGCACTATCAGCGCGCGTGGAGCGAGTGATTCGCCCGTAAGGTGCAGGCTGGGGTATGGTGGAAGCCCCGCCGCGAGCGAGGCGGCCTCGAGGAGGTGACCGATGGCGACCAAGCGCACGTACCAGCCCCATCGCATCCCGCGGAAGCGCGAGCACGGCTTCCTGAAGCGGATGTCGACGCGCGCCGGCCGGCTGGTGCTGAAGGCCCGGCGGCTGAAGGGCCGCAAGCGCCTGACCGTGGCGTAGGCCCGGCCATGAAGCGCGCCCGCCGCCTGCGGAAGGGCGTCGAATTCGATACGGCATATCAGAAGGGGACCGTGGAGCGCGGTCCCCTTCTTGTTGTGCGGGTCGTTCCGAACGGATTGGGTCGCGACCGCTGGGGGTTCGCGGTGGGGAAGCGCCTGGTGAAGCTGGCGCACGACCGCAACCGGGCGCGTCGCCGGCTGCGGGAGGCAGCCCTGCGGGTTCAGCCTGGCGGGACCGGGCGTGATATCGTGGTGGTAGCGCGCGAGGCGGCGCTGACTGCGTCGATTGAAGAGCTGGCGGCGGAACTCCGCCGGCTGCTGGTGCGGGCCTCGCGGCGTTCCGGGGGTGCGGGATGAGCCGATTGCTGGCGAAGCCGCTGATCTGGCTGGTGATGGGGTACCAGGCGACGTTCTCGCGGGTCATGCCGCCGGTCTGCCGGTTCGAGCCGTCGTGTTCGCGCTACGCGCGGGAGGCGCTGGAGAAGCACGGCGCGTTCCGCGGCGGGTGGCTGGCGCTGCGGCGGCTGTCGCGCTGTCGGCCCTTCGGCGGCAGCGGCTACGACCCGGTCCCGTAGCCGTCGGCGGGGTCCGGGAGCGGCAAGGATGCCTCCGGCGGGACGGGGAGCGGTTGCAAGGTGGAGGGGGATGCGCAGGGTGATGGCCTGGCCCGGCGCGCGTGCGGTCCGAGGGAGAGGAGCCGGGGGATGCGCCGGGAGTCCGGCGGTGAAGATGCGCAGCCCCGAAGTCTCAAGTCCGGTGAAGGCGCCACGATTCCCGGGTTCCGGTGCGTTGGTCGGGGCGCGCCATCGATGGATTCCGTCGGGTCCCGGGTGCGGCGCGCCGTGAGCGGCCTTGGCCGGGGCTGTCCCGATCGCGTTGGTGTTTCACGTGGAACGACCGCGGTCAGTCGCTGGCGGCCAGGTGCGTTGTGCAGGCGGCCCGCCGGTGGCCCCGGGGTCCCGGGCCGCACCTGCGAGGGCCGCGGCGAGCGTGATGAGAAGCGGCGGCGTTTCACGTGGAACAGTTCGGCGCGGCCATGGGGCGGCGGCGGTTTCCCGGCCGCGTCGAGGCGGGCGTTTCACGTGGAACGCCGCTGCGGGCTGGCCTCCAGCCGGCGGAAGAGGTGCGCAGCGGCATGGGCCGCCGGCGCGCGATGGCGCGGGGTTCTGGTCGGCGCTCGGTCGGCCGTTTCACGTGGAACACCGGGTTCGGACCCGGTCGCCAGGCGGGCGGCCCCCGCGAGCGATGTTTCACGTGGAACGGCCGGTCCGCGCCTGCCAGCCGGTCGGACGCCGCGCGAGACCGTTCCACGTGAAACACCCTGGGGACGCGCGAGGCGAACAAATGTTCTCAGTTCCACGTGAAACAGCGGGCGCCCAGCCTGTAAGCAGCCCGGCTGCTACCATCACCGGCGTGACCCGCCTCCGCACCCTCGCAGCGGCCCTCCTGGCCGTCGTCGCCCTCCCGCTCGCTGCCTGCGTCTCCGTCACCAACCCCGAGGGCTGGGCGCCCCCCGTCCTCGACGGCGACAGCCTCTACCTCACCACGGACCACGGCCACCTCTCCCGCACCACCCTCGCCCCCGATGGCCGCGCCGCCACCGCGACCTGGACCTTCCCCGATAAGGACCTCAAGGACGAGAAGGACCTCCGCCCCAACGCCGCCTACGGACCGCCTGTCCTCGCCGATGGCCGCGCCTACTACGCCACCTTCGAAGCCGGCGTCTTCGCCCTCAACGCCGAGACCGGCCGCTCCGAGTGGCCCGAACCCGGCAAAACCAACGCCGGCGCCATCACGGGCAACATCGCCGGCGGCCTCGCCTACGCCAACGGCATTCTCTTCTTCGGCACCACCGAGGGCCGCCTCTACGGCTGGAACGCCAGCAACGGCGCCCCCGCCCAGGGCTGGGAAACCCCCCTCGTCTTCGATTCCGGCATCTGGGCCACCCCCGTCGCCATCGGCGGCACCCTCTACGTCGCCACCATGAACGGCGAGCTCCACGCCATCTCCATCGCCGACCGCTCCCCCGCCTGGCCGCAGCCCCTCGAGGTCTCCGGCGCCATCCCCGACCTCACCGCGCTCGACGAAACCCGCCTCTTCGTCCCCTCCATCAACCGCCACGTCTACATCGTCGATGCCCGCAGCGGCCAGGTCCTCACCGACTACCGCGCCCGCGACTGGGTCTGGACCGCGCCCGCCCTGGACGGCTCCCGCCTCTACTTCGGCGACTTCGGAGGCCACATCTATGGACTCGACATAAGCACTTCGCCCGCCACCGAGCTCTGGCCGCCCGCCTCCACCGAGGGCCACCGCGTGAAAGCCGCCCCCGCGATCGTGGATGATGTGCTGGTGATCGCCGACCGCGGCCCTGTCGTCACCTTCCTCGATGCGAACACCGGCCAGGTGCTCAATCGCGTCCCCATCGATGGCGCCGGCACCATCCGCGCCAACCCGCTCGCCGCCCGCGACGGCGTCTACCTCCTCACCACGAAAGGGCGCCTCTTCTTCGCCAACCCGGCCAACCGCCAGGTCATCGAAATCCCCGTCAGCGGAGTGAAGCGATGATTGGCGAACTCTTCACCGTCGGCCTGCTCAACCCGATGGTGAACCTCCTCGTCCTGCTCAACAACCTGCTCTTCGGCTCCTTCGGCCTGGCGATCATCGCCTTCACCATCCTCGTCCGCGTCGTCACCTTCCCGCTCACCTACCGCCAGCTCCACGTCACCCGTCAGATGCAGGCCATCCAGCCGCGCGTGCAGGAGATCAACAAGAAGTACAGCGACCCCAAGCGGCGGCAGGAAGAGATGATGAAGCTCTACCGCGAGGCCGGGGTCAACCCGCTCGGCTGCCTCGGGCCGATGCTCATCCAGTTCCCCATCCTCATCGCCCTCTACAGCGCGGTCCGCATCGCCCTGCCGAATTCGCCCGAGGCCCTCGAAAAACTGTCGAGCCATGTCTACGACTGGGCCTACCTCCAGCACGCCCTCCCGGTCCAGGAGTTCTTCCTCGGCATGGACCTCCGCCATCCCAACCTCCTCATGGTCGTCCTGGTGGGCTTGACGACGTGGGGACAATCGAAAACGACCGTTACCGTCAGCACCGACGAACGGGTCCGCCAGCAGCAGGCCATGATGAACGTGATGCTGCCGCTGATGTTCGCCTTCTTCGCCCTCCAGTTCCCCTCCGGCGTCAGCCTCTACTGGGTGGTGAACTCCATCGTCGGCATCGGCTTCAACATCCTCATCTACGGCTTCAAGCCCCTCGGCATCGAACCCGTCTTCGGCGTCCGAACTCCCCCTCCCCCGACCATGGCAGCCGAACCCGTTCCCGCTGCTGCCGCCATCTCATCCGCGCCAAACCTGAGGACTCCCGAACATGGACCAGCTCGAAGCAAGCGGCAAAACCGTCGAAGACGCAATCAATAATGCCCTCCAGCAGCTCGGCGCCACCCGCGACGAAGTTGAAATCACCATCATCGATGAAGGCAAGAAAGGCGGCCTCTTCTCCCGCGGCCGCGACGCCGTGGTCCGCGTGACCCGCAAGGCTCCCGCGCCTGCGCCC
>NZ_DAOUAO010000180.1:0-1862 GCF_034433535.1 Tepidiforma sp.
AACGGCGCGGCGGTGATTCGGGCGAGGAAAGTAGGGCGTGGCAAACTGGGGACACTGATTGAGCTCCCCGGGGAGGTGTACGGCGCGGTGCGCTACGTCGAAATTGCCGACTCCGGGCTCACGGACTGACGGGCGAAAGCGGTGATCCTGAGCAATCGGGAGATCCTCGCGGCCCTGGAGGATGGCCGGCTCGTGATAGAGCCGTCGCCACTGGGGGGGACAGATGCAGCGGCGCTGGAGCGTGTGTTCGACCGGACGTCGATCAACCTGCGGCTGGGAGATGTCCTCCGGGTGCCGATCGACCAGCCGGGCATCATCTGGGACCCCATGAGCGGGTCCACCATCGAGGCCCTCGCGCGTATGTACGACCGGGGCGAGCTTCGCGAGAACGGCTACGTCCTGCCGCCGCGGCAATTCCTCCTTGGGATGACGGCAGAACGGGTGGCTCTGCCGCTGGCGGGAGATCTGCCGGCCGATGTCGCTGCCCGGGGATGCCTTGCCGGCCGGGTCGAAGGCAAGAGGTCCCTGGCGCGGCTGGGGCTGCTGGTACACTTTACGGCGCCCACGATTCACGCCGGCTTCGAAGGAACGATTGCGCTGGAGATGATGAATCTTGGACCGGCCCCGATCCTGCTCCGGCCGGGGATGTTCATTTGCCAGCTCATCCTGGAGCCGGTGATGGGCGAGCCGTTTGGTTCCGGCGGGCAATTCTTCGGGCAGGGCGACCCTTCGGGGCGCTCTTAGCCGGGGGCTGGCACAGCGATGCAGGCGTTTCGGGTGGGACTCTGTCAGATACCGGCGTACCCGCTGGAGCGGGCGGAGGAGAACCTCGCGGCGATCCTCGCGGCGCTCGATGCGGCGGGCGAGGCCGGGGCGCAGCTGGTTGGGGTGCCGGAATGCGGCTACCCGGCCTACTACGTGCGCGATGAACGCCCGTACGACCGCCCCGGTGTTCGCCCGTTCCCTGAGGTGCAGGCGCTCCTCGCCGAGCGCTGCCGGCGCTGGGGCTACTGGCTGGCCGCCGGGCTGGCGGTGCCGCACCCGGATGGGAGCCTGACCAACAGCGGGCTGGTGTTCGACCCCGCAGGCGAGGTGCGCGGGCGCTACGACAAGAGCTTCCTCTGGCACTTCGATGCGCGCTGGTTCCGGCGGGGGCGGTCGTTCCCCGTATGGGATGCGGGGTTCGTGCGCTTCGGTGTGCTGATTTGCGCGGATGCGCGTCAGCCGGAGGTCGCGCGGGCGCTGGCGGTGAACGGGGCGGAGGTGATCCTCGACCTCACGGCGTGGGTTTCGTGGGGGCGGGAGATGGCGGAGCTTTCGACCACGCAGTGCGAGTACCTCGTGCCGGTGCGGGCGTTTGAAAACGGGGTGTGGATCGCGGCGGCCGACCGCTTCGGGCCCGAGGGTGATTCGCTGGTGTACGCGGGACGGTCGTGCGTGATCGACCCCGACGGGGTGACGCGCGTGTGCGCGCCGAGCGACCGCGACGCGGTGGTGGTGTTCGAGATTACGCCGCAGGCGGCCGAGCGCCCGGCCCGGCGGCCGGGGCTGTACGGGCTGCTGACTGAGCCGACGGAGCGTCTGCCGGTGACGGCGACGCTCGACGAGGCGCTGGTGCCGGCCCGCGAGAATCGCCGGGTGGCAGTGGCCCCGGGGAACGGGCGCTGGGACCCGGCGCGGGCGGTGCGCCTGTTCGAGGAGCAGCGCGACCAGGATGCGGACCTCGTCGTCTTCGGCGGGGCAGCAGCCGATGGGGACTGGCGGACGGGCCTGGCGCAGCTCGAAGCGGCCGTGCGGGCGCGGGGCGGGTCGATGCTGGTGGGGGTATCGGAGGAGGGCGGGCGGCGGCAGCTGGCCGCGCT
>NZ_DAOUAO010000181.1:0-4196 GCF_034433535.1 Tepidiforma sp.
CGTGTCGTGCGCCACCTGCTCGATCGTCAATCCGCGCCGTTCGCGCGCGCTCCGCAGCGTCGCCCCAATCGTTGCCACGTGCTACCTCCCCCTGGGGGAAACATAAAGTACGCCACCACCGTCAAACGGGCGAATCCCCCGCCGTTGTCGCTTTGTTCCTGCCCGCTACCCTAGCCCTGTGCGAACCCCTGCCATTGTGCTCGCCTGCGCTGCGGCCCTGGTCGCAGCCCTGCCCGCGCACCCGGCGAGCGCCCAGCCCCAGGTGCCGGCCACCGTCTACGGCTCGGTCACGGTCGACGGTCGTGCCGCGCCGGCCGGCACCGAGGTGCGCGCCCTCATCGGCGGCATCGATTGCACCCAGGCCGCCCCCGGCGAACGCGGCACCATCACCGATGGCCCCGCCGCGGCCTACGTTGTCGCCGTGGTCAGCGAATCGCAGCGCCCCGGCTGCGGCCGCACCGGAGCGCTCATCACCTTCACCGTTGGCGGCCGGCCAGCCCTCCAGTCCATCCCCTGGGAGCCCGGTCCCATCCGCCTCGACCTCTCCGTTGGCTCGGCCGCAATCACCCCGCTCCCCACCCCGACGCCTGCCCCGCCCACGCCCACCCCGCCCTCCGGCCCGCCCCCGACCGACGATGTCACCCTCCCCGGCACGCTGGTCCCTGCCCCCGCCAGCCCCTCCCCTGCGCCCGCCGACAACGGCGAAGCCTCGTCGCTCGCCCCGGCGGTCATCGTCGCCCTGGTCGCCGTCGCGGGCGGCGGGGCGGTCGCCGGCATCCTCCTCGCCCGCCGAACCCGCCCCCGACCATAACCCGGGCTTTGGAGGCGGTCGTATACCATAGGAGGAGGGGAATAGCCCCTTCCCCGAAACGTCTATGCGTGTTCTGCCCTACCTTGCCGTCTTTACCTTTGTCGCCGGGGTCAGCCTCCTCGCCGTTGGCTGGCGCTACTCCCCTGCCGAGGCGCCTGAGACCCCGGCGGCCGTGGTCGGCTTCGACGTTCGCCCCACCCTCACCCCCACCCCGACCGCCAGCCCGACGGCCGCCCCCAGCCCGACCCCAACCCCCACCCCCTTCGACGGCAAGATCGCCCGCATGATCGCCCCCGTGCTCGGTATCGACCATGCCATCGAGGAGATCGGCATCCTCCCCAACAACCAGCTCGATACCCCGCACGATGGCGTCAACAACGTCGGCTGGTACTACATCTACGACAAGCCCGGCTTCGGCAAGAACGCCGTCTTCGCCGCCCACGTGAACTACAACTTCAAGCCCGGGCCCTTCGCCAACCTCTACAAAGCCAAACCCGGCGACCGCATCACCATCCAGATGGAAAACGGCCCCGCCTACGTCTACGAAGTCTTCTTCTTCCAGCGCTACGACGTGAACACCATCCCGATGGGTGACCTCATCGCGGGCGTGGTCGGCGGCCAGGCACGCCCCGAGGGCGAAGAGTGGATCACCCTCATCACCTGCGGCGGCCGCTTCGTTGCCACGCAGCCCAACGGCCTCGGCGAATACCTCGACCGCGATGTCGTCGTCGCGCGCCGCATCGAGTAGCGCCTGAACCGTCCGTTTCCCTCGCCGCGTCCCTTATTCGGCGCTGCGCTACCCTCATAGGTACCACCTTCGACGCCCCGCCGGAGAAGCCTGTGTCCAGCATCCGAACCGTGCGCTTTGCTGCCCTCGCATCGCTGCTCTTGGGAGCCGTGCTGCTCCTTGCCGGGGTCGCCTGCTCGGGCGGTTCTGCCGCCGACGACCCGACTCCCGCCCCCTCGCCTTCGCCCGCTGCGCCCGTCGAAACCGCCACCTCCACCCCCACCCCGCGCCCCAGCCCCACCCCGACGCCCACCCCCTTCGCCGGTAGCGTCGCCCGCATCATCATTCCCCGCTTCAACGTCGATGCCCCCATCGAAGAGCTCGGCATCACTCCCGACGGTGCGCTCGATACGCCAAAGAACGAAAACACCCACGTCGGCTGGTACCCCATGTACGACCGGCCCGGCTGGCTGGGCAACGCCATCTTCAGCGCCCACGTCTACTACCACTCGATCCCGGCCCCCTTCGTGAACCTCGCGAAGAGCCAGCCCGGCGACGAAATCATTGTCGTCATGGCCGATGGCACCCGCTACCGCTACGAAGTCATCTCCAACAACCGCTACCATCGCGACACCATCCCCATGGGCGACATCATCTGGCCGAAGGACAAGGCGGACTACGATGAGTGGGTCACCCTCATCACCTGCGGCGGCGAACTCGATGCCACCGGCCTCGAATACCTCTCGCGCGACGTCGTTGTCGCGAAGCGCATCTTCGAGTAGCCGGCGTCGGCCTTCACGCGGCGCTCCGGGCCTCACCGGCGCTCGCTCAGCACTCTCCCTCGCGGGGATCAGGGTTTTCACCTCGCCAATCCGGGATTCCCCACCCCGCGCCATCGGGCCTTCGCCCATTAAGCCCTGATCGCGGTCCCCCTACCCTCACCTCTCGGAAGGCGCCGCTGCGCCCCCGGAGGTAACCGATGCGAACCCGGCTCGCTGCCGCCGCCATCCTCGCCGCATTCCTCGCGTCCGCAACGCTCGCCGTGACCCCCGACGCCGCCGGGGCCGCCTGGCTGATGCGCGGCTGGAACAACATCTCCTACCTCGGCACTGCCGCACCTCCGGCCCAGGCGCTTGCGCCGCTCACGGGCGAATACACCGCTGTCTACCGCTGGGACCCGGCCACCCAGTCCTACCAGCTCTACGCCCCCGGGGTGCCGGGCTTCGTCAACTCCCTCACCACGCTCAACCCCGGCGATGCCATCTGGCTCCACTACACCGGCAACACCCGCGAATTCAACACAGGCGCACCTCCACCGCAGCAGAACCCGGGCGGCGGCGCCGGCAAGGTCAGCATCGCCGCCAGCACCTTCGTCCCCGCCAGCGACCTCGCCGTCTACGAAAAAGGCTTCAACGAGCTCTACCCCCTCTCCACCGACCCCTCCTCGCATCGCTACTTCGCCCCGGTCAACCTGCCCCACGGCGCCACCATCACCTCCATGACCGCCGCCTTCGAAGGCACCGGCGATACGGTCAAAATCCGCCTCGATTACACGCCCATTACCAATGGCGATACCCCCGGCCTCGTCTACAAGCTCGCGGAGGTCCTCTCCAGCGCCGGCTCGTCGCCCCAGACCGCCCAGGCCTTCACCCACCAGGTCGATAACGCCGCCAACGTCTACTTCGTGGTGGTCGACCTCACCGGCGGCCCGGCCTCGAAGCTCCGCGGCATCACCATCAGCTACACCTACTAGGAGGCCGCCATGCTCGCCACCCGATGGCCGGCCGCACGCCTGCTCCTCCCAGCGGCACTCCTGCTCGGCGTCGCCGTCCTCCTCGGCGGCACGTCCCGCCCCGCTCGCGCCCTCGCCGAGGCCGATGTCGATTTCACCGTGACCCAGTCCCCGGCTGCCCCCGCGACCGTCCAGGTCGGCTCGACGGTAACCTTCACCGTGGCCGCGACGGTCAACACCGCACCGGTCGGTGTGCCCCTCTTCTTCGAGCTCGACTACCCCGCCGGGCTGACCTTTGTCGAAGGCTATTCCTCGCCCGCCGGCGTCACCTGCACGAACAACGTGCCGGCCCCCGGCGTCGTCCGCTGCGATTACGGCAACGTCAGTACCGGCCCGCGCGTGCCCCTGACCCTGAATTTCACCATCGACACCGATGCCACCACGGCCGCCGCCGATGCCCGCATGCGCGCCGGCGCTTCCGACGGCGCCCCCGACTCCGCCGCCGGCGGCGGAGACAGCTTCACTGGCGCCGGGACGCTCACCGTCTTCTCCGTCGATGACTTCGCCATCACCTCCGCTGCCGTGCCGGGGGCCATCTTCGAAGGCCGCTCCAGCACCTTCACCGTGTCGGTCACGAACAATGGTGCAGCGGCCACCGGCCCCGCGACTCTGACGGTCACCTTCCCCGGCGGCCTCGTCTCCGCCGAATCCTGTTCCACCGGCACGGCCTCCGCGACCAGTTCGACCGTCACCTGCTCGGGAGTACATCTCGCCCCCGGCTCTGACTTGACCATCACCGCCACCGTCGCCGCGCCGGACTCTGCGGATGGCGCCGATATCGCCGCCGTCCTCGATGCCCCCGGGCTCGGCATCCCCAACCACGCACTGAGCGGCATCACCGTCCATGAGGTCGGCCTCATCAACAC
>NZ_DAOUAO010000182.1:0-4918 GCF_034433535.1 Tepidiforma sp.
CGTCTTCGCCTTGAAAATCTTCTCCACCATCTCATCGAGCCCCGAAAGCCCCATCGCCTTCGCGGTCGCATCGCCCGAATCCCGCACCGCGTCGGTGATGATCAGCCCCGGGCAGATGGCGTTGCAGGTGATGCCCAGCTTCCCCACCTCCAGCGCGGTCGTCTTCGTGAGGCCGTTCACCCCGTGCTTGGCGGCCACGTAGCCCGCCATCCCGGCCGCGCCCTGCTTCCCCTCCACCGAAGAGATGTTGATGATCCGCCCCCAGCCCCGCGGCAGCATGTGCTGCAGCGCCCACTTCGTCCCGTAGAACACCCCGCCCAGGTTCCAGCGGATGTCGTTCTCCCAGGCGTCGTCATCCAGCTGGGCGATCGGCGCGGGCCGGGTGATGCCCCCGGCGTTGTTCACCATGATGTCGAGCCGGCCCCAGCGCGCCGCCGCCTCATCGACGAGCCGCTTCACATCGGCGCTGCTGCGGGCATCCCCCTGCACGAACAGCGCCCGCTCGCCGGCGCCCAGCTCCTCCAGCGCCTGCTGCCCCTTGGCTGCGTCGCGGCCGTTGAAGGCAACGAACGCACCCTCCCGCAGGAACGCCTCGACGATGCCCCGGCCAATGCCGCGGCTCCCGCCCGTGACGGCGGCAACCCTGCCTTCCAGTGCTCCCATGCTGCGTCCCTCTCCGTGGAGTTAGAGCCGCCCGCGGGCGGCCCGGTGCTTTGCCGGGACGCTTTTACCACATCACCACAATCTTTGGAAGACTGGCCAAGGAATTGGTTCGCGGGGCTCCGGCCTCAGCCGTCCAGCCCCACCGCCGCCTCCGCGGCACCGCGCCGCCCGCCGATGTCCACGCCATCCGCCACCAGCGCGCGCATCAGCATGTCCACCGTTTCGCGCTTGGTCGCGTTGAAATCGAACGCCCCCGGCTCGAGCAGCCACTGCAGCGCGATGCCCGTCACTGCCCCGATCTGCCGCGTTGCCGCCACCATCGGGTCGATGTCCCCCCGGAACACTCCCTGCCGCTGGCCATGCGCGATCGCCCGCGCCGTGGTCTTGCGGAACCCGTCCCACAGCGCCCGGATTTCATCGCCGAGGCGCGGGTCCCGCTTCGCGCTCGCCGTGAACTGCACGAACACCTCGTAGGGCACCGGGTTCACCACCGCCAGCTCGATCGAAATCTCCAGCACCCGCCGCATCTGCTCCACCGGGTCCTGGCTGCTCTCGATCGCCTCCGCCACCGACTCGTTGAAGATCTCCTGGCAGCGCGCCAGCACCCCCGAGAGCAGGTCCGCCTTGTCTTTGAAGTGGTACGAAACCAGCCCGCGGCTCACCTCCGCCCGCTTCGTCGCCTCGTCGATCGAGGTCTCTGCCCAGCCCTTCTCCGCCATCACCGCGACCGCCGCCTCGATGATCTGCCGCCGCCGAATCGCGTTGATATCCAGTCGTGCCATACGCCATCCTTCCACCGCCGGTGCGCCGGCGCCTGTGTCCAGCTGTCCAACTTCAGGCTAGCAGGCCAGAACGCTGAACGCCTCTTTCCACGCCCGTCCCCGGGCGGTAGACTCCCATCGCTCAGTTGGCCGAACAGCCAAATCTCCTTCCGGGTGGTCCAAATGCCGCCATCTCCCGAAGTCCTCCTCGACCTCCACCGCCGCATGGTCCGCATCCGCACCTTCGAAGAAGAGGCCGGCAGGCTCTCCGAAGCCGGGCGCATCCCCGGCGCCCTCCACCTCTACGTCGGCGAAGAAGCCGTCGCCGCCGGCGTCGCCGCCCACCTCACCCCCGGCGACCAGGTCACCTCCACCCACCGCGGCCATGGCCACCTCGTCGCCGTCGGCGGCGACTTCCGCCGCATGTTCGCCGAGCTGTTCGGCCGCGCCACCGGCTACTGCCGCGGCAAGGGCGGCTCCATGCATATCGCCGATATGGACCTCGGCATGCTCGGCGCCAACGGCATCGTCGGCGGCGGCCCGCCCATCGCCGTCGGCGCCGCCTTCTCCAACAGGTACCGCCAGACCCAGAACGTCACCGCCTGCTTCTTCGGCGATGGCGCCTCTAACGAGGGCAGTTTCCACGAGGCCGCCAACATGGCCGGCCTCTACCGCCTGCCGCTGATCTTTGTCTGCGAAAACAACGGCTTCGGCGAATTCACCCGCCAGGACCGCCACCAGGCCATCCACGACATCGCCGACCGCGCCGCCGGCTACGGCTTCCCCGGCGTCGTCGTCGATGGCATGGACGTCATCGCCGTCTACGAAGCCGCCGGCGAAGCCATCGCGCGCGCTCGCCGCGGCGAAGGCCCAACCCTCCTCGAATGCAAGACCTACCGCTTTTACGACCACGTCGGCGTCCGCGGCATGGGCGTCGTCTACCGCTCCGACGATGAGGTGCGCGCCTGGCGCCAGCGCGACCCCATCATTCTCCTCGAGCAGCGCCTCGCCGAGCTCGGCATCCTCGATGCCGCCGGCGCCGCTGCCGTCCGCGAGCAGGTCCTCGCCGAGGCCCGCGAGGCCGTCGCCTACGCCGAGGCGAGCCCCTTCCCCGAACCCTCCACCCTCACCGAAGACGTCTACGCCAGCTGACCCGAGGAGCCCCGCATGACTGCCCCCACCGCACCCGCCCAGCCCCGCCAGCTCCCCCTCGTGATGGCCATCAACGAAGCCCTCCGCCAGCTCATGCGCGAGGACCCGAACGTCTTCCTCGCCGGCGAGGACGTCGCCCTCTACGGCTCCGTCTTCGGCTTCAGCCGCGGCCTCCTCGATGAGTTCGGCCCCGAACGCGTCGTCGATACCCCCATCAGCGAGGCCGCGCTCATCGGGCTCGGGGTGGGCGCTGCCGCCACCGGCCTCCGCCCCATCATCGACATCATGTTCATGGACTTCACCGGCGTCGCCATGGACCAGCTGGTCAACCAGGCCGCCAAGATGCGCTACATGTTCGGCGGCAAGGCGCGCCTGCCGCTCACCATCCACACCATGGCCGGCGCCGGCCTCAACCTCGCCGCCCAGCACTCCCAGAGCCTCGAGGCCTGGTTCTGCCACGTCCCCGGCCTCAAGGTGGTCATGCCCTCCGGCCCGTACGAAGCGAAGGGGCTCCTCATCGCCGCCGTCCGCGACGACAGCCCGGTCATGGTCATCAACCACAAGGGCCTCCTCGGCCTCGCCGGCGAGGTCCCCGAGGAGATGTACGAAATCCCGCTCGGCCGCGCCCATGTGGTTCGCCCCGGCACGAACTTCACCATCATCGCCACCGGCCGCATGGTCCACGAAAGCCTCGCCGCTGCCGAGAAGCTGCTCGAGCACGGCATCGATGCCGAGGTGGTCGACCCCCGCACCCTCTCCCCGCTCGATACCGACACCCTCGTCGCCTCCGTCCTCAAGACCCATCGCGCCCTCGTCGTCCACGAGGCCGTCCGCTTCGCCGGCTTCGGCGCCGAGATCGCGGCCCAGCTCCAGGAGCTCGCCTTCGACCACCTCGATGCCCCCATCGGCCGCATCGGCGCGCCGTTCGCCCCTGTGCCGTTCAGCCCCGCGCTCGAATCCCACTACGTCCCGAATGCGGACCGCATCGTCGCCGAAGTCCTGCGCCTGCTGGGGCGGTCCGCCTGACCATGCCGACCGGCATCATCGGGATCATCGCCAACCCGGCCTCGGGCAAGGATATCCGCCGCCTCGTCGCCCACGCGCCCGTGGTCACCGATGCCGAGAAGCGCGCCATCCTCCGCCGCTTCCTGGTCGGCGCGGCCCGGGGCGGCGCCCGCGCAATCCACTACCTGCCCGGCCCGCACCGGCTGGTCGAAGAGGCCCTCGCCGGCCTCGACCTCCCGCTGGAGGCCGTCCCCCTCCCCGTCGACCTCACCGGCTCCGCGCTCGATACCCGCGCCGCCGCGGCCCTCCTGCGCGAGCGCGAGGCGGCCGTGGTCCTCGTCCTCGGCGGCGATGGCACCTGCCGCGCCGCTGCCGCCGGCTGGCTGGACCTGCCCATCCTTCCCCTCTCCACCGGCACCAACAACGTCTTCCCGCGCGTCCACGAGCCCACCCTCGCCGGCCTCGCCGCCGGCCTCCTCGCCGCCGGGCGCCTGCCGCTCGAGCACGCGGTCGTCCCTGCGCCCTACGTCGCAGTCGAAATCGACGGTGAACCGCCCGACCTCGCCCTCGTCGATGTCGCGCTCGTCGATGAGCCCTTCCCCGGGGCCCGCGCCGTCCGGGACCCCGCCAGCCTGCGCCGCCTGCTCGTTCTCCGCTCCGACCCGGCAGTCACCGGCCTCGCGGCCATCCCCGGCGCCATGGGCCTCGCCCTCGGGAGCGATGCCGCGCTCGAACTGGAGTTCGGCCGCCCTGGCATCGAGGTCCTCGCGCCCCTCGCTCCCGGCCGCTTCGAAACGGTCTGCGTCAGCTCCTCGCGTCTCGTTCCCCTCGGCCAGGACCCCGCCTGGAGCGGTCCCGGCATCCTCGCCCTCGACGGCGAGCGAGAGCGCCGCCTCCTCCCCGGCCAGCAGGCGCGCCCGGTGCCGCTCCCCGGCGGCCCGCTGGTGATCGACCCCCGCCGGGTCCTCACCTGCGCCGCCCGCGCCGGCCTCTTCCGAATCCCTCCGAACGGAGCCCCCGATGCCGACTGACGTCCTCATTCCCAAGCTGGGCATGACGATGACCGAGGGCACCGTCGCCGAGTGGCTGGTGCCCGATGGCGCCGAGGTCCGCACCGGCGACATCGTCTACCGCCTCGAAACCGAGAAAATCGAATTCCAGGTCGAGGCCGAGGCCGATGGCGTCCTCCGCCACCTGGTCCCGGCCGGCACCACCCTCCCGCCGGGGTCGGTGGTCGGCTGCATCCTCGCCCCCGGCGAGTCGCTCCCCGCGGCTGGCGGCCCGGCCCCGGCCCCGCCGACCGCCGCGCCGGTCGAAACGGCCGCCCCCGCGCCGCC
>NZ_DAOUAO010000183.1:0-2158 GCF_034433535.1 Tepidiforma sp.
TCCTACGTCGTCCGCGAGGGCGATACCCTCGGCGCTATTGCCGAGCAGTTCGGGCTCACGGTCGAAGAACTCGCAGCCGCCAATGGCCTCGCCGACCCGGACCTCATCTTCCCCGGGCAGGAGCTGCGCATCCCCGCACCCGGCGCCTCGCCGTCGCCGACGCCCACCGCCACGCCCGCGCCCTGACGCCGCCCGTCAGCCGGCGGCCGTCGCCTCCCCCGCCCGGGCGGGCAGGTTCGTGACCAGGTATTCCGCGACCGGCGCCCGCAGCGACGGCCGTGAGTTGATCGCCCGCGGCATCGTGACCGTGCGAAAGCTGAAGCCGCGGTACAGCTCCTCCACCTCAGGCAGCGCGCTGTTCGAGAGCGCGAACCACGCACCCCTCCCGGCCAGCTCGCGCACCGCCCGCGCCAGCCGGGCCTGCTCGGCCGGGCCGAAGCGGTCGCCGGTGTAGGCCGTGAAGTTCGAGGTCGCGCTCAGCGGCACGTAGGGCGGGTCGAGGTAGACGAAGTCCCCGGGCCCCGCAAGTTCGCACACCTCCGCGAAGTCACCGCAGCGGAGGTCTGCCGACCGCAGCGCCTCGGAACAGGCTCGCAGCTTTTCGGCATCGCAGATGAGGGGGCGAGCATACCGCCCATGGGGCACGTTGAACTGCCCCCTGCGGTTGAGCCGGTAGAGCCCGTTGTAGCACGTGCGGTTAAGGAAGATCAGGCGCGCGGCCTGCTCCGCCTCGTCGTCGGGCTCGCTCGCCCGCACCCGGTAATAGAGCGCTGCCCGCTCCGCGTGCCCGGCCGCGAGGTACTCCGACGCCAGCCGTTCGAGCGCCGCGATCACCGCGCCGGGCGCGTCGCGCACCTGCCGGAACGTGAGCATCAGCGCGGGGTCGGCGTCGTTCAGGACCGCCGGCGCGGCCAGCCCCCGCCGGCGCAGGCCGAAGAACATCCCGCCCCCGCCGAGGAACGGCTCGAGGTAGCGCTGCACGGGCAGGCCCGCGATCGCCCCGGCGATGACCGGCGCGAGCCGCCACTTGCCCCCGGCCCACTTCAGGAACGGCGCCGCCATCCGCACCATCGTGCCACCGGCCCGGCAACCGGCAACCTCCCCCGCCGGCTGCCCGGCTGGTACGGTGGAGCCATGGAATACCGCACCCCCGGCTCCGGCCGCGAAGGCGCCTGCATCCTGCTCATCCGTGCCGATGGCGCCATCCTCCTGCAACAGCGCGATGATGCCATCGCCCCTGCCGGCTACGGCCGCTGGACCCCGCCCGGCGGCGGCATGGAGCCGGGAGAAACCCCCCGCCAAACCGCCATCCGCGAGTTCGAAGAGGAAACCGGCGTCCGCCTCGAGCGCGTCCGCTTCTTCGCCACCGTCACCCCGGCCGAAATCCCCGAGCTGCTGCCCGCGCGCCTCCACATCTTCTACGCCGACGACCCCGTCCCTCGCGAGGCGATCACCGTCCACGAAGGGCTCGACTTCCAGTACCACCACCCGCGGGACTTCGCCGCCCTGCCGATGAACCCCGGCACCCGCGCCCTCCTCGCCCGCTTTACCGCCAGCGACGCCTATCGCGGCACCGTCGGCATGCTCCAGCCCTACCGCGCCGGCGTCGGCATTATCGCCCTCGACCGCTGGGGACGCCTGCTCCTGCAGCTGCGGGACGCCGACCTGCCGCCCGAGCGCTTCCCCGGCTGCTGGTCCATCCCCGGCGGCCTCATCGAACCCGACGAGCCGCCCGATGCCGCCGCCTTCCGCGAGTTCGAAGAGGAGACGGGCGCCCTGCTCGAACACCTCCGCCTCTTCCGCGTCTACCGCCGCGCCGAGCTGCCCGGCTCCCTCACCGACGTCTACCACATCTACTACGACGACCCCGACCTGCCCGAGGAGCTCCTCGAGGTGCGCGAAGGCCAGGCATTCCGCTACTGGGCGCCGCACGAACTCGACCGCCTTCCCCTCGCCGGCCCCGCCGCCCGCGTCCTCGCCGATTTCCTCGCCAGCACCCTCTACCGCCGCCTCTTCCACTAACGAGGGGAGACCCCGCCCCACCGCCCCACCCCGCCCGGGGAGAAGGGGAGGAGGGGAGAAGGGGAGAAAGATTCCCCTCCCGGTTCCCCGCTCCAACTTCCCACCTCCAACCTCCAACCTCCAACCTCCCACCTCC
>NZ_DAOUAO010000184.1:0-12918 GCF_034433535.1 Tepidiforma sp.
CTCGCCCGCGAGCGCGGCTTCCCCTGCCCCCACCCCGGGCCTGGGGTACTCCCGAACTCTATCCGCACCACGATCCCCGCTGCCGCGCTGGGCGGCCTCGCCCTCCAGCTCATCGAATTCGGCGCCTGACCGCGCAATCGCCACCATCCCGCAACCGAATCAGCACCCGTACGGGGAAACCACTAGGGCGAAAACCTGATCAGAATCTCCGCACCGCGCGGCATCGGGCACCGCCTATGGAAACCCGCCCTGTACCCGGCCTCATCGGCGCTGCCGCCTACCGCCCATTCCTGCCCGGCAACGGCGGGCCCCTCCTCCGCCAGCCCCCGCCGGTCGTCGATACCGTCGAAATCTCCGACGAAGCCCGCGCGCTTGCCGCCCGTTACGCCGGCGACTTCCCCCGCGACGCCTACTGGGAGCAGGTTCGCTACGACCCGCCCCACACCGACGACCCCGACTTCCCCTGGGAAATCGCCCACGCCCGCTGGATGCAGCTCATCGACGCCGTCTTCAGACGTGCCGAATCCAATGCCCCCGGGCGCAGTCAGCCTCCCTCCGGACCCGCCACCGGCGCCCCGCCGAAGTAGCGGAACAGCTCCGGGTACTTCTTGAGGCTCGCGCCCCCGTCGATATACAGCGTCTGCCCGGTCATCAGGCTCGAAACGTCTCCCGCCAGGTACACCGCCAGCCCCGCCACATCCTCCGGCTCCCCCGCCCGGCCCACCGGCGCCTCCGCGATGAACGCCGCCTCCAGCCCCGGCACCGCCGTCATCGGCGCGGTGGCCGGCGTGTGGATCAGCCCCGGGCCGATCGCGTTCACCCGGATGCCGTAACGGCCCAGCTCGAGCGCAGCGACCTTCGTCAGCATCGCCACCCCGGCCTTGGCCGAGCAGTAGGCCGCAAACCCCTCAGCTGGCTGGATCGCGTTCAGGCTCGCGATGTTGATGATGCTCCCGCCCTGCCCCTGCGCGATCATCCGGGCGGCTTCGTGCTTGATGCACAGAAACGTCCCCGTGAGCGAAATCCCCACCACCCGCTCCCAGTCCTCCAGCGCATACGACTGGATGGGCGCGAACCCGCCAACCCCGGCGTTGTTCACCGCAATATCCAGCCGTCCGAACCGCCGCACCGCCTGCGCCACCATCCGCTCCACCGCCGCCTCGTCCCGCACATCCACCACCGCCCCATCGACCTGGTTGTGCCCCAGCGCGCCGATCAGCCGCCCGATCGCCGCCTCGTCCACGTCTCCCACGATGACCCGCGCGCCCTCCCGCACGAACGCCTCCACGATCGCCTTGCCGATCCCCGAGCCTCCGCCCGTGACCACCGCAACCTTGCCTTCGAGCGAGCTCATGGCTAACCCTCCATAAAAATGGCCCCGGGAACGTTCCCGGGGCCGCCGCAGCTCTGGTTCGATCGCCTACAGGTACGTCCGGAACCAGGCCAGCGTCTTCTCCCAGGCGTCCTTCGCTGCCGCCGGGTTGTACTGCGGCTCCGGGTGCTCGTCATTGAAGAATGCGTGCTGGGTGCCCGGGTAGGTGATGAACTCGTGCGTGATCCCCCGCTTTTCCAGCTCCGCCTTGTAGGTCGGGATGTTCGGGTTCACGAAGTCGTCGTGCTCCGCCCAGATGCCGAGCACCGGCGCGGTCAGCCCATCCCAGTGGTACTTCACCATCGGATGCCCGCCGTAGAAGTCCACGCAGGCCCCCACGTCCCCATCGCTGTTGCACGCCGCGAACAGGCTCAGCGCGCCGCCCATGCAGAAGCCGACCGTCCCGACCGGTCCGCCCGTCATCTCCTTCAGGTAGGCGACCGCGCCCTTCAGGTCTGCTTCCGCCCGCTGGATGTTCAGCGCCATCAGCAGCTTCCCGGCCTCGTCCGGCTCCTTGGTCACCACCCCGTGGTAGAGGTCCGGGGCCAGCGCGACGAACCCCTCCGCCGCAAACCGGTCCGCGATCCCCTTGATGTTGTCGTTCAGGCCCCACCACTCCTGGATCACGATCACGCCTTTGCCCGAACCC
This sequence comes from Tepidiforma sp., assembly GCF_034433535.1. Classification (GTDB taxonomy): domain Bacteria; phylum Chloroflexota; class Dehalococcoidia; order Tepidiformales; family Tepidiformaceae; genus Tepidiforma. The sequence continues at coordinate 2,022 of NZ_DAOUAO010000184.1, forward strand.
GAAGCCGGCTTCGCCAGGTAGCCGCTGCACGTCCCCCCGTTTGCCGGGAACGTCACCATCTCTCCCATCGCTGAGCTCCTTTCTCCCGCCTTGCGCGGGTCGAATGTGGCGTGCGCTAGCCTAACCGCTCAGCCCGCCGGCTTCTACCTCCGCGGGTTCACGCGCCCCGCGAAGCTGGTCGAGCGCCGTTTCCAGCTCCTCCTTCACCCACGCGTCCTCCTCGTCCGCCAGCCGCGATGCCAGCAGCCGCTCGGCCTCGCCGGGCGCTTCTCTTCGCCCGATCTCCCCGATGGCCCACGCCGCGTGCCCCCGCACCACCGCCGAGCCATCGGCCAGCGCCTGCCCGAGGGCCGCCAGGTCCCCCCTGTCCCCCACATTGCCGAGCGCCACGCACGCATTGCGCGCCATCCCTTCCCGCTTCGCCCGCATCAGCGCCGTCCCCCGGTAGCGCCTGGCGAACTCCTCTTCGCCCAGGGGCAGCAGCTCCCGCAGCACCGGCCACGCGCGGCCCGGCTCCGGCGGGGCCAGTTCCGGATCGCCCTCCCACCGGTGCGCACCCACCGGGCAGGCATCCAGGCAGTCGTCGCAGCCGAACACCCGCGCCCCCATCGCAGCCCGCAGCTCGCGCGGGATGACGCCCCGGTGCTCAATCGTCAGGTAGCTGATACACCGCCGCGCATCCACCACTCCGCCGTCTTCCGCGATCGCGCCGGTAGGGCACGCGACGATGCACCGCCGGCAGCTCCCGCAGCTCTTCCGCATCGGCCGATCCGGTTCCAGCTCCAGCGTGGTGGCCACCACGCCCAGCAGCACCCACGGCCCTAACCCCGGCGCCAGCAGCATCGTGGATTTCCCCACCCAGCCGAGCCCCGCAGCCGCCGCATACGGCCGCTCCAGCAGCGGCCCGTAATCCACCGTTGCCCGCGCTTCCGCGCCGAACTCCTCCCGCAGCCTGCGCACCACCCGCCGGAGCCGCGATTCGAACACCCGGTGGTAATCGCGACCCCGCGCATAGCGGGCAACCACGCCGCGCGCCGGGCCGCCTGTCTCCCGCGGCGGGTCCGGGGTGTGCGCCGGCAGCGCTACCACCACTAGGGTCCGCGCCCCCGCGAGGAACGCCCCCGGGTCGGTCGCCCGCGCGATCCACGCCGAATCCATCCACCGCATCGTCCCGAACAGGCCGTTGGTCAGCGCCGCCTCGGCCGCTTTGCGTGCCCGCTCGTCCGGCACCGCCGCCGCGACCCCGACCAGCGGAAACCCCGCCTCCCGGCAGAGCGCCTTAACCCGCGAGGTCAAATCCCCTTCCACGTCAAAGATTCTGACAGGTTGGGCTGACCCGGGCGGCAACGGGCTTTTCATTGTTCCGCGGCAACATTCCTCAATATCGCGGCGATGCCCCCGCAACCGCTCCTCCTCCCTTGCGTGCCAAACGGAAAATTGCGTAGAAACGGCCAACCGGGCACCATCCCGGTATCAAACTGAGCGAGCGTTAAGTTGACCCGGCGCTGGCCTCTCCCTAGGCGCTTATGCCCCCACCCTCCTGCCTCGACCGCTTCGACCCCACCCGCCGCACCGTCCTCCTCGCGCTCCGTCGGCTCGCGCCCGCCGATGTCGAAACCATCGCCGAGGCTGCCTACCTCTCCGTCGGCGCCGCCCGCCAGTACCTCCAGGGGTTCGTCGCCGAGGGCCTCGTCGCCCACGAGCCGGAACGCCGGGGCCCCGGCCGCCCGCGCTACCGTTACGCCCTTACTCCCGCCGGCGAATCGCTCTTTCCGCGAGCCTACGACGACCTGGCCAACTCCCTTATCGCCGCAGTGCTGCGGGAGGACGACGCTACCAGGGAGCGCATCTTCAGCCGCCTCGCGGACCGTGAAGTCGAACGCCACCGGCCGGTCTACGAACAGTACGCGTCGCAGTCGCCCCTGCGCGGGTATCTTGCTGTCCTGGAACAGGCCGGCTACTTCCCCGACGCCGAAACCGCCCCCGAGGGCGTCGTCATCCGGCTCCACAACTGCCCCGTCCTCGAACTTGCCCTCGAAGACCGGACCATCTGCGACCTGGAACTGCGCACACTCTCCCGCGGCCTCCCGCCCGGCTGCGTGGAGCGCCTCGCCGACCGCCCTTCCGGCAGCCCGCGCTGCATCTACCGCCTCCGCATCGAAGAACTCGACGGCTAGGGTCAGCCGACAGAAAGGACGGGGCCGCAGCGGCGCCGCGGCCCCGGTGCGATCCGCTGCCAGGTCGTAGCCCGTCCTCAGGAAACCCCGAAGTCCCAGCTCGCCCCGTCGTGGTACACCTTCAGCACGTTCTTCGCGATCAGGATGCGGTGCACCTCATCCGGCCCGTCCGCGATGCGCAGGGTGCGCGCGCCGGTGTACATCCCCGCCAGCGGCGTGTCCCCCGAGACGCCCATCGCCCCGTGCACCTGGATCGCCCGGTCCACCACCCGCTCGTGCGCCGCCGGCACGTACACCTTCAGCGCCGAGATCAGCGTGCGCGGGTCCATCCCGCTGTCGATCACCTCGGCCGTATGAATCGTCATCAGCCGCGCCGTCACGATGTCGATGTACGAGTCCGCGATGAAGCCCTGGATGAACTGCTTCGTCTCCAGCCGGCCCCCGCGCACCTCCCGCTCCATCGAACGCTGCACCATCAGGTCGAACGCCCGCCACATCTGGCCCACGCTGTTCATGCAGTGGAACACCCGGCCCGCGCCGAGCCGGTCCTGCGCTGCCTGGTGGCCGCTCCCCGTCCGCCCCAGCTGGTTCGTCACCGGCACGCGCACGTTCCGGTACTCGATCTCGCAGTGGTTCGATTCCATTCCCCAGACCTTGATCTTCCGCACGATGCGGAAGCCCGGCGTGTCGGTCGGGACGATGATCTGGGTCATCTTCTCCTTCAGGCCGCCCGCGCCGTCCGGCTCTTCGGTCCGGCACATCACGATCGCGAACGCCGCGCCCTCGGCCCCCGTGGTGAACCACTTCCGCCCGTTAATCACCCACTCATCGCCGTCCCGAACCGCCCGCGTCTGGATGGCGTACGGGTCCGAACCCGGGGCATCGGGCTCCGTCATTGAGAAGCACGACCGGATCTCGCCGCGAATCAGCGGCTCCAGCCACTTCTTCTTCTGCTCCTCCGTGCCGTACTTCAGCAGGATCGTCTGGTTCCCCGAATCCGGCGCCACCACGCCGAACAGCGGGTTCGAATACGGGCTCCACGCCAGGATCTCGTTCATGTAGGCGTGGCGCATGAAGCCGATGCCCATCCCCCCGTACTCCTTCGGGAGGTGGGGCGCCCACAGGCCCGCCGCCTTGACCTTCTCCTGGATGTCGCGGCGGAGCGCCTGCGTCTCGGGATTCCGATAATCCCCGAGCCGCTCCTCGTTCGGGATGATGTACCGGTTGACGATGTTCGCCGTCGCCTCGCGGATTCGGTTCGTCTCGGCGTCGAGCGTTGGTACGGGCGAAACCTGCATGGGGACCTCTCTTACGCGTTCTCGATGCCCCCGCAGTCTACTCCCCCTGGCACCCGTTGCGCCGAACGATCGGCCCCATCTCCGGGACCGCCCGGTCCCGCCTCAGGTGATCGGCCAGCGAGCGCTCGCCTCGTAGGCGTGGGCAATCGTGTGGTGAATCCAGATCTGCGCGAGGATCTCGGCCTTCTCCATCTCGTAGCCGCCGAGCTTCACCACCTTCGCCAGGTCCGCCTCATCGAGCGTCGCCACGTAGTCCGCTGAGGTATCGTGCCCCTGGATGATCGCCGCGATGATCTCCTCGCGCGACTTCCCCTTCAGCCCCTCGATCGCCGCCGCATTGTTCTGCGCGATCCGGTCCGCGCCGAGCCCCGAAAGCACCCCGGCATCGAGCAGCGGGTAGATCTGCGAAGCTCCCCCGGCCACCGCCGCGATGTGGCGGTAGGCATCGCCGCTCGTCCATTGGTGGCCCAGCTGGTGGTCCCAGTCCTTCGTCCGCTCGGCCGCGGCTGCCGCCCGCCGCCCGGCGAAGCGAATCCCGTCAACCAGCTCCTGCTTCGAAATCATGCGACCCTCCCTGGCGCTCAGCGCTGTGCCCGTGCGCTAATCGTACGTTTCGTCCTCCGGCTCGATGTCGAGCTCGGGCGCCGCGTCGGCATCCTCGCTGGTTTCGCTCCAGCCGTCCTCGGTCTCGTCCTCCACCACCTCGTCGTCCCCGTACTCCCACTCCTCGTCCTCCTCGCGGTGGAGCAGCCCGCGCCGCGTGTAGGCCCGGATCTCGGCCAGCCGCTCCTTCGGGAAGCTCACCTGGTTCAGCATCGAGGGGTGCTTGAACGTCTCCCGCAGGATGACCTTCGGCTCGCCGGCCGTGCTCACCATCGCCGCGCTGTACTTGTTCCCGGCCTTCATCATCCGCGCCAGCCGCAGCCCGATGCGCGGCTCAACCATCCCGACGTACGCCCCGTTCACGGTGACCACGTTGACCGCATTCCCCTCCACCTGCAGCTGCACGATGTCGCCCGCGTCCAGCAGCGCCAGCGTGTCGGCATTCACCGCCTGCAGCGTGGCCACGGCCGCACTCCCCGTCTCTTCCACGAACAGCCGCGTATCCACCTGCGTCGGCGGCGCGCTGACCGCGGCATCGCGCAGCGCTCCCAGCCGGTCGATGTTCCGCTTCGCAATCAGGTTCGTCGGGTCGAGTTCGAGCGCCCGGCGGTACGCCTCCAGCGCCTCCTGCCCCTGCCCGAGTTCGCTCAGCGCCTTGCCCAGCCGGTTGTAGGCCTCCGCCTCTTCGCCAAACCGCTGCAGATACTCCCGGTTGAGCTGCGCGGCTTCCTGCCAGCGAAGGTTGACCGCCAGCTTCACCGCCTGCTCGGTCAGTTGCTTCTTCAGACGCGCCCGTTCCTCGGGCGTCAGTTCCTCGTGTTCGTGGGTACCCTGTTCGTTCGTCATCTCGTTCGCTTCCTACCGCTTCGGCGAAGCAGAGAGGATACGGCCCGCCCGCCCCTCGAGCAATCATCGCCGGCGCCTCGCCCCCGCCCGCGTTACCATCGTCCCGATGGACATCCCGGCGACCGCCTCCGCCGACCTCGCCGCCCGCGCCCGCGCCGCCTGGGAGCACGCCGCGTCCCGCTTCTCGGGCTACCACCTCCTGCTCCCCGGCTCGCCCTCCTTCGTCTGCCTCGTCGATGAGTGCCCCGCCCGCTGCTGCCGCGTCTTTAGCGTCGCCCTGAACGAGCGCGACGTCGAGCGCTTCGCCCGCGTCTCCGGGCTCCAGCCGGTCGAGTTCCTCGAGGTCGAAGACGGTCGCCCCGTGGAGCTCCCGCTCGCCCAGCCGTACCTCCTCGCCCGCGACGACGGCCGCTGTCGCTTCCTCCTCCCCGAGCACCACTGCGGCGCCTACGAAGCCCGCCCCACCGCCTGCCGCCTCTACCCCCACTTCGTCGTCTACTGGGATACCGCCGCCGACCGCGCCATCCACCGCGATTCCCCGCCGCTCGAGACCGTCCTTAGCGGCGACTCCCCCCTCGTTCCGCTCCTCCTCGGTCACCGCGACTGCCCCGGCTTCGTCGGCCCCCCGCTCGGCGAGGCCGCCTGGCTCAGCCTCCTCCGCGAAACCGACCACCTCCAGCGTCAACTCGCCTGAAGGTCGCCCTTCGCCCGCGCGGCTCCCGTCCCCTACGCTGGGATCGAGGTCTCGCGCCGCCGTGCAACCCCGCCACCTGGCCACCCTGTTCGCCCTCTCCCTCGTCTGGGGCTGTTCGTTTCTATTCATCCGTGTCCAGCTCGATGCCGGCTTCGAGCCCCTCGGCATCGCCGCCCTCCGGACGGCACTCGGCGCGCTGGCGCTTCTCCCGCTGGTCATGGCATCCCGCGGCCGCCTCCCCCGCTCGCGCGGCCGCTGGCTGGCCATCGCCGGGCTCGGCGCCGCGAATTTCGCCCTCCCCTGGAGCCTCGTCGCCGTGGCCGAACATCACATCTCCACCGGGATGGCCTCCATCGCCAACTCCACCGCCCCGCTCTGGGCCGCCATCCTCGCGCTGGCCTTCCTCCGGGAGGAGCGCCTCACCCCCGGGCGGGCCCTCGGGCTGCTCGTGGGATTCGCCGGGATCGTCATCCTTGCCGGCCCGGCAAACCTCGTCCACCTCACCGGCGAGGCCCTCGGGGTCGCCCTCGTCCTCCTCTCCACCCTGAGCTATGCCGCTGCCGCCGTCGTCATCCGCCGCACGATGGGCGCCATCGAACCCCTCCACCTCGCTGCCGGCCAGCTCGCCGCTGCGGCCGTGATCCTCCTCCCGCTCGCCCTTGGAACGGGCGCCTTCCGCAGCGCCGAGTGGCAGCCCGCGGCGCTAGGTTCCGCCCTGGCCCTCGGCCTCCTCGGCTCGGGGCTCGCGGTCGTGCTCTACACCGCCCTCATCCAGCAGATCGGCGCCGTCCGCTCCACCCTGGTGACCTACCTTATCCCGCCGTGGGGCGTCCTCCTCGGCTGGGCCATCCTCGAAGAGCCCCTCGGCTGGAACCTCCTCGCCGGCGCGGCCGTGACGCTCGTTGGCCTGGCACTGGTCCAGGGCCTGCCGGCTGCCATCGCCGACCGCCGTCGGCCGCCGACGGCCGTTTCCGTTGCCGGCGCCGAATAACCCCCGCCCGAACCTGCTAAGCTCCGCCCATGGCGAAGCCAGCCCTCCCGCCTGTTCGCTCCGCCGTCCGCGACCTCACCCCGCAGCTCCTCGCCGACCGCCGCCACCTCCACCAGCACCCCGAACTCTCCTGGCAGGAGACCGAAACCCAGGCCTACCTTCTCCGCCGCCTCACCGAGATCGGTCTCTCCGACGTCCGCCCCATCGCGCGCACCGGCGCCACCGCGCTCGTCGAAGGGGGCCGTCCCGGCCCCTGCGTCCTCTGGCGCGCCGATATCGACGCCCTCCCCATCCCCGAGAAGACCACGCTCCCCTTCGCTTCCGTCAACGACGGCGTGATGCACGCCTGCGGCCACGATGCCCACATGGCCATCGCCCTCGCCCTCGCCCGGCTCTTCCACCAGTCGCGCCAGCAGCTGTGCGGGGCTGTCCGGTTCGTCTTCCAGCCCGCCGAGGAAGCCTCGGGCGGTGCGGCTGCCTGCATCGCCGATGGCGTCCTCGAGCACCCTCGCGTCGCCGTCGCACTCGGCCTCCACATCAGCGCCGATATCCCACTCGGCGCCATCAACCTCGCTCCCGGCCCGTTCTTCGCCGCTCCCACCGCCTTCCGCATCACCATCACTGGCCGGGGCGGCCATGCCGCGGCTCCCCACCAGTCCGTCGATGCCATCGTGGTGGCCGCGCACGCCATCACCGCGCTCCAGACCGTGGTGAGCCGTTCCGTTCCGCCGTCCGAGCAGGCCGTCCTCACCATCGGCAAGCTGCAGGCCGGCTTCCGCGGCAACGTCATCGCCGAATCCGCCACCATGACGGGCACCATTCGGACCTACACCCGGCCGGTCCTCGACCTCACCATCCGCCGCACCGAGGAGATCCTCGCCGGCATCTGCGCCGCCTTCGGCGCCACCTTCACCTTCGAACACACCACCTCCTGCCCGCCTCTCGTCAACGACCCCGACGTCACCGCCGCCGTGCTTGACCTCGCCCGCGGCTACTTCGGCCCTGACCACATCATTGGCGTGCCCACCATGGGCGCCGAAGACATGTCGGTCTTCCTCGAAGCCCGCCCCGGCTGCTACTTCTGGCTTGGCGCGCGCAACGAGGCCCGCGGCATCGCCGGCCGCCACCACGACCCGGGCTTCACCATCGATGAGGACGCCCTGCCCCTCGGCGTCGAATTCGGCGCCCGCATCATCGAGCACTTCCTCAGCCGCTAACTCCGCCCGAGCGCCCAAAGCAGGTGGCGCACGCCCTCCGCTTCGTCTGCAGCGAACATGGCCAGCTCGCGGTTCCGCGCCGAAATCAGCCCGTCCGCCGTCGCCCGGTCGAGGAACGCGCGCAGGCCGTCGAAGTACCCATCCACATTCACGAAGACCAGCGGCCCGGGATGCAGCCCCAGCTGCCGCCACGTCACCATCTCGAACGCCTCGTCCAGCGTCCCGTACCCGCCCGGCAGCGCGAGAAACCCCTGCGCCAGCTCCGCCATCAGCGCCTTCCGCTCGGCCATCGAATCGACCACGTGCAGCTCGCTCAGCCCGGGGTGCGCAAGCTCCAGCTCCGCCAGCAGCGACGGGATGACGCCGACCACCCGCCCGCCCGCCGCAAGGCACGCGTCAGCCAGCTCCCCCATCAGGCCGATGCCCGCGCCGCCGTAGACCAGCGTCACCCGCTGCCGGGCGAGCTCCCGCCCGACCGCCCGTGCACATGCTACATAACGATCTTTCGCGCCGGTGCTCGACCCGCAAAAGACCGCCACCGCGAGCTCACTCTCGGCGCTATTCGATGACCCATCCGTCGACATCGCGCTGCCAGCCCACCAGCTCCCCGGGCGCGAAGAAGAGCGCGAGCTCCCGCGCCGCGCTCTCCGGGCCGTCGCTGGCATGCACCAGGTTCCGCCCCTTCTCCAGCCCCAGGTCCGCCCGGATGGTGCCCGGGGCCGCCGCTGCAGGGTCGGTCGACCCGATCGTCGCCCGCACGGTGCCAATGGCGTTCTTGCCTTCCCACGCAATCGCAATCACCGGCGCGCTCGTGATGAACGCCACGAGACCTTCGAAGAACGGCTTCCCCCGGTGCTCGGCGTAGTGCTGTTCCGCCAGCGCCCGGTCCATCTGCAGCAGCTTCATGCCGACGATTTTCAGCCCGCGCCGCTCGAGCCGGCCGATGATTTCGCCCGCAAGCCCCCGCTGCATGGCGTCGGGCTTCACCAGGAACAGCGTACGTTCCATACCTTCCACAGCACGCAAACTCCCTTGAAGAATTTCGTTCTGGCGGCCTGCTCAGCCGCTCACCCGCAGCCGCCGCGAAAGCGTGACCGCCGGTTCCCGCAGATAGAACGGCTCCGCTCCCGGCTCCAGTTCGCCCGCGCGCACCCGTGGCGCCAGCGACGCGAGCAGCGCGCGGCAGCGTTCCTCCGGCCCAACCTCCGTCCCGCCCAGCGCGCCCGCACCTTCCCCGGCCAGCTGCGGGCCCGGCTCCAGTGCGGCAACCAGCCGAATCTCCCCCGCCGGGTTGCCGTGCTTCCACTCCTGGACCCCGAACTCACCGCGGCCCGCCGGGTGGATGGCCGTCACATCGCGGTCGCTGCCAACCGCCAGCGCCACCGCCTCGAACGTGCGTACCCCGAAGAGCGGCGCCCCGGTAGCCAGCGCCAGCCCCTGCGCCGTCGAAATCCCGACGCGCAGCCCCGCGTACGAACCGGGACCGCTGACCACAAGGATCGCTGCCGGCTTCTCGCCGCCCAGCAGCCGCTCGATGGCCGCCAGCAGGCCCGTGGTGTGGGTCCGCTCTTCCGCGGCCGTCACCACCTCCACGCGCCCCTCGCGCTCCGTCCCGACTGCGAACCGGTCCGACGCCGTGTCGATGCACAGGATGACGCTCACGCGGCCCCCATCGCCTCGACCACCTCGCGACCGCGCGGCCCCCGCGGCGTGAAGCGCAGCAGCCGGCTCTTCGGCCCGCGCTCGCCCGGGCGGAGCTCCACCACCAGCCCGTCGCCGGGAAGCAGTTCCGCACCACGCTCCGGCCACTCGATCACCAGCACACCTTTCTCGGCGTAGTCCCACAGCCCGAGTTCATCGAGCTCCTCGACGTCCTCGATGCGGTACAGGTCCACGTGGTAGAGCGTCTCCCGACCCGCGTACTCGTTCATCAGCACAAACGATGGGCTGTTCACCTGCCCCCGGCAGCCCAGGCCCCGCCCAATCCCCTGCGCGAGGCACGTCTTCCCGCTTCCCAGTTCGCCGCTCAACAGCACAATGTCGCCGCGCCGCAGCGCCTGCCCGAGCTGCTCACCCAGCTGCCGCGTCTCCTCTTCGCTCAACGACGCCCGTTCGATCGCTGTCACCTCTTCCATATGGCCAGTATAGGGACCCTCGTGCTAACGCCCCACGCATCCTGGCCAATTGCGCAACCTCATAGCCGCGATTGACCCATACCACCCCACTGGCTAAGTTGAACGTGCAATCGCCCACGGCCCTGAGCCCCCAGGCGTCCATCCCACTGCCCCTGCACGGAGTCGGTCAACCATGATGAAAACCAGCTCGGAAACCGGCAAAGCCCCGGTGTCGGCCAACCTCGGCCATCGCATCCGCGCGGCGCGACGCGATGCCGGTATGAGCCAGGGCCAGCTTGCCCAGGCCCTGAACACCACCCAGAGCGCAATCAGCCTCTACGAAGCCGGCCAGCGCTCCGTCGGCATCGATATGCTCCTCAACGTCGCCCGCATCCTGAACCGCCCGCTGCACTACTTCCTCGGCGAAGACGGCGAGATGCTCTACGTCAAAGATAGCCAGATCGCCCAGCTCATCATGGAGCTCGAAAAGCACCCCGAAGACCTCCCCGAACTGCTCCAGTACTGGAACTTCCTCCGCTGGCGCCGCATGTCCAGCAACGGCGCCGGCCACCACTAGCCCCCTCAGCCCGCCATCATCCAGGAGAGCCGGGAATCCGCCCGGCTCTCCTGCCGTTCAACCCCCGGGAGGCCCCATGCGCCGACTCTGCGACCCCGCCGATGCCCGCCGCATGCTCAACCCCGGCCCTGTCGGCATCGTCACCACCGCCTGGCGCGGCATCACCAACGCCGCCCCCGTCGCCTGGATGACGCCCCTCTCCATCGACCCTCCCCGCCTCGGCGTCGTGCTCCACCCCGAGCGCCATACCACCAGCCTCATCCGCTTCAGCGGCGCCTTCGCCATCAACATCCCCGGGCCCGCCCTGCTCAAGCACACCGCCTTCTTCGGCTCCCAAACCGGCCTCCAAACCAACAAGCTCGAAGCCGCCGGCCTCGCAA
>NZ_DAOUAO010000185.1:0-8721 GCF_034433535.1 Tepidiforma sp.
CCTGAAGCTGCCCGAGGGCGCCACCTACATCATCGCCGCCGGCGATACCGCGAAGTCGATCGCTGACCAGCACGGCATCACCGCCGCCGAGCTCCGCCGGCTGAACCCGCAGACCGTTACCACCGCCAACGACGACGCCCCGCTCGAGCATCGGCGCACGCTCGTCATCCCCACAAACGTGTACATCGCTGCCGAAGGGGAAACCCTCCAGCAGATCGCGGACAAGCACCTCATCGAGGACGTGGCCGCCCTCGCCCAGCTCAACAACCTCGACCCGGCCTCGCCGGTCGTCAACCCCGGCCAGGAAATCCGCCTGCCCTCCACTGCCCGCTACATCGTCGACATCGCCGATACCTGGGAGACCGCTGCCGCCTCCCACAAGACGACGGCCGCCGAGCTCGCCCGCGCCAACAACGCCGACCCGGCCACCCCGCTCTCCCAGGACGTCGTCATCCAGCTCCCGAAGATCGACCGCTACACCGTCAAGGGCCAGACCCTCGAGGAGGTCGCTGCCGGCTTCGCCAACGTGACCGCCGCCACCCTCGCCGAAGCCAACGGCGTCGAAGCGAACAGCATCCTCGCTATCGGCACCACCCTCAAGCTGCCTGACTCCGCCTGGGGCACCGCCCCGCCCGATGCCATCAACCCCGGCACCGCCTGCGTCCAGTACGCCATCCCGCAGGCCGTGTTCGAAACCCTGCCCGGGCTCGGCACCCCGGTCGCCATCGAAAAGCCGACCGAGTTCAGCGAGCAGGTTGTCTTCGAAGCCCACGCCAGCGACTGGACCATCGTCGCCGATGGCCAGCGCAAGCAGCCCAACCAGGGCGGCGTCCTCGTCAGGGCCGGCACCACCATCACCTTCACCTCCGTCGTCGGCCTGCACAACATCGTCTTCAACGGCGAAGTCCAGGGCGACGACATCCGCCAGGGCGACACCCGCCAGATCACCATGAACACCCCCGGCGAGTACAAGGTCACCTGCGACTACCACCCGCCGATGCTCGGCTACATCTGGGTCGAGTAACCAACCGCACCGGTCGAATCGTCGAAGAGAGGCCCGCGCGGCCCCTCTTCAGTTTGACCGCGGCCGCGCCGACCCGTACGATCCCGCCAAATCCGGCATCCCCGGCGAAGGGATGCCCTCCGCACCACACCACCAGCAGAGGGGAATCACCCATGGCAGCAGCACAGACCGGCAAGCGCTACGTCGTACCCGGCGGCGTCGCGGAATTCATCGTCACCAAGGGCGGCCCTGGCGAACTCCGCTGCGGCGACGCGCCCATGCAGATCCGCGGCCAGGAAGACCCGAACGTCACGGTCGACACCACCGGCATGGAAACCGTCCAGCTCGGCAAGCGCTACCGCGACGAGCAGACCGGCATCGAAGTCCTCGTCGTCAAGCCCGGCCCCTGCGCCCTCAACGTCGACGGCCGCCCCATGGAGCTCCTCCAGCCCAAGGTCCTGCCCTCCGCCGACTGAGCCGGCCCGGCAGCCGCCGCTACAATAAACTGGCCCGCCCTCGCCCGGCGGGCCAGCGCATTTCCCCGGGGCCGCCCATGTCCCTCGAAAAGGCCATCGAATCGCAGATCCAGGAGGCCATGGCTACCGGCCTCTTCGATAACCTGCCCGGCGCCGGCCGACCCCTCCCGCTTGAGGGCAACGAGAACGACCCCAACTGGCTCGGCCATCACCTCCTCCGCAACGCCGGCGTCCTCCCCCGCTGGCTCGACCTCGCCCGCGAAATCGAGCACGACCTCCGCCGCCTCCAGCAAATCGACGACGACCACCGCCTCCTCTGCGACCATGCCCGCGCCACCGGCGATTGGGAGGCCCACCGCCTCGCCATCGGCCACGCCCGCCAGCGCTACGAAACCCTCGCCCGCGACATCCGCCGCCGGCAGGACCGCCTCAACCTCGAAGCCCCCGGCATCCGCAGCGAACGCCCCGGCCTCTGGGTCGAATACCACCTCGAGCGCCTCGATGCCCGCCTCCCGGCGCCTCCCGAAACTCGCCCGGCCGCCGACGATGTGATACCGTAAAAAAACTGGCGTGCCCGCACGCCGCCCCATCCCAACCAGAAGGCGAGGTGAGAGCCGCTCTTGTCCGAGGTCATCGTCGGCGAAGGCGAACCCTTCGAGGCCGCACTCAAGCGCTTCAACAAACGCGTCCAGCAGGATGGCATCCTCTCCGAAGCGCGCCGGCGCGAGTTCTACGAAAAGCCCAGCGTCAAGCGCAAGAAGAAGGAAGCAGCGCGCCTTCGCAAACTCCGCAAGAAGCAACTCCGCAGCGAAGCCCGAGCCGCCGCCCGGCGCTGAGCCGCCTCGCACCATCACCACACAACCGACGGCCCGGCCACTCCAGCCGGGCCGTTCCACTTCGGAGCACCGCCATGTCCCTCCGCGACCGCATCCAGGCCGACCTCGCCGAGGCCCTCCGCAGCCGCGACGAAACCCGCAAATCCACCCTTCGAATGCTCCTCTCCGCCATCAAGAACGCCGAGATCCGCACCGCTCCCCCCGGCGCCAGCGATGAAGAGCTCGCACGGATGGCCGAGCTCCCGCCGCTCACCCTCGACGACGAGGCGGTCCTCGCCCTCATCCAGAAGCAGATTAAGCAGCGTCGCGAAAGCATCGAGCAGTTCCAGCGCGCCGGCCGGCAGGACCTCGTCGAAAAAGAATCCGCCGAGGTCGCCGTCCTCGAATCCTACCTGCCTGCCCAGGCCACTCCCGAAGAGATTGAAGCCGCCGCCCGCCGCGTCATCGAGGAGACCGGCGCCAGCTCCCCGCGCGACCTCGGCAAAGTCATGCCCGTCCTCACCAAACAGTTCGCCGGCCGCGCCGATGGCCGCGCCATCAACGAAATCGTGCGCCGCCTCCTCGGCGGCTGAGCCGGGGCCATGACCATCCGCGCCATCCTCTTCGATTGGGACGGCACCCTGGTCCACGCCACCACCGACCGTATCCCGGCAGCCTGCGCCGCCGTCGATGAGTACGCCCGCCGCCACATCACCCCGGAGGCCGCGCCTGGCGATACCGAACGCGCCTTCCACGCCGTCTTCCCCGAGCGCCCCGGCCCCGCCGACCCCGTCGCCCCCACCATCGCCGCCATCCTCGGTCAGGCCTTTACCTGGCTCGGCTGGCCGTCTGGCGCCAACGACGTCGAATCCGCCGCCCGGCGCTTCTTCGACGTCGCCAGCCGCGGCCTCGACCTCCTCCCCGATGCTCGCGCCCTACTCGCCTCGCTCCACTTCCGCGGCTACCGGCTCGGCGTCGTCAGCAACAGCATCTTTCCCGGCGCCTACTGGCAGGCCGCCGCCGCCTCCCTCGGCATCGCCGGCTACCTGCAGGCGTTCGTCACCAGCGCCGATGTCGGCCTCGCCAAGCCGCACCCCGCGCCCTTCCGCCGCGCTCTCGCCGAACTCACCGTCGACCCCCACGACGCGCTCTTCGTCGGCGACACGCCAGCCACCGATATCGCCGGGGCCCGCGCCGCCGGCCTCCGCGCCGTCCTCCTCGACCGCCCGGGCCGCCGTCCCGAGGCTGCCGGCTACCTGACCATCCGCCACCTCGCCGGCCTCGCCGAGATCCTCGGCGAGAGCATCTCTCCCCGCGCCGGCGAATAACCACGCCCGGCGCCGCGGCCTCGCCATCCCCGTCTGGTATCCTCGAAACACCGCCATGAAACCGGCCCCGCGCCCACCACTCCCCCGCCTTGCCGCTGCCGCCTTCGGGCTCGCCCTCGCCGCGCTCATCGCCGTGCTCATCGCCCCCGTCGGCGGCCTCCGCCAGGGCCTCGCCGAGGGCGCTTACGCCCCGCGCACCTTCGAAGCCGCCCACGATGCCCAGTTCGTCTCCGAGGCGCTCACCACCGCTGCCCGCGAGCAGGCCGCAGCTGCCGTCCGCGACGTCCCGCTCCCGCCCGACCCCGCCCTCACCGACTCCCGCGTAGCCCTCCTCCAGCGCTACTTCTCCAGCGTGCGCGCCATCCTCGCCCGCACCGACCTCTCCGCCGCCCAAAAGCTCGACCAGATCGCTGCCATCGAAACACCCGCCACCATCGGCAGCGCGACCCGCCTCTACCTCCAGTCCCTCGATGCCGACGGCCTCTCCCTCCTCGAAGCCCGCACCCTCGACCTCCTCCGCGCCCTCATGGCCAACCCCATCGGCCGCGGCGCCACCCCGGCCGAGCAGCAGCGCGATATCGACCTCGCCATCGACCAGCTCCTCGCCGCACGCGGCCTCACCGCCGACCCGGAGCGCACCGCCCTCGCGACCCTCCTCCGCGCCTTCGCCGCCCCCAACTTCCGCATCGACACGGCCGCCACCGAGGCCGCCCGCGAACAGGCCCGCCAGTCCGTGAGTCCCGTGGTGCGCACCATCACCGCCGGGCAGGTCATCGTCAGCGAGGGCCAGCAGGTCACCGCCCAGGACCTCGAAGCCCTCCGCGCCACCGGCGCCCTCCGCGACGCCCTCGACCCCTACGCCCTCGGCGGAACAGCGCTCATCGCCCTCCTGCTCGGCGCGCTCTTCGGCGCCCTCGCATGGCGGCTGCAGCCCTTCTCCGCGCCCTCCGTGCGGCGCCTGGTGGCCACCGGGCTCGTCAGCGCATTGACCCTCGCGGGGGTGCGCCTCGCCTTCCCCCTCGTGACCCCCGACGCCGAGCACACCTACCTCATCTACGCCCTCCCGGTGGCCGCCGCCCCGCTGGTGGTCGCCGCCTTCGCCGACTTCCCCTACGCGGCGGCGGTCGCCCTCCTCCTCGGGCTGGCGGGCGCGCTCATCGGCGGCGCCTACCCGCAGGTCATCGGCTCCACCTACATCGGCCCCCTCCAGGCGCTCGAATTCGCCGCGTCCTCCTCCCTCGCCGGCCTGGCAGGCGCCCTCGCCCTGCAGCGCGCCGAGCGCATCAGCCGCTTCGCCTTCGCCGGCCTCGCCGCCGGCCTCGCCTGCGCTGCCGTCCTGCTGACCTTCTGGCTCCTGCAGGTTCCCCGCGCCACCCCCGAACTCGGCTGGATCGCGCTCGCGGCCTCCATCCACGGCGTCTCCGCGGCGGTGATCAGCCTCGGCCTGGTCCAGCTTCTCAGCTTCGCCCTCGGCATCACCACCCGCATCCAGCTGCTCGAACTTGCCCAGCCAGAACACCCGCTCCTCCGGCGCCTGCAGGAGGAGGCCCCCGGCACCTACCACCACAGCATGCTCGTCGGCGCCCTCGCCGAGCGCGCGGCCGCCGGCATCGGCGCCGATGCCCTCGTCGCCCGGGTCGGCGCCTACTACCACGACATCGGCAAGCTCGCCATGCCCGGCTACTACATCGAAAACATGCTCGATGAGCGCCCCAACCCCCACGATGGCCTCCCCCCGCAGGAGAGCGCCCGCATCATCCGGGCCCACGTCACCAACGGCATCGAGCTCGCCCGCCGCCACCGCCTGCCCGAGTCCGTCCGTGAATTCATCCCCCAGCACCACGGCACCCGCCTCGTCTCCTACTTCTACCGCCAGGCCGCCGCCGACGGCGCCCAGCCCGACCCGGCCGACTTCCGCTACGAAGGCCCGCGCCCGCAATCCCGCGAGGCCGCCATCGTCATGCTCGCCGACTCCTGCGAGGCCGTCATCCGCGCCGCCGGCGGCCAGTCCGCCGATATCGATGCCACCGTCGATGCCATCCTCGCCGAGCGCCTCGCCGAAGGCCAGCTCGATGACTGCGATATCACCCTGCGCGACCTCCAGACCATCGCCCGCTCCTTCAAGGCCACCCTCCGCGCCGTCTACCATCCCCGCGTCAGGTACCCCCAGCCCACCCCCGAGGAGATCGCTTCCCTCGCCCGCGGCGAATCCCCCCTCCGCAGCCCCTGAAGCCCAGCGCGCCATCGACACACCCCCCGGCCGGCCCCACAATCACCCTATGCGCTTCGCTATCATCCGCTTCCCCGGCACCTGGAGCGACCGCGACACCTACCACGTCCTCCAGGACGTCCTCGGCCAGCAGGCCGATATCCTCTGGCACCGCGAAACCGACCTTTCCCGCTACGACGCCGTCGTCCTCCCGGGCGGCTACTCCTATGGCGATTACCTCCGCGCCGGCGCCATCGCCCGCTTCTCCCCCGTCATGGAATCCGTCATCGCCTTCGCCGAGGCCGGCAAACCGGTCATCGGCATTTGCAACGGCTTCCAGGTCCTCTGCGAAAGCCACCTCCTCCCGGGCGCGCTCATCCGCAACGCCAGCCTCCAGTTCCGCTGCGAATGGACCCATCTCCGCCGCGAGGGCGGCTCCTCACCCTGGGTCGATGCCATCCCGCAGGGCGCCGTCCTCCGCATCCCGATCTCCCACGGCCAGGGCAACTACTACGCCGACCCCGCAACCCTCGATCTCCTCGAGCAGACCGGCCGCGTCGTCTTCCGTTACTGCGATCCGCAGGGCAACGTAACCCCCGAAGCCAACCCAAACGGCTCCGCCCGCAACATCGCCGGCATCATCAACCGGCGCGGCAACGTCCTCGGCATGATGCCCCACCCCGAACGCGCCGGCGAAGCCCTCGTCGGCGGCATCGACGGCAACCGCATCTGGGAGTCCGTCATCCGCACCGCCCTCGCCGCCGTCACCGCCTGAACCGGCACTTTACATCTTAACCCGCAATCGCGTACAACTCGCGACATCCCGGCGCGGGTCCCAAGGGGCCGGCCGCTGGAGGTCGCCCATGACCGTATCTGCTCCTGCCTACCCCTTCGGCCTCGACGTCGACCCGGCCGCATCCCAGTCCCGACTCACCATCCTCTTCCGCATCATCCTCGCCATCCCCCACCTCCTCATCGTTGGTGTCCTCGGTGCGCTGGTCCAGGTCCTCGTCATCCTCTCCTGGTTCGTCATCATCGTCACCGGCCGCATGCCGGCCAGCTTCGCCAGCCTCATCCTGAACACCCTCCACTGGGCGGCCCGCGTCAACGCCTACACCTTTCTGCTCACCGGGCGCTACCCGCCCTTCGCCTTCGGCCCCGATGCCGCCTATCCCGTCCGCTTCTGGGGCGAAGCCCAGCTCGAGGGCCGCAGCCGCCTGACCGTCTTCCTCCGTCTCATCCTGGTCATCCCGCATTACCTTGTCCTCTACATCCTCCAAATCATTGCCAACATCCTCCTCTTCATCGGCTGGGTCGTCGGCATCTTCATCGGCCGCATCCCGGGAGCCATCCACAACTACCTCGCCGGGTACTACCGCTGGACCATGCGCGTCGCCGCCTATATGGCCCTCCTCACCGACCGCTACCCGCCGTTCAGCCTCAGCTGAACCCCGCCACTCTCCCGTACGCACCCGGGCGCGTACCATAGCCTCATGCCCGTCGACCAGGCCGCCCTCGATGCCGTCGCCCTCACCCGCGAGGAGTACGACCTCCTCGTCCAGCGCCTCGGCCGCGAACCCAACGAGGTCGAGCTCGGCATGTTCGGCTCGCTCTGGAGCGAACACTGCGGCTATAAGAACAGCAAGCCGCTCCTCCGCCTCCTCCCCTCCAGCGGCCCGCGCGTCCTCACCGCGGTCGGCGCCGAAAACGCCGGCGCCATCGATATCGGCGATGGCCGCTGCGTCGTCATGAAAATCGAATCCCACAACCACCCCTCCGCCATCGAGCCCTACCAGGGCGCGGCCACCGGCGTCGGCGGTATCGTCCGCGATATCTTCGCCATGGGCGCCTACCCCATCGCCATCCTCGATTCCCTCCGCTTCGGCCCCCTCGAGAACCCCCAGGACCGCTACCTCTTTCACGGCGTCGTCGCCGGTATCGGCGGCTACGGCAACTGCCTCGGCATCCCCACCGTCGGCGGCGAAACCTTCTTCGCGCCGGCCTACTCCGGCACGCCCCTGGTCAACGCCATGTGCGTCGGCGTCGCCGAAACCGGCAAGCTCCTCTCCGCCCGCGCCCGCGGCGAAGGCAACGTCCTCCTCCTCGTCGGCGCCGATACCGGCCGCGACGGCATCCACGGCGCCTCCGGCCTCGCCTCCCGCACCGACCCCGAGGCCCGCTTCGAAGAGATGCGCCCCGCCGTCCAGGTCGGCAACCCCTTCCTCGAAAAGCTCCTCATGGAGGCCTGCTACGAACTCGCCTCCGAGCACCGCGACTGGATCGTCGGCCTCCAGGACCTCGGCGCCGCCGGCCTCACCTCCTCCGTCGTCGAATGCTGTGCGAAGGGCGGCTCCGGCGCCATCCTCGACCTCGAGAACGTCCCCCGCCGCGAACAGGGCATGACCCCCTACGAAGTCATGCTCTCCGAAAGCCAGGAGCGCATGCTCGTCATCGCCAAAAAGGAGCACGTCGGCGAGGTCACCGCCCTCTTCCAGCGCTGGGAGCTCCACTGCGCCCCCATCGGCGTCGTGACCGGCGGCTCCGAAGTCGTCGTCCGCGAACACGGCCGCGAAGTCGCACGCGTCCCCGTCGACATCGCCACCGACCCGCCCCAGTACCGCCGCCAGGGCGTCCGCCCGCCCGAGCTCGAACCCCTCAATAGCGTCGACCTCGCCGCCCTGCCCGACCTCGCCCCCGAAGCCGCGTCCGCCGCGCTCCGCCAGCTCCTCGCCCGCCCCAACATCGCCTCCAGGCGCGGCATCTTCCGCCAGTACGACCACCAGGTCCTCGCCAGCACGGTCGTCCCGCCCGGCGGCGATGCCGCCGTCCTCCGCATCATGGGCACCCGCCGCGGCGTCGCCGTCTCCACCGATTGCAACCCCCGCTTCGT
>NZ_DAOUAO010000186.1:0-8049 GCF_034433535.1 Tepidiforma sp.
CTCCCGGCTCCCCGCTCCCGGTTCCCGGCTCCCCGCTCCAACCTCCCACCTCCTCTGCTACCATGAATACGAGACCCGCATGGTGCGGAATCCAGGAGTTCATCTTGGCGTTTGCCGATAAGCAGATCAGCTGCCGCGATTGCGGCACCAACTTCGTCTTCACCGCCGGGGAGCAGGAGTTCTACGCCAACAAAGGGCTGATGAACGAACCGACCCGCTGCCCCGCCTGCCGCTCCGCCCGCCGCTCCAGCCAGAACTCGCTCGAAGCCGCCGACGGCTACGTCCGTTACGGCAACTTCGCCAGCTTCGGCGGCAAGACCCCGCGGCAGATGCACCCCGCATCCTGCGCGGAGTGCGGTCAGATGACGGAGGTCCCCTTCGTGCCCCGCGGTGAGCGCCCCGTCTATTGCTCGAACTGCTACAGCAAACTGAAGCCCCCGCGCGAGGAAGTCGCCCGCCAGTCCTAGCCCACGGGAGGGCCGGTATGCTCACCGACCCGCTGCTGCGCCAGCTCTCGCGCATCTACCAGCGCCCCCTCGAAACGCCCCTCGCCGCCCGCGAAGCCATCGTGCGCGACCCCGGCGTGCTCGCCTCCGCCCTCTTCCTCGAAGCCGCCGAAAGCGACGACGTGACCAGCATCGAGTCGGCCCTCGCCTACTGCGAGGCCCGCCTCGATGAGCTGGCCGAATTCGTCGGCGAGGCCCGCCGCGCTGTCCGCGTCCGCTTCGAAGAGAAGGTGCAGGCCTGGGCGAAAGTCGGCTGACCAGCCGCCCGCGGGAGGCATTCGGACGCCCAACACAGGATTCGGATGGGGCGGTAGAATCCCGGCAGATCCGCCAGCCCTGGCGTCGCCGGAGGTCCGCCCGTGCCCGAATTCGAAACCGTCCTCTACGAAACCCCGCTACCCGGGGTTGCCCGCATCACCCAGAACCGCCCCGAGGCGCGCAACGCCCAGAACTACCAGCTCACCTACGACCTCAACGCCGCCTTCGATTACGCCGCCGCCGATGAGTCCGTGAAAGTCATCATCCTCGCCGGCGCCGGGCCGCACTTCTCCGCCGGCCACGACCTCCGCGGCGGCGGCAAGCCCCTTTCCGACTACCCCGTGGTCGGCACCTGGCGCGAATTCGGCAAGAAGGGCGCCGAGGGCTACATGGCCGTCGAGGAGGAAATCTACCTCGGCATGTGCCGCCGCTGGCGCAACATCCCCAAGCCCACCATCGCCCAGGTGCAGGGCAAGTGCATCGCCGGCGGCCTCATGCTCGCCTGGGTCTGCGACCTCATCGTCGCCAGCGATGACGCCCAGTTCTCCGACCCCGTCGTCCAGATGGGCGTCTGCGGCGTCGAATACTTCGCCCACCCGTGGGAGCTTGGTGCCCGCAAGGCGAAGGAGATGCTCTTCACCGCCGACTGGATCAGCGCCCAGGAGGCCCACCGCCTCGGCATGGTGAACCACGTCGTCCCGCGCGAAGAGCTCGAATCGTTCACCCTCTCGCTGGCCGAGAAGATCGCGCAGAAGCCCTCCTTCGCCCTCAAGCTGGCCAAGGAGGCGGTCAACCAGACCCTCGAGGCGCAGGGCCAGTGGCAGGCGATGCTCGCCGTGTTCAACCTCCACCAGCTCGCCCACAGCCACAACCAGGAGCTTTACGGCATGCGCATCGACCCCAACGGCATCCCCGGCGCCGTCCGCAAGCCCTCCTAGCCCCGAGGTGGGAGGTTGGAGGCGGAAGGTTGGACCCGGCCCCTGCTGGCCGGTCCGGCATCAGCCGCCCCGAGCTCCGCTCATCCTTCGGCCGCACCCTCGTTGGCCCCGACCCTTCGGCCGGCGACGGTCTCCACCTCCAACCTCCCATCTCCCACCTCCACCCCGTATACTCGGAAGTAGCCGATACAGCAGGAGGGCCGGAGGGGATTGCTGCCCGAAAGCGATAACCCGCGCGAGGCCTGCGGCGTCTTTGGGGTCTACAGCCCCGGCGATGACGTCGCACGGCTTACCTTCTACGGGCTGTATGCCCTCCAGCACCGGGGCCAGGAAAGCGCCGGCATCGCCACCAGCAACGGGGAAGACTTCTCCCTCCGCACCGGCATGGGCCTCGTTGCCCAGGTCTTCGACGAAGAAGACCTCGCCTACCTCAAGGGCCACATCGCCATCGGCCACACCCGCTATTCCACCGCCGGCGGCTCGCTCGCCTGCAACGCCCAGCCGATCGTCGTCCACGATCGCCTGACCGGCGAGCCGATCGCCCTCGCCCACAACGGCAACCTCACCAACGTCGATATCCTCCGCGAGGACCTCGAGGCCCAGGGCATCGCCTTCGAATCCACCGCCGATTCCGAAGTCATCGCCCACCTCTTCGCCATCGCACCCGGCCAGCGCTGGGAAGAGCGCTTCCACTACGTGATGCGCCGGCTCGAAGGCGCCTACAGCGTCGTCATCATGACCCGCGACCGCCTCTTCGCTATGCGCGACCCGATGGGCGTCCGCCCGCTCTGCATCGGCCGCATCAACAGCGGCTGGGTCATCGCCTCCGAATCCTGCGCGCTCGAACACCTCGGCCTCCAGATGGAGCGCGAAATCCAGCCCGGCGAAGTCCTCATGATCGATGCCGAGGGCTGCGCGAGCTTTTTCCCCGTCGCCCCGGCCCGGAAACGGGCGATCTGCACCTTCGAATACACCTACTTTGCCCGCCCCGATTCCCGGATTGGCGGGCAACTTGTCTACCCCGCCCGTGAAGCCATGGGCGCCATCCTCGCCGAGGAGCACCCGGTCGAAGCCGACATCGTCATCGGCGTGCCCGATTCCGCCACCCCGGCCGCCATCGGCTACGCCCGCGCTTCCGGCATCCCCTACCGCGAAGGGCTCGTCAAGAACCGCTACGTCGGCCGCACGTTCATCCAGCCCGACCAGCGCATCCGCGAGGCCGGCGTCAGCCTCAAGTTCAACGCCCTCAGCGATGTCCTCGCCGGCCGCCGCGTCGTCCTCGTCGATGACAGCATCGTGCGCGGCACCACCACCCCGCGCGTCATCGCCCTCCTCCGCCGGGCTGGCGCCCGCGAGGTCCACATGCGCATCACCACCCCGCCGATCGTTTCGCCCTGTTTCCTCGGCGTCGATATGGCCACCAAAGCCGAGCTCATCGCCGCCAACCACTCGATCGAAGAGATCCGCCAGCACATCGGCGCCGATTCCCTCGGCTACCTCAGCCTCGATGGCCTCAACCGCGCCACCGGCCAGGACCCGAACGACCTCTGCAACGCCTGCTTCACCGGCGTCTACCCCCTCAACGTGCAGATGCAGATGGACCGCCTCGAGGCTGAACGCGTCCGCGAACCCGCCCTCGCCGCCGCCGAGAGCCTCAACCGGGCCGGCCGCCCCTGAACCGCGCCATCCCCCGCGCGCACACCGCACCGCCAATGCCGTAAGGTGATCGGCATGGGCGTCCTCGCCGAGATCCGCGACGATATCCGCGCCGCCATGGAGCGCGACCCGGCCGCGCGCTCCCCCCTCGAGGTCGTCCTCTTCTACCCCGGCTTCCACGCCCGGCTCGCCCACCGCCTCGCCCACGCCCTCCACCGGCGCGGTGTCCCCCTCCTGCCGCGCGGCATCATGCACCTCGCCCGCTTCTTCACCGGCATCGAAATCCACCCCGGCGCCCGCATCGGCCGCCGCTTCTTCATCGACCACGGCATGGGCGTCGTCATTGGCGAAACGACCGAGATCGGCGACGACGTCACCCTCTACCAGGGCGTCACCCTTGGCGGCACCAGCACCCGCCGCGTCAAGCGCCACCCCACCCTGCGCGACCGCGTCACCGTGGGGGCCGGCGCCAAGGTCATCGGCGCGGTCGAAATCGGCGAAAACGTCCGCATCGGCGCCGGCAGCGTCGTCGTCACCAACGTCCCGCCGAACGCGACGGTCGTCGGCGTCCCCGGCCACATCGTCGCCTTCCACGATGATTCCAACGGAGCCATCCAGCGCCTCCCCGACCCCGAATGGGAGCGCCTCAACGACCTCGACCGCCGCATGGACGACCTCCGCCGCCAGCTCGAACACCTCGAGCAGCACCTCGCCAGCCTCCATGAGCGCCACCACGACGGCGCCCCCGCCCGCGACCCGGCAGGGGAGCGCTGATGGGCTGGGAAGAGCGCGCACGCAAGCTCGAAGCCCGGCGGCGCCGCATGCCGATGAGCGGCCGCGGGCTCCTCACCGTCGAGCCCCATGCCATCCGCAGGCGCCTCCAGCGGCGCAGCGCCCGCCCGGGCCCTGGCCGCCGCAGCCCGAAGCGCGCCTGACTCCGCCCGCTGCTAGACTCGCCAGCATGGACCCTGCCCAGTACCCCCTCGAAGCGCTCGCCGCCAAGGTCGGCACGCCCTTCTACTTGTACGACGCCGCCATCATGGAGAAGAAATTCGCCGAGCTGGCCGCGCTCACCGCGGGCCCCGGCCTCCACTGCCGCTACGCCGTCAAGGCGAACCCCGCCCGGCCGGTGCTCGAAACGGCCCGCCGCCACGGCCTCTGGATCGACGCCGTCAGCGGCAACGAAGTGCTCCGCGCGAAGGCCGCCGGCTTCCCCATGGGCCACCAGCCGCCCGTCGTGATGTACACCGCCGATGTCTTCCGCGATAACGCCCTCCGCGTCGTCCTCGAAGAGGGCATCCTCCCCAATGTCGGCTCCCCCGGCATGATCCGCGAGCTCGCCGGGGCCGGCTACCGCGGCCCCATCGCCATGCGCATCAACCCCGGATTCGGCCACGGCCACGTCCAGGCCTGCGATACCGGCGGGCCCTCCTCCAAGCACGGCATCTGGTACGAAGACCACCTCGCCGCGAAGCGCCTCGCCGATGAGGCCGGCTTCCCCGTCGTCACCCTCCACGCCCACGTCGGCACCGGCCCGCAGATCCGCGAGTTCGATGAGAACATGAAGAAGCTCATCGCGCTCTTCGCCCACCTGCTGCCCCACTACCCGGATGTCACCGCCGTCAACCTTGGCGGAGGCATCCCCCACCCCTATCGACCCGGCGCGCCCGCCTACCCGCTCGAGGAGTACGGCGCCATTCTCGCCGAGGGCGTCCGGCAGCTCTCGGCCGCCGCCGAGCGCCCGATCGGCATCGAAATCGAGCCCGGCCGCTACCCGGTCGCCGGCATGGCCCTCCTCGTCGCCCGGGTCACCGATGTGAAGGCCACCCGCACCAACGAAAAAGGCCCCGGCCACCAGTTCATCATGTGCGACGCCGGCTTCAACGACCTCATCCGCCCCGCCATGTACGGCTCCTACCACCGCATCTCCATCGTCGGCCGCGGCGCCGGCCGCGACCCCAAGCCGTTCGTCGTCGCCGGCCCCCTCTGCGAAAGCGGCGACGTCTTCACCCGCGACGACCAGGAGCTCCTCCAGCCGCGCGACCTGCCCCGGCCCGAGCCCGGCGACCTCGTCGTTCTCCACGATGCCGGCGCCTACGGGGCGGCCATGTCCTCCAACTACGTCTCCCTCGGCCGGGCCGCCCAGGTCCTCTGGAAGGACGGCGAAGCCCGCCTCATCGCCCGCCGTGAAACCTTCGAGGACATCGTCCGCCAGGAGTGCGACGAGCCGCTCTAGCCGCCCGCCTGCTCGCCTGGGGCCTTGCGCGCGTCGGCCACCAACCGGTAGCCGACGTTGCGCACCGTTTCAATGAACGCGTGCCCGTTCACTTCGATCTTGGCGCGGATCCGCCGGATGTGGACGTCCACCGTCCGCGCCCCGCCGAAGTAGTCGTAGCCCCACACCCGGTTGAGCAGCTGCTCGCGCGTGAACACCCGCCCCGCGTTCATCGCCAGGAAGCGCAGCAGTTCGTACTCCTTGAAGGTCAGCACCACCGGCTCGTCGTCGACCGTCACGCGGTAGTTCGTCAGGTCGATTGCGAGCGCCCCGCAGCGGATGCAGTTCTCGGTATCGACCCCGTGCTTCCGCCAGAGCGCCCGTTCGATCCGCCGCGCCAGCTCCTCCGCCGGCGCCGTCAGCAGCACGAAGTCGTCCACTGGAAGGTCCGCGCTTACCCGGTCGAGCTGCTCGGGCGTCACAATCGCGAGCATGACCACGCCGTTTTCGCCGTAGGCGGTCGCGATGATCGAAAAGGCCGCCGGGGGGATATCCCGGAAATCCAGGACCGCCACGTCTACCCGGTTCTGCAGCTCATCCGAGGCCAGCCGCTCCGGGGCGATCACCGGGGCGTTGAAGCCCGCGCGCTCCAGGTCGCTGCCCAGCCGGGCGACATCGGCATGCCGGGTAACCAGGAACACGGTGCGCATCAGGCGGGACCCCTCTACCCGCCTGAGTATACGGCCCGGCTCCGGCCGGCCGGCCGCCGTGTCCATGAAATCCGTGTGAAATCCGTCACGAGGGCGAATCCGCTGCCGCCGCCGGCAGGTACAGCCGGAAGCGGCTTCCCCGCCCCGGCGCCGATTCGGCGACGATGCAGCCGCCGTGCCCCCGTGCCACCCCGGCCGCCGCCGGCAGCCCGAGCCCCCGCCCGGTAAAGCGCGTGGTGAAGAACGGCTCGAAGATGCGCTCCAGGAGCTCCGGCGCAATCCCTTCGCCGGCGTCGGTCACCTCTACCACCACGTACCGGCCCGTCGCAGGGCGGATGGGCTGGGCGCGCGCGAACTCTGCCGCCGTCGCCTCGACGGCGCGGGTCGTGACCGTCACCCGGCCGCCCTCGGGCGAGGCCTCGACCGCGTTCTCCACCAGCGCCGCGATCGCCAGGCGCAGCTGCCCCGCATCGCCGATCACCAGCGGCAGCCCCTGCCCCGGGATCAGCCGCACCCGCACGCCGCGCTGCCGCTGCCGCCCCCGGATGGCCGCCTGCGCGACCGCGTTGATATCCAGCTCGCCGCGCACAAACTGCCCCCGCCCCGAAAACGCCAGCATCTGGCGGGTCAGGTCGGCCAGCCGCCGGGCCGCGGCTTCGATCTCCGCGACGGCGGGCCGCGCCGGGTGCCCCTGCTCCAGCTCCAGCAGCGCCAGCGAAGCGTTGCCCAGCACCCCGACCAGCAGGTTGTTGAAATCGTGCGCGACCCCGCCGGCCAGGATGCTCAGCGCCTCCATCTTGTCGGCCCGCGCCTGGGCTTCGGCCGTGCGCATCCGCTCGGTGATATCGAGCACCACCGCCATCAGCCCCACCTGCCGGCCCCCGGCATCGCGCAGCGGCACGTAGCGCGCCTCCCAGGTCGTGTCCTGCCAGCGACCGAGCGCCGAAAATGCCTCGCCCGCCAGCCCGCGCCGCACCTGCTCGATGATTTCGGGGCGTTCGGCCTGGAACTCGAAGATCGATTGTCCCACCAGCTCGCCGGCCCGCAGCCCGTACTCTGCCAGTGCCCCGCCCTCGAGCAGCGTGTAGCGCCCCTCCATATCGACTGCCCAGATCACGATCGGCGCCGCGGCGGCCGCCTGCGACAGCAGCTCGCGCGCCTCGGCCAGCGCCCGCCGCTCGGTGATGTCGCGCGCGATGTGGGTGGTTCCCACCACCTGCCCGTCTTCGACCACCGTGTAGCCGCGCATCTCGAACCAGCCGCGCCGCCCGTCCTTGAACACGAGCTCCAGCTCAAGCCGCGGCACGCTCCCGCCCGCCCAGATGGTCTGGAGCGCGCTCGCCGCCCGCGGCAGGTGCTCCGGTGCGACGAACTTCGCGATCGGCTGGCCCAGCACCTCCCCCGGCGTGTAGCCGGTCACCCGGTAGCCCTCGCGGTTGAGCGCCGCTACCCGCGCCTCCCGGTCCAGGGAAAAGATAATGTCCGGCGCGTGGTCGAAGAGCCGCCGATAAGCGCCATCCGCTTCCCGCACCGGTCGCACGCTCACCACCGTCATGCCCGCCCCGCCTGCGTTGAGGCGCCGTGCGCATACCTCGAGCGGCTCGCCGTTCGCCCCCGTGCAGGTGTGCTCGAAGCTGGCCTGCCTGCCCCGGAGCACCTCCTCGAGGACCGGCGCGCACGCCTCCCGGGCGACATCGGACCCCACCACCGCCGTCAGCTGGGCGAGCAGGTCGCCGCCGGCGCCGTCGCCGGTGCGCGAGCGCCAG
>NZ_DAOUAO010000187.1:0-47279 GCF_034433535.1 Tepidiforma sp.
CTGGCGGGGCGGCTGTGCCCCGGGCGCCGCGAACTGCCGGGCCTGCGGTGCCCGGGCCGGCCGCGCGCCGTAGCCCTCCCGGGGCGCCTTCTCCAGCCCGCAGTACGGGCAGGCCACCCACGCGTAGCTCAGCGGACGCCCGCACTGGCGGCACGGCTCCTTCAGCTGCGTCCGGCACGACGGGCAGACCAGGAAATCATCCTGCACGCGCCGCCGGCAGGTGGGGCAGGCTTTCTGGTCTTCCAGCTCCTGCAGCAGGGCCTCTTCTTCGAGCGAGCGTTCGTAGAGTTCGGTCAGCGTGTAGCGGGGCCGCACAATCAGGTACACCCAGTGCCCCGGGAGGAAGAAGAGCAGCACCAGCAGCACCGCGACCGTCTGGATCACCGGGTCGCGGCTGCGCTGGCGGATATCGCGGTATGTCCAGAACACCAGGGCGACCCACACGGCCGCCAGGTAGATGATGATGACCGCGGCGAGGTAGCGGACGGTCGCTTCCCAGGAGCCCCCGGGCCAGGAATCGAACATGTGCAGCTCCGCGGCGGCGCGCGCCCCGCATCACCTTACCGCAGCCGCTGCCAAGATGCAGCCGGCGAATCGCTCAGGCGGATGATCGAATGTTACGATGGCGGCCGTGGAACCCCCGCTCGCGCCGGCCGACCTCCTCGCCGGGCTGAACGACGCCCAGCGCGCCGCCGTCACCCACGGCAATGGCGCCGTGCTCATTCTCGCCGGCCCGGGCAGCGGCAAGACCCGCGTCATCACCCACCGGATCGCGTGGCTGGTGCGGGAGCGCCGCGTTCCACCCTGGAACATCCTCGCCGTCACGTTCACCAATAAGGCGGCCCGCGAGATGCGCCAGCGCGCGGCCGCCCTCATGGGCGAAGACGCCGCCGCCCTCCACCTCGGCACCTTCCACGCCATGTGCGCACGCTGGCTCCGCATTGATGGCGAGGCCGTCGGCCTGCCCGCGGACTTTTCGATTTATGACGATAGCGACCAGCTCGGGGTGATGAAGCGCGTCCTGGAGGAGCTCCGCATCGACCCCCGCCAGGTTGCGCCGCGCTCGCTGCTGGCGCGCATCTCCGCCGCCAAGGCCGAGCTCCTGGGCCCGGAAGCCTTCCGCGCTCAGGCCCGCACCTACCAGGACGAGGTGGCAGTGAAAGCCTACGAGCTCTACCAGGCCGCCCTCCGCCGGGCCGGCGCGGTCGATTTCGATGACCTCCTCCTGCGGGCCATCGACCTCTTCCGGGACCCGGCGCTCCGCGAGAAGTGGGCCGGGCGCTACCGCCACGTGCTGGTCGATGAGTTCCAGGACACCAACCGGGCCCAGTACGAGCTCGCCCGCCAGCTGGCTTCGGTGCACCGCAACATCACCGTGGTGGGCGACCCCGACCAGAGCATCTACTCCTGGCGCAGCGCCGACATCCGCAACGTCGAGCACTTCCAGCGGGACTTCCCGGGCTGCGCCATCCACCTCCTCGAGCAGAACTACCGCTCCACCAGCCCCATCCTCGCCGCCGCCGATGCCGTCATCGCCCGCAACCCGGGGCGGCACCCGAGGAAGCTCTGGACCGCACGGGCCGGCGGCACGCCCATCGCCACCTACGAGGCGTACAACGACGAGGAGGAGGCCGAGTTCGTCGCCGCCGAAATCGGCCGCCAGGTCCGCGCGGGCCGGGCCTACGCCGATTTCGCCGTGCTCTACCGAACCAACGCCCAGTCGCGCGCGTTCGAAGAGGCGCTCGTCCGGCACCGCATCCCCTACCGGCTGGTCGGCGGCGTCCGCTTCTACGAGCGGCGCGAAATCCGCGACCTCCTCGCCTACCTGCGGGTCATTCACAACCCGGCCGATGAAGCCAGCCTCCTCCGCATCATCAACGTCCCCGGACGCGGCATCGGCGACCGCACCGTCGAGCGCCTGCGTGAACAGGCCGGCCGCGCCGGTTCGCTCTGGGCTGCCTGCCAGGCCGCCGCCATGGGCAGCCTCCCGGAGGTCACGGGCCGTTCCGCCGGCGCCCTCCGCCAGTTCGTCACCATGCTCCAGGACCTCCGCGAGCACCGCACCGGGCGGCTCACCGACCTCTTCGAACGGCTCCTCAACGCGACCGGCTACGTTCGCTACCTGCAGGAGGGCGACGACGCCGACGAGCGGCTCGAGAACGTGCTCCAGCTGCAATCCCTCCTCGCCGAGTACGAAGAGACGGCCGGCGAGGGCAACGACCTCGCCACCTTCCTGCAGGATGTCGCGCTGGTCACCGACGCCGACACCCTCGATGGCGGCGCCAACGCGGTCACCCTCATCACCCTCCACGCGGCCAAGGGCCTCGAATTCCCCGTGGTCTTCCTCGTCGGCATGGAAGAGGGCATTCTCCCCCACCAGCGGTCGTTCGATGACCCCCTCCAGATGCAGGAGGAGCGCCGCCTCTGTTATGTCGGAATCACCCGGGCGATGGACCAGCTCTATCTCACCCGCGCCTACCGCCGGATGACGTGGGGCAGCTCCACGGTCAACCCGCCCTCGCGCTTCCTCGCCGATATCCCGGCCACGCTGCTTTCGCCCCATGGCGGCCGCTCACGTGGCTACCTCGGAACCGCCGAGGCCGCGCCTGCCATCGACGACCGGCCGCCCGCGACCGATGCCGCCTGGCCTCCCGGGACCCGCGTCCGCCACCCGAAGTTCGGGGAGGGCCGGGTGACCGACGCAAGGGTCAACGGCGGCGATATCGAGTACGTCGTCGAATTCGACACCGCCGGCACCCGGCGGCTGCTCCAGAGCTACGCACGCATGGAGGCGGTATGACCGGCTACCTCCCCTTCCTGCTGCCCACCAGCCTCGACGAGTGGCAGGACTGGCTCCGGACCAACGGGCTCACGGTCGTCCTCGTCGTCGCCGGGCTCGTCATCACGCGCATCGTCGTGCAGCGGGTGCTCGGCCGGGTGGTATTGGGCGCCTCGCTGCGGGCCGCGAAGGTCCGCGCCGAGGACCCCGAGGTTGTCGAGCGGCGCGTCAACACCCTCATGTCGACCCTTGGGTGGCTGTTCAACATCTTCCTGGCCCTGCTGGGCGCCGCCATTGTCCTGGACCAGCTCGGGGTGCAGGTCTCGGCCCTCATCGCCGGGGTCGGCGTCGCCGGGCTGGCCATCGGCCTCGCCGCGCAGACGCTGATCAAGGACGTGATCAACGGCCTGTTCATCCTCGTCGAAGGCCAGTACGCCGTCGGCGATGTCGTCCAGGTGGCGGGCGTCAGCGGGCAGGTCATTGAAATCACCCCGCGCCGCACCGTCCTGCGCGATTTGAACGGCCACGTCCACATCATCCCCAACAGCGCCATCACGGTGGCCACCAACATGACCCAGGGCTTCGCCCGCATCAATCTCAATGTGCTGGTGGCCTACGAAGAGGACCTCTCGCGGGTCATCCCCATCGTCAACGAGGAATGCGAGCGCCTGGCCGCCGACCGCCCGGAGGACGTCCTGTCAACCCCGCAGGTTGTGAGGGTCGACCGCCTGGCCGATGACGGCGTCGAACTGAAAGTCGTCGGCGATGTCAAGGCGTTCAAGCAGTGGGAGCTAGCCGGCGAACTCCGCCGCAGGCTCAAGGACCGGTTCGACCGCGAAGGGATCGAAATTCCCTACCGGCACGAGGTGCAGGTCCCCCCGCGCCCCCGCCAGCGGGAGGCAGCACCGCCTCCGGAGCCGCTCGAGCTCGAAGGCGACTGAGGGGGTTGCGCCGACTGCCGTCAGTCCGCGGAGACGGGCGCGGGCGCCTGCCGTTCGGCGCGGACGCGGCGCGGGTCGAGTGGTTCGCCGCAGCCCCCGCAGACCATCACGGCGCCCAGTTCGTGGCCGCACGCATGAGTCAGCCGCACCGGCGGCCCCTCGGGCCCCGCCATCCAGCGGTCGCCCCACGCCAGCATGGCAATCAGCACGGGGTAGAGGTCGCGCCCTTTTTCGGTCAGGCGGTATTCGCAGCGGGGCGGCCGGTCCTGGTACTGCCGGCGCTCCAGCACGCCGTGCTCGACGAGCCGCTGCAGCCGGGCAGCCAGCACGTTCCGCGCGATGCCCAGCCGCTCGTGGAAGTCATCGAAGCGGCGGACACCGTTGAACGCCTCGCGGATGACCAGCATCGTCCACCACTCGCCGATCACTTCGAGCGTGCGGGCGACAGAACAGGGCATCTCGGCAAAGCTGGTCCTTCGCATAGCCGCACTATAGCACACTGGCGAGACCCGGTTTCGATGAGCAACTCACGCAGGGTCGAACGGGAGCCGGAGCGGGAGTAGAGTTGATTCAACCAACGCAGCACCGGAGAGCGCCATGACCTACGACCCCCGCGCACGCAGCCGCATCCTGGTCGACGGCCCGGGCCGGGCACCCGCCCGCTCGTACTTCAAGGCCGTCGGCTTCACCAGCGACGACCTCAAGCGCCCGCTGGTCATGGTGGCCCACTCCTGGATCGGCACCATGCCGTGCAACTTCAACCACCGCGAACTCGCGGCCGAGGTGATGGCCGGCGTCCGCGCGGCCGGCGGCACGCCGATGGAGGTGAACACCATCTCCATCTCCGACGGCATCTCGATGGGGACCGAGGGCATGAAGGCTTCGCTCGTTTCCCGCGAGCTCATCGCCGACTCCATCGAGCTGGCGGCGGTGGGCTACTCGTTCGATGCCGCCGTCATCATCGTCGGCTGCGATAAGACCATCCCGGCCGCTTCGATGGCGCTCGCCCGCCTCAACATCCCGGGCCTCATCCTCTACGGCGGCTCCATCGCGCCCGGGCGCTATAAGGGGCGCGATATCACCATCCAGGACGTGTTCGAGGGTGTGGGTCAGCAGGCTGCGGGCACCATCTCCGAGGAGGAGCTCGAGGAGATCGTCGATGCGGCCTGCCCCGGCGCAGGGGCCTGCGGCGCCCAGTACACCGCCAACACCATGGCTACGGCGATGGAGTTCATCGGCCTCTCGCCCATGGGCAGCACCACCGTCGGCGCCACCGATGACCGCAAGCGCAAGGTCGCCTTCCGCGCCGGCGAACTCGTGATGGACGTCCTCAACCGCGGCCTGCTCCCGCGCGACATCATTACCCGCAAGGCGCTCGAAAACGGCATCATCTGCGCCGCCTCCACCGGCGGCTCGACCAACATCGTGCTCCACCTCCTCGCCCTCGCACACGAGGTCGGCGTCCCCCTCGATATCGACGATTTCGACCGCATCTCCGCGCAGACGCCCCTCATCGGCGATATGCGGCCCGGCGGCCGCTACGTCGCGCTCGATATGGACCGGGCCGGCGGCACCCGCCTGCTGGCGAAGCGCCTCCTCGAAGCCGGCAAGCTGCACGGCGATGTCATGACCGTCACCGGGCGCACCATCGCGGAGGAAGCCGCCGAGGCCGTCGAGACCCCCGGCCAGGACGTCATCCTGCCGGTCGAGCGCGCGCTCAAGCCCACCGGCGGGCTCGTCATCCTGAAAGGCAACCTCGCGCCCGAGGGCTGCGTGATCAAGGTCGCCGGGCACGAGCGGCTGTACCACGAGGGCCCCGCACGCGTCTTCGAATGCGAGGAGGATGCCTTCCAGGCGGTTACCAACCGGCAGATCCACGCCGGCGACGTCGTCGTCATCCGCAACGAAGGGCCGAAGGGCGGCCCCGGCATGCGCGAGATGCTCGGCGTCACGGCCGCGCTCGTCGGCGAAGGCCTCGGCGAATCGGTCGCCCTGCTCACCGACGGCCGCTTCAGCGGCGCCACCCGGGGGCTGATGGCGGGCCACGTCGCGCCCGAGGCAGCGGTCGGCGGGCCCATCGCGCTCGTCCGCGAAGGCGACACCATCAGCTTCGATATCCCCAACCGGAAGCTGACCCTCCACGTCGACGACGCCGAGCTCGAGCGGCGCCGCGCCGCCTGGCAGCCGCGCCCGCCGAAGTACACCCGCGGCGTCTTCGCCAAGTACGCCGCCCAGGTCTCGAGCGCGTCCCGCGGCGCCGTGACCTCCTAGCCCGGGCGCCCCGCCTCGACGGCAAGAACGCCTCAGCGCGCCTGCAGCCGCAGCTCCTGCGCCGCCGGCAGCGTCGCCCCCGCAAAGGCGCCGGGGCTTATCTCCGGCATGTCGTGCGCGAACACCCCGCCCGCCGTGGGAAAGGTCCACACGTGCAGCTGCCACGGCGTCCTCGGCGCGAAGACGCCCGGGCACTGCTCGCGGCTGGCAGTCACCTGGACACCGTTGCCGACGAAGCAGAGGTTCTCGTGGTAGTGCCAGGCATCGAGCGCCCCGAAGTACGACGGCGGCTCCTCGGTGACGCCTTCCGCGAGGAACATCGCCCCGACAAGCCGCCAGGTGCCGTCGAGCCGCTTCGTGTAGAGCAGCACCTCCGGGTGCTCCGGGTCCATCTGGCGGCCGTCGCGCTGGTAATCGAGCCGGATGAAGTGGGCCGCGATGCCGGGCAGGTCCTGCGTTATCTGGATGTAGCCGTCGGCCATCGCCCGGCGGATGTCCTCGTACGGGGCGATGCTCGAACGGAGCCGGGCCACGAAGGCCGCTGCGGCCTCCAGCTGCTCCGCGGTCACCGCCACCTCTGCATGGTGGTGGTGCGCGGAGCCTTCGCCCATCGGGTCCTCGCCGGGTGAGGCCGGGGCATCGTGGCTGTGGGCGACGCTCGCCAGCCGTTCTGCGGCAGCCGCGCCAACGACCCGCGCCAGGGCGGGGTCGAGCGCGACCACTGCGTGGTCTGCGGAGTGGTCGTGCGCCAGGGCGTGGTCGTGGCCCGTGTCGTCCGCCCGCGAGGCGAGCCAGATCGAGCCCGCGGCGGCCACGCCGAGCACCGGCAGCCCGGCGCCGCGCAGCAGCGACCCCGCCAGCCCCTCTCCGCCGAAGCGATGCTCGTGCATCCAGGCCACGCCGATGCCCAGCAGGCAGACTGCCACCAGGGCCATCCCGGCGACGATTAGCAGGTGGCTGGGATTCCCCAGCGAGAGCACATCCTCCCGCTGCGCCAGCGTCGCATCCGATGCGTGCCGGTACACGTCCCAGCCGAGCCCTGCAAGGTGAATCGCCAGCCCGGCAACCGCGCCGAGCCATAACAGCCGACAGCGCATCCGCATACCCTCCGCCGGCACAGTAGCCGAACCCTGTTCGAACGAAAAGGGCCGCCCTGCACATCCCGCCGTCGCCCGGTATGCTTCGAGCACCCTACCCGGTCGACCTGCCCATGCCCATCCGACGCCTGCTCGTTGCCAACCGCGGGGAGATCGCCGTTCGCATCATGCGGACCGCGGCCGACCGCGGCATCGAAACGGTCGCCGTCTTCACCCCAGATGACGCCGGGGCGACCCACACCCGCCACGCGGACAGCGCGGTCGCCCTCCCAACCCCTGGCGCGGGCGGCTACCTCGATATCCCCGCCATCGTGCAGGCCGCCCGCGAGGCGCAGGCCGACGCCATCCACCCCGGCTACGGCTTCCTGAGCGAGCGCGCCGACTTCGCCCGCGCCGTGGAGGAGGCCGGCCTGCGCTTCGTCGGCCCGACCCCGGACACGCTGGTCCTCCTCGGCGACAAGGTGGCCGCCCGCCGCCTCGCCGCCGGGTGCGGCGTCCCCACCATCCCCGGCACCGATGTCCTCGACCCTGCCGGCGCCCGGGCCTTCCTCGCCAGCCTCGATGGCGCGCCGATGCTGCTCAAGGCGGTCGCCGGGGGCGGCGGCCGCGGCGTGCGCGTTGTCCGGGCAGAGGATGAGCTCGCATCCGCCTTCGAACGGGCCGCTTCCGAAGCCGCGCGGGCCTTCGGCGATGGCGCGCTCTACGCGGAGCGCTACCTCGAGCGGGCACGCCATGTCGAATTGCAGGTCCTCGGCGACGGCCGCGGCAATGTGGTCCACCTCTGGGAGCGGGAGTGCAGCCTCCAGCGCCGGCACCAGAAGGTGGTCGAATTCGCGCCCGCGCCGGGCCTGCCCCCGGGCCTGCGCGACCGCCTCCTCGCCGCGAGCCTGGCGATGGCGCGCCGCCTGGACTACCGCGGCGCCGGGACGTTCGAGTTCCTCATCGATGCCGCCGGGCCGCTCACCGACGATTCGCCCTGGTACTTCATCGAAGCCAACGCCCGTCTGCAGGTCGAACACACGGTCACTGAGGCCATCACCGGCCTCGACATCGTCGGCGCCCAGCTCGATATCGCCGGGGGCGCCACCCTCGCCGACCTCGCGCTGGCCGAGCCCCCTCCCGCCCGCGGCATCGCGGTCCAGCTGCGCGTGAACGCCGAGCGCATGACCCCCGACGGCCAGGCGCTGCCGGCAAGCGGCACCCTGCGCGCCTTCGAACCGCCGGCCGGGCCGTTCGTGCGCGTCGATACCGCGGCGCGGCCCGGTATGACCGTCAACCCCGCGTTCGATTCGCTCCTCGCCAAGGTCATCGTCAGCGAACCCTCGGGACAGTACGAACGCCTCCTCGCCCGGGCCGGCCGCGCCCTGCGGGAGTTCGCCATCGACGGGCCGGAGACCAACCTCGGCTTCCTCATGGCCCTGCTCGAGCTCCCGCAGGTGCGCGCGGGCGACCTCGCCACCCGCCTCATCGATGACCACGCGCCGACCCTGGCGGCCGCCTCGGCCCCGGTGCCGGCTGGCCCGGCCAGCGCCCCGGCCGAGTCCCCCGGTTCCGCCATCGCCGGCGCCGTCATCGATACTTCCGACCCCCTGGCGGTGCTCGCCTACGGCAAAGCAGCTGCCCGGGGCGACGCGCGGCCCGCGCGCCGGGACGAGGTAGAGGAGGGCCAGGCCGCGGTCCGGGCGCCCCTCCAGGGCACGCTCATCAGCGTGCTGGTGCAGCCCGGCGACCGCGTTCGCGCCGGGCAGCCAGTCGCCGTCATGGAAGCCATGAAGATGGAGCACGAGGTGGCCGCGCCGTGCCCCGGGACGGTCCTGCGGGTCGACCTGGCCCCGGGCGTGCCGGTCATCGAAGGCGCCGTCATCGCCGTCATCGAACCGGCCGCCGTCGACGAGCAGGCAGACGAGCAGCAGGAGACCATCGACCTCGACCACATCCGGCCCGACCTCGCCGAGGTCCTCGAGCGGCGGGCCCGCACCCGCGATGAGCGGCGCCCCGATGCCGTCGCCCGCCGCCACGCGAGCGGCCACCGCACCGCCCGCGAGAACATCGCGCACCTCTGCGACCCCGGCACCTTCATCGAATACGGCCCCCTCGTGCTGGCCGCCCAGCGCGCCCGGCGCTCGCTCGAAGAGCTCATCGAGAAGACTCCCGCCGATGGCCTCATCACCGGCGTCGGCAGCGTCAACGGCCACCTCTTCGGCGACCCCGCATCGCGCTGCGCCATCATGGCCTACGACTACACCGTCCTCGCCGGCACCCAGGGCGGCCAGAACCACCGCAAGACCGACCGCCTGATCGATGTGGCCGAACGTGGGCGGCTGCCGTTCATCCTCTTCGCCGAAGGCGGCGGCGGCCGCCCCGGCGATACCGACATCGTCGCGAGCGCACTCTCGCCCCCCACCTTCACCCGCTTCGCGCAGCTCTCCGGCCTCGTGCCGATCGTCGGCATCACCACCGGCCGCTGCTTCGCCGGCAACGCGGCCCTGCTCGGCTGCTGCGATGCCGTCATCGCCACCGAGGACGCCAACATCGGCATGGGCGGCCCCGCCATGATCGAGGGCGGCGGGCTCGGCATCTTCGCGCCCGAGGAGATCGGTCCGGTCGCGGTCCAGGTGCCGAACGGCGTCATCGACATCCTCGTCCGCGACGAAGCCGAGGCGGTGGAGGTCGCGAAGCAGTACCTCGGCTACTTCCAGGGCCGCCTCCCGGCCTGGGAGGCCCACGACCAGCGGCTGCTGCGCACCGTCGTGCCCGAGAATCGGCTGCGGGTCTACAACGTGCGCCGGGCGGTCGAGCTCCTGTGCGACGTCGGCTCCGTGCTCGAGCTGCGGCCGAAGTTCGGCGTGGGCATGATCACCGCGCTCGCGCGCATCGAAGGCCGGCCGATCGGCGTGGTGGCGAACAACCCCGCCCACCTCGGCGGCGCCATCGATGCCGACGCCGCCGATAAGGCCGCCCGCTTCCTGCAGCTCTGCGACGCCTTCGACCTGCCCGTGCTCTTCCTCTGCGACACCCCGGGCATCATGGTCGGGCCCGAGGCCGAAAAGACCGCGCTCGTGCGCCACGCCAGCCGGCTCTTCCTGGCCGGGGCGAACCTCAGCGTCCCGATCTTCACCATCATCCTGCGCAAGGCCTACGGGCTCGGCGCCATCGGCATGGCCGGCGGCAGCTACCACCACTCGCTCTTCACCGTGGCCTGGCCCACGGCCGAGTTCGGGGGCATGGGGCTCGAGGGGTCGGTCAAGCTCGGCTTCCGCAACGAACTGGCCGCCATCGCCGACCCGGACGAGCGCCGGCGATTCTACGAGCAGATGGTGGCGCGGGCGTACGAACGCGGGAAGGCGCTCAACCAGGCCTCGCTCTTCGAAGTCGACGATGCCATCGACCCTGCGGAGTCGCGCGCCTGGGTGGCCGGCCTGCTCGATTCGCTGCGCCCAACGCCCCCGCGCGACGGCAAGAAGCGCCCGTACGTCGATGCGTGGTAGGGCCGGGGAGGGGGCGCGGCCAACGGTTCACCGGGTTTTAACCCCCGCCGGCCGCGGCGGTGCCACGATCGGAGCGTGAAGGTTGGCATCGTCGGCGCGGGTCAGGTCGGAACGGCGGCAGCGTACGCACTGGCGCTGCAGGGGCCGGCCCGCGAGATCGTGCTGGTCGATATCCGCGATCAGTTCGCCGCGGCCCAGGCCGAGGACCTCCTGCACGCGACGCCCTTCGGGCACCCCGCCGTGGTGCGCGCCGGCAGCGTCGACGACCTCGAGGGCGCGGCGGTCGTCATCCTGGCGGCCGGCGTGGCGCAGGAGCCCGGCGAAAGCCGGCTCGACCTGCTGGGCCGCAACGCGGCACTGTTCCAGCAGCTTGTGCCGCAGGTCGCCCGGGCCGCGCCGCAGGCGGTGCTGCTGGTGGCCACCAACCCGGTCGACATCATGACGCAGGTCGCCCTGCGCGCCTCCGGGTTCCCCGCCGGCAGGGTGCTCGGCTCCGGCACCGTGCTCGATAGTGCGCGCTTTCGGGCGCTCCTGGCCGGGCTGCTGCAGGTCGCGCCGCAGTCGGTGCACGCCTACGTGCTGGGCGAACACGGCGACTCGGAGGTGCTGGCCTGGTCGAGCGCGCTTGTGGGCGGGGTCCCGCTGGCTGAGTTCGCCGCGCAGCGGGGGCAGCCGCTCGACGATGCCGTGCGCGCGCAGATTGATGACGGCGTACGGCGGGCCGCTTACCGGATCATCGCCGGGAAGGGCGCGACGGCGTTCGGCATCGGCGCCGCCCTGGCCCACCTCACCGCCTCCATCCTGCTCGATGAGCGGCGCGTCTACACCGTGAGCGGGCTGAGCCGGGGCCTGTACGGGGCCGAAGAGGCCACCTTCTCCCTGCCGCGCGTCGTCGGTCGCGGAGGGTGGGAGCACGCGCTCCAGCCGCGGCTGGCCCCCGACGAGGTCGCCGCTCTCGAACGCAGCGTCGCGCTCCTCGCGGATCTCGCCCGCCAGCTCGGCTGCTAAAGCCAGGCGGATGCCGGAGGGCGGCGGGGCAGCAGATCTCACGCCCCGGGAAGTCTTCCCGGGCCGCGGGACCGCAGGGAAGCTAACCGTCGCCAAATACTGAGGGGCCTGGACATTTCAGGCCCCCTGTCGCGATTCAATAGTTGGTAGCGCGTAGGGGATTCGAACCCCTGATCTCCACCTTGAAAGGGTGGCGTCCTGGGCCTCTAGACGAACGCGCCACGTCGCTCCACCGCCTAGCCTACCATGCCCACCCGTTCCGGGCACTCCACAGCATGCCCCGCGCCGCCAACCCTCACAGCCCCTGGTTGAACTCGGCAAACGTGAAAAACTCGTTCAACGCCGTCAGCCGCCCGCTCACCAGCAGCACGCCGACCACGATTAGCATCAGCCCGCTGACCACTTCGAGCACCGGCCCGTAGCGCTGGATCCGCTTCAGCACGCGAGTGGCGTCCGAAACCATCAGCCCGGTGATGAGGAACGGCACGGCCATGCCCGCCGCGTACCAGGCCAGCAGGTACGTCCCCTGCAGCGCCTCGCCGGAGGTGGCGGCCAGCGTCAGGATCGCCCCAAGGATCGGCCCGACGCACGGCGTCCAGCCCAGCGCGAAGGCGCCGCCGACGAAGGCCGAGCGCAGGTAGCTCACGCCGTGGTTCGCCCCGACGCGCACTTCGAAGGTGCGCTGGAAGAACGCGAGCTGGAGGTAGCCGGCGAACCGCAGCCAGACCACCAGCAGCACCACCCCCAGCGCCAGCAGCCGGGCGCGATCGTTGTGGAGGTCCCCGAGTTCGGCGAGGACGACGAAGACGCCGGTCAGGACCACCAGCAGGAGGGCCGACCTGAGCGGGTCGGCGCGGCCCCGCGGCGGGACCACGAGCACGCCCATCAGCACGAGCGCGGCCCCGGCGATTTCGCCCAGCCGCTGCTGGTTATCGACGAGCACGTACGAACCGAACAGCCCGGCAGCTGCCCCGAGGGCGATGAACACCAGCGAGAGCCCGGTTACGAAGGCGACAGCGTGGGTGAAGGTGACCCGGCGGCTGGCCGTGAGCCGGCCATCGACGATGCTCGCGCCGGAGATCTGCGCGAGGAAGATGGGCACCA
Source organism: Tepidiforma sp. (assembly GCF_034433535.1). GTDB lineage: Bacteria > Chloroflexota > Dehalococcoidia > Tepidiformales > Tepidiformaceae > Tepidiforma. The sequence goes on from NZ_DAOUAO010000187.1 coordinate 12,689, forward strand.
GCGGCAGCACGCAGGGCGAAACGAACGAGAGCACCCCCGCCGAAAAGGCGAGGAACGGCCCGCCCGGGCCCCGCAGGCTGAAGCTGGAGCTGCTCAGCGGCCCGAGCGCGAAGGCCACGACCGGGACCGCCGCCAGCAGCATCAGCACGAGGTAGGCCGCGTTTCGCGGGAAGCGGGGTCGGGTGACGGTGCCGGCGCGAGCCATCTGCTCCCATTGTAGGGCCGGGGCCGCGCCGGGCGCCCGGTCCATTGGCCCCTAGCGGAAGGGATTCCTGTCCGGCGATTCGGGCGGGGCGTCAAGCGGGCTTTCCAGCCCCAGCAGGCGCCGGCGGGCGGCCTCCCAGCGCTCCTTGGCCCGCGCCTCGCGCCCGAGCAGCCCCTTCAGCTGGTCGGGGCGAATCGGCTCGCCGTCCAGCATCACGCGGTGCAGGTGCTGGAGCTGCTTCTGCCAGGCGTCCCAGGCTTCGCGGTAGGCGGCGATGGTCTCCGGGTCGGCAAACGGCACGGGTCACCTCCTGTTGCCCGGATCGTGGGGCACGGGCCGCCCGCCGTGAAGCGAAAAGGGCCGGGTTGGCGCCCGGCCCCGTGTGGTCTGGTTGGTAGCGCATAGGGGATTCGAACCCCTGATCTCCGCCTTGAGAGGGCGGTGTCCTAGGCCACTAGACGAATGCGCCGTTTCTTTGAGGATAGCCAACGGGGGCGATTTGCGGCAAGGTGAGCCCATGGCGCGGCCGCTGCTGCTGGTCATCTTCGCGGCGTGGATTGCTGCCATCGCGGCGGGCTGCCGCGGCGAACCGGAGCGATTCACCACGCGCGAACTCCCGCCCGGGTACCAGGCGGTCCTCGACGAGGTGGCGGCCACCCGGGGCGAGCCGGCCCCGACCGGCCTGCGGCTCGGGTTCGTGCGCCGCGCAGACCTGCCCGAACTCCTGCAGCGCACGCGTTCGCCCGACGAGGCGGCCTGGTTCGAACGGGTCACGCCGGTCTACCGGCTCCTCGGGCTGATCGGCCCGGGCGAGTCGCTGGAGGCGATCAATCGCCAGCTGCTGACCGCCGCCGCAGGGGCGCTCTACGTTCCTGGTCGGCGCGAAATCTGGCTGGTCAGCGACGGCGAGCCCCCCGCTTCGCCCGCCGACCTCCCGGCCTGGCAGCGGCGCCTGCTCGCGCACGAGTTCGCCCACGCCCTGCAGGACGCCGGGGCGAACCTGCCGGCACGGCTGGCCGCTGCCGGGACGATCGATGAGCGGCTCGCCCTGCTGGCCCTGCTCGAGGGCGACGCGACCTGGACCGAGTCGCAATGGACCGCCCGCTCCCTGCTGCCCGCACTGGCCCCCGGCGCGGCGCTCGAACCGCCCGCGGCCGATGCCAGCGAGCCGCCGGCCATTCTGCGCGAGTGGCAGTTCCTGTACGTGAACGGCGCCGAATGGGCAGCCATCACCCGAGAGGAGAACCCCGGCGCAATCGCGGCGGTGCTGAGCGGGGCAGCGCGGCTGACGACCGCCGAGGTGCTGCACCCGAGCCTCCGCGCGACGGGCTGGGCGCCGGAGGAGCCGCCATTCCCCGCATTCGAAGGCGAAGCCTGGCGCGTGCTCGATGCCGGCACGCTGGGGGAGTTCGTGCTGCAGAACGCCCTGCGCCAGCGGCTGCCGGCACTCGCGGCGGTGCAGGCCGCCGCCGGCTGGACCGGGGACCGCTACGCCTTCGTGCGCGGCGACGGGGGCGATGAGGCGCTGGCGGTGCGGGCCCGCTTCCGCGATGCCAAAGAGGCGGGAGAGTTCGCCGCCCGCCAGCGCGAATGGCTCGCAACGGCCGGCGCGGTGGAGGCCGGGGCCGACGCGGTCACCGCTTCGCTCCCCGACGGCCGCATCGTGCTGCAGTTCGAACCCAACGACCGCGACGTGACCTTCATCATCGCCTCGTCCCGAAGCCTCGCGGAGGCCATCGCCGGGGTGCTCCGCAACCAGTAGCCGGCCGCCGGCGGTCGATGCGCTCGCCGCGGACGCGCGTACAATCCGCGCCATGGCAATCCCCGACCCGCTCCCCCGCTTCGATCAGCTCCCGGCAGTGCCCGATGCGCCGCCCCAGTCCGCCTGGTGGCTCTTCGGCCGCGACGACGACATCGGCATGTTCAACCTGCAGACGCCCGAGCGGATAGCCGCCGCGGCCCGGCTGGTCCAGCGCGGGGCGATGTTCCCGCTCAACTGGAACCTGGAGCTGCCGAACCCGCCCCTCTTCAACCGCGGCGCCCTCCGCCAGACGATTTTCGGCGGGGCGATCCACCACGATGACGTGCTGGACAACTTCTATCCGCAGGCCAGCAGCCAGTGGGACACGCTGGTGCACGTCGGCAACTCGCGCCACGGCTTCTACAACGGCATCCGCAAGGAGGAGGTGACCGGGAAGCCCGGCAGCCGCGGCGGCATCGACCGCTGGGCGCAGCGCGGCATCGCCGGCCGGGCCGTCCTGCTCGACCTCGGTCGCTTCCTCGCGTCGCGGGGCGAACCGATCGATTTCACCACCGACCGCCGCTTCAGCGTCGACGAGCTCGAAGCGTGCCGGCAGGCGCAGGGCGTCGAGTTCGCGCCGGGCGACGTCCTGCTGATTCGCACCGGATGGACGGAATGGTACGAATCGCTCGATGCGCCGGCGCGGTCGGCGCTCGCCAACATGGCGGCCTTTCGGGCGCCCGGCATCGCGGCCGGCGAGGCGATGGCCGAGTACCTCTGGAACCGCCACTTCGCCGCCATTGCGGGCGACCTCCCCTCGCTCGAGGCGTGGCCGCCGCGGCGCGAACACGGCGGGTTCCTGCACGAGTGGCTGCTCGGGATGTTCGGGATGGCCATCGGCGAACTCTGGGACCTCTCGCGGCTGGCCGCCGATTGCGCGGCGGACGGCCGCTACGAGGCGTTCCTCGTCTCCGCGCCGCTGAACAAGACCGGCGGCATCGGTTCGCCGCCAAACGCCATCGCCTTCAAGTGAGATGCCCGCCAGGATCCCGCCGACGGCGGCAGCGTTCCTCGAGGCGGCCACCTGGCCCGGCGTGCTGACCACCCTGGGCCCCGACGGCTGGCCGCGCGCCTCGAGCGTCTGGTTCGCGCTGCGGGAGGGCTGCATCGTGATCTCCACGCCGGCGGGGCGGCCCAAGGCGGCGAACGCAGCCGCCGACCGGCGCGTTTCGTTCCTCGTGGATACCCGCGAGCGCCCCTACCGCGGGGTGGCCATCGAAGGGCTGGCCACGGTGACCCCCGACCCCGGCGCGGAAACGGTCCGGGCCATCGGCCGCCGCTACCTGGGCGATGCCCTCCCGCCGGAGTTCGAGGCGCGCATCGCTGCCGCTGAGCGGGTGGTCCTCGTGATCGAACCGGTGCGGGTGCGCACATGGGGCCTGGGTTGACCGGCCCGCGCCCGCGGGCGCTGCTGCTCGACCTGGGGGATACGGTCTTTCGCCTGGACCCGCTCCCGGACCTGGCGGAGCCGCTGGCCGCCCGGCTCGCCGCGCTCGACGTTCCCGACCCCGCTGCCGCTGCGCGGCGCATGCTGGGGGCGTTCGAATCGGCGGCGCGGGCGTCGTACGAACGGGGCGATACCATCGAGCGACCCGCCAGCGAGCTGGTCCTCGCGGAGCCCGGCCTGGCCGGGAGCTGGATGCAGGACGCCGCCCCGGCGCTCGACGACGCCATCGGAGAGGCCGACGTTCTCCGCTGGCTGCCGCCGCCCGGCAGAGCTGCGCTGCTGCAGGAGCTGCGCCAGCGCGGTTTTCGCCTCGTGTATGTCTCGAACACGCTCACGGCAGGCGAGCGGATGCGCGCGCGCCTCGGTGAGCTCGGCCTGCTGGAGGCGGCGCAGGGGGCGGTGTTCTCGGTCGAGCTGGGGGTGCGCAAGCCGGGCCCGGCGATTTACCGGGCGGCGCTCGCCCTGGCGGGCGTGGACCCCGCGGAGGCGCTGTTCATCGGCGACCGCGTGCGCGAAGACGTGGAAGGCCCGCAGGCGGTCGGCATTCCGGCCCTGCTGACGCACGAGTTTCGACAGGAGGAGCCGCGAGGAGCGGCGGTCATCCGCAGTCTCGAAGCGCTGCTGAGCCTGCCCCCGCCCTAGCCGTCGACCTCGGAGAAGACGGGGAAGCGGCGAGTCAGGTGCGAGACAAAGGCATCCTCGGCGTTGCGGGCGGCGAGGTCGAGGTCGAAGCCGTCCCGGTCGAGCAGCCATTGGAAGGCGATGCCGATGATGGTGCCGATGTGGTTGGCGGCGGCCGCTTCGGGGTCGATATCGAGGCGGAAGGCGCCGCTCTGCTGGCCGCGCCGGACCGTCTCGGCGGTCGCCCGGCGGAAGTCGCGGTAGAGATCGCGCAGGCGCTCGGCGAGGCCGGGGTCGACCCGCGCGCTTGCGGTGAAGTGCAGGAAGACGTCGTAGGTGGTCGACTCCTTGCGCGCCATCAGGATGGCGGTGCGCGTGATCATGCGCAGGCGGTAAATCGGGTCGAGGCCGGGGTTGAGCGAGCTGGCCACCGTATCGACAAAGACCTCGCGGCAGCGGTCGAGGACGCCGGCGAGCAGCTCCGCCTTATCGCCGAAGTGGTAGGAAACGAGCCCCCGGCTGACGCCGGCCGCCTTGCTGATTTCGTCGATCGAGGTTTCCTGCCACCCCTTCTCGCCCATCACCCGTACCGTTGCGTCGATGATCTGGCGGCGGCGCTCCGCCGTGATGCTCGCACGTCCCATGGGGCAGGTTCTCCGGGTGCAGGTACGCGCCGGGGCCAGTCGCGTCCGCGGTGGAATCTACCATGACAGGCTGCGGTTTGGAACGGCCTACCCGACGGTGCTGCGCCCGGCGACCTCGCGGCCGTCTTCGAGGTCGCGGAAGAAGCGGATGAGCTCGCGCGAGAACCGTTCCGGCTGGAGCACGGGCACGCCGTGGCCGGTGGCGCGGAACATCACCTGCCGCGCCCGCGGCAGCTCGCGGCACATCACCTCCGCCGCGCTGCGAACCGGGTCATCTTCGCCGAAGCAGACCATCACCGGCATCGTCAGCCGCGCGCCGATGACCGGCAGCAGGTTCGGCCGCTCGCGGCGGACCTTCGCGCAGCCGACCCAGCCGGCGGCGGAGATGCGCGCGTAGCGCTCGCGCAGGCCGCGGGCGAGGAACGGGTCGGAGATGGTGGCGGCGGCCCTGCGCCCCAGCTCCATCGTCCCGAAGCGGGCGACCACCTCGGTCGTCGCCTCGATGCGGCGCTCCCGCTCGCGGTAGCGCTCGTCGTAGTCCGGGTGGTCGTAGGCGGCGGAGGTATCGGTCAGCACCAGCCCGGCGAGCCGCCCGGGCGCATCGACCGCGTACTGGAGGGCGATCATGCCGCCGAAGCTGCACCCCACGAGCACGCAAAGGTCGACCCCGAGGTGGTCGAGCAGGGCGCCGACATCGCCGGCGAGCAGCTCTGCGGTGTAGAGCGACAGGTCTTCGGGCGCGGCGCTCTGCCCGTGGCCGCGGAGATCCATCGCGATGACCGCGTAGTCGCCGGCGATCCGCTCGACCACGGGGTGCCACATGCGCAGGTCGCTGGTGAAGCCGTGGAGGAGGACCACCGCGGGGGCCTCGGGGTCGCCCCAGGTTTCGTAGGCGAAGGTGAGCCCATCGTGCTCGAAGGTCGGCATCCGACGCATGCAACACCGCCCGGGGCCAAGGCGCAAGCATCGCCCTCGCGCGCCCCGTAGAATGCCGCCAGCCCCCAGGGGAGCGCCCCATGGACCGCGTCGTGTATGTCGTGCCGCACTGCCACTGGGACCGTGAGTGGTATCAGCCGTACGAGCTGTTCCGCTGGCGCCTCGTGCAGATGATCGATGAGCTGCTCGACCACATGGAGGCGCACCCGGAGTACCGCTGCTTCAACCTCGATGGCCAGTCGATCGTGATTGCCGACTACCTCGAGCTGCGGCCGGAGCAGGAAGGCCGGCTGCGGGCGCTCATCGAGGAAGGGCGCATCGTGATCGGACCGTGGTGGGTGCAGCCCGATGAGTTCCTGCCCTCGGGCGAATCGCACATCCGCAGCTTCCAGCGCGGCATCCGCTTCGCCGAACGCATGGGCGGCTGCCTGCGGGTGGGGCACTGCGCCGACCAGTTCGGGCACATCGCCCAGATGCCCCAGCTGATGCGCCAGCTCGGGCTCACCAGCGCCTGCCTCTGGCGCGGCGTGCCCGATGCCGTCCCCGGCTGGAGCTTCTGGTGGGAAGCCCCCGACGGCACCCGCGTGCCGGTCCTCTACCTCCGCAACAGCTACTCGAGCGGCTGGCGGCTGCCGAAGGACCCGGACGAGCTGATCGAACGCACCCGCCGGCAGGAGCGCGACCTCCGCCCCGGCCTCCCGGCGCTGCTCATGAACGGCACCGACCACTCCCGGATGGAGCCGCACGTCCCGGCGGCGCTGGCGGCGGCCTCCGGCCGCGGCTATGACTACCGGCTCGCGACGCTGGCCGAGTACGAAGCGGCCGTCTTCGCCGCCGGCATCGATGACGTGGTCCGCCGGGGCGAGCTGCGCTCCCCCGACCGCTCGAACATCCTCGTCGGGGTGCTCTCGACGCGGGTGCCGATTAAGCTGCGCGACTTCGAGGTTTCGCGCGCGCTGGAGCGGTACGCGGAGCCGCTTGAGCTGCTCGGCCGGTTGCACGGCGGCCCCGACGGGCTCCCCGCGCTGCGCCACGCCTGGTCGCTCGCGCTCGAAAACACGCCTCACGATTCCATCTGCGGCTGCAGCGTCGACCAGGTGCATCGCGAGATGTTCCCCCGCTACGACCGGGCGGAGCAGCTGGCGATGCAGGTCGCGCGGGAGGGCGCGGCGCACGTCATCCGGCGGATGGAGGTCCCCGAGCCCGGCGGGCTGGCGATCCTCCGGCCCGTGGCCGGCGCGCCGGCGACCATCGAAGCGAACGTGCCCGCCGCGTGGGCCGCGTTCGATGCCCTGCGCCTGCCCGGCGGGCAGCTGGTGCCGTTCGCGCTCGAGCCGAGGGAGCAGGGGCTCGTCTTGCAGCACGAGGAGGTCTCGCCCCGGGGCGTGCTGCGCCACCTCGATTTCCTCCGCGAGCAGCGGTACGACGTCCACGCCATCGAGGCGATGGCGTGGGAGCTCGAGGGCTCGCACCTGCGCGTCACCACCACCGTGGGGCCGGACATCACCGTGGTCGACGAGGACGGCCTCCGGGAAGAGGTTCGCAACGCGGTGTTAAGCGGCGCCGCCGAGACCGCTGAGGTGCTGGTCCGCGAGAGCCAGCGCGCCACCCTGAGGGCCGTGCTGCCGCCCGCAGAGGCCGTCGGGCTGGAGCTGGCGGTGCCGGTTCGCCTCGACGGGGCCGCGCCGCCGGCCCGGCCGCCCTCGGCCCGGAGGATCGCCAACGAATGGTTCGAGGTTCGCCTGCGCGGGCACCGGCTCGACGTCATCGACCGCGCGAGCGGCCGCCGCTACGAGGATGTCTGCCGCTTCGTTTCCGAAGGTGACCGCGGCGATGAGTACAACGCCGATATCCTGCCGGACCCGGTGGCGGAGCCGGCCGGGGTCACGCTCCACGGGACGCTGGCGACCCCGGCCTGCCAGGAGCTGCGCTACACCCTGGCCTACGACCTGCCGGCCCGGCTGGCGCGCTCCCGAACCCGCCGCAGCCGCCGCGCGCGCGTCCTGGAGCCCATTTCGGTGACGGTCCGGCTCTGGCACGACCTCCGCCGGGTCGATTTCCACGTGGCGGTGACGAACCTGGCGCGGGACCACCGCCTGCGCGCGCTCTTTCCGCTGCCCGGCCCGGTGACCGCCGCGATCACCGAGAACCAGTTCCATGTGGCGGAGCGCCCGCTCGAACCGCCGCCCTGGAACGGCCAGAGCGCCGAGCTCCCGCCGACCACCTTCCCGCAAAAGTGTTTCGCCGCGTTCGAAGCCGGCGGCGCCGGCCTCGCGGTCTTCAACCGCGGGCTGCAGGAGGGCGAGGTGGTCACGTTCGCGGGCCGGCAGTGGTACGCCCTCACGCTCCTGCGCTGCGTCGGCTGGCTCTCCCGCATCGACCTCCGCAGCCGGCGGGGCGGCGCCGGCCCGATGATCGCCACCGTGGACAGCCAGCTCATCGGAACCCACGCGTTCAGCTTCGCGCTCGCCACATATGAGGGCCCCTGGGACGATGCCGGCATCCACCGCGCAGCCCACGCCTTCGCCGCACCCCCGATCGGCTGGGCGACGAACGCCCACGAGGGCTCGCTCGATGGCCAGGTCGCGCTCCTCGCGCTCGAGGGCGACGCCGTCCTCAGCGTGGCGCACCGGAGCGAGGAGACCGGCGAGCCGGTGGTGCGGGTGTTCGCCGGCCCGACGGGCGGACCGGTTCGGCTGTGCGTTCCACCGGCCGCAGACTCCGAGGCGCTCCGGGTCGACCTGCTCGAGCGGAACCCTGAGCCGCTTCCGCGGGAGGGCGAGGGCTGGTTCCTGCACCTCCGTCCGTGGGAGATCGCGAGCATCCTGCTGCGCACCGCGGGGCGTTCGTAGCCGCCCGGCGACGTAGCATGCGGGGCATGGCCGGCGAAGACGTCGCCCCGGCAGGACGCACCGGCGAACGGGCCGGCGGGCTCGCGCTGGCGGCCGCGATCGTGGCCGCGGGATTCATCGGCTCCCGGCTGCTGGGCGTGGTGCGGACCATCGTCATCGCGAAGGTGTTCGGCGCATCGCCGGAGCTCGATGCCTACAACGTCGCCTTCCGCGTGCCCGACCTCATCTTCCAGGTGCTGGCAGGGGCGACCCTCGGGAGCGCCTTCATCCCCGTCTTCGCCCGCACGTTCGAACGGGAGGGCGCGCAGGCGGCCTGGCTGCTGGCTGCCCGGGTGCTCAACCTCGTGGTGGTGGCCACCGCGCTGCTGTGCGCGGCGGCGTTCGTGGCCGCGCCGGTACTGGTGCCGCTGCTCGCCCCCGGCCTCGGCGACGATATCGGGCGCTCCGCTGAACTGACCGGGAAGGCCGTCACCCTCACGCGGGTCATGCTGGCCTCCACGCTGCTGTTCGCCGCCAGCGGCATGCTCACCGGGATGCTCAACGGCCGGGAGCGGTTCCTCGCGCCGGCGCTCGCGCCGATGCTCTACAACCTCGGCATCATCTTCGGTGCGGCGGCGCTGGGCGAACGCTGGGGCGTGAACGGCCTCGCGGTCGGGGTAGTGCTCGGGGCGGCGATGCACCTCGGCGTGCAGGTTCCGCCGCTGCTGGCTGCGGGGTTCCGGCCGCGCGCGGTACTCGGCTGGAGCGACCCCGCCGTGCGGGAGGTGGCCCGCCTGATGGGCCCCCGGGTCATTGGGCTGGCCGCAGCCCAGTTCAACTTCGTGGTCACCGGGTTCTTCGCTTCCCGGGTCGGCGCCTCGGCGATCTCGACCGTCACCTACGCGTGGCTGCTGGCCGGGCTGCCGCTGGCCCTCTTCGGCATGGCGCTTTCGACCGCCGTCTTTCCCCGGCTGGCCGGCCACGCGGCCCGGGAGGACCTCGACGAGCTGGGCCGAACGGTGTCGCGCGTGCTCCGGCTGATCATGGTGCTGACGGTGCCCGCGGCGATCGGGCTCGCATTGCTTCGCGAGCCGGTGGTGGTCCTGCTGCTCGAACGGGGCGCCTTCACCCGCGCCGATTCGCTGCTCACCGCGGCCGCGCTCGGCTGGTACTGCCTCGGCATCGTCCCGCAGGCCGGCATCGAAATCCACAGCCGGGGGTTCTACGCGCTGGGGGACACGCGCACCCCGGTCGCGCTGGCGGTGGTCGCGGTGGCGGCGAACCTGCTGATGGCGGCCCTCCTCTGGGAGCCCTACGGCGTGCGGGGCCTCGCCTTCGCCGTCGGGGCGGCCTCGTGGCTGGAGTGGCTGGGGCTGTACGCGCTGTACCTGCGCCGAACCGGCTGGCAGGCCGCCCCGGAGCTGGGCGCGCTCGCCCGGGTGGCCCTTGCCGGCGCGGTGATGGCCCTCCCGGTGGCGCTGATCGCCGGGCTGTGGCGCCCGGGCGGCATGGCGAACGCGCTTGCCACCGTCCTGCTGGGCGCGACTATCGGCGGGGCGGTCTACGCCGCGGCCGCGCTGGCCCTCGGCGTGGACGAGGCGCGCGACCTCCTCGGCCGGGCGGTGCGCCTCGCCCGGGCTCGCTGAGCTCGACCGTGCTGCGCTACTGCCCCGGCGGCCGCAGCCCCGGGCGCTCGCCGCGCAGCCCGCGCAGGGCCAGGTCAACGCCGCCGAGGCGCCGCTCGCCGGGCACCCGGTGCTCGCCCCGGTTGGCCATCATCACGAGATAATCCGAAAGCCCCGATTCGAGCGAGCTGGTATAGCCCATCAGGTCCTGGGCTTTGTTGGCGGCCACCTTCGACATCCGGACCACCACCGGGTTGTTTTCGGCCACGCGCAGCGCGTAGTTGACCGTCTCGCGCTCGAGCTCGTCCGGTTCGAACACGCGGTTGACGAAGCCGAGCGACTGGGCCTCCTCGGCCGTGATGAAACGGCTTTCGAACATGAGCTCCTTGGCCTTGCGCACGCCGATGTCGTACGGCAGGGAGAAGTACTCCAGCAGTGCGGGCAGGAAGAGCGCGGTGCGGCTGGCGAAGACGAGGTCGACGCAGGCGGCCATCATCCAGCCGGCGAAGATGCAGTAGCCCTCGACCATGGCGATGGTCGGCTTCGGGGCGTTGCGCCACTTGAGGAGGAGGTCGAGGTTGTAGTGCTTGAAGGTGTTGTAGAACTCGATGCCGGCCTCGCCGATGCCGCGGGCGGCGCGGTCGTCGAGCTGCTCCGGCGTGCCGAGGTCGTGGCCGCTGGAGAAGTTGCCGCCGGCTCCGCGCGTGATGATCACCCGCACCGCGGGGTCGGCCATGGCCAGGTCCATGGCGCGGTCGTACTCATCGAGGAGCCGCCATGACTGGGCGTTGCGGTAGCGCGGGCGGTTGAAGGTGATCCAGGCGATGGGCCCATCGGTCTGGTAGAGGATGTCGTGGAACTCCACCGGTCGCCTCCTGGGGAAGGGATGCGCGGGGAGTGTAGCCGCACGCGGAGTGACCCGCTCGCATTTTCCGGGTGCGCGCCCGGGGCTACCATGGCCTGAAACACCAGCACACACGGAGCGCCCGGATGGACGCCTACAACATCACGGTGGTCGGCGGGAGCGGCCTCGTCGGCCAGGAATTTCTGAAGCTCCTCGATGAGCGCAACATCCCGGTCGGGCGGCTCCGGCTGCTGGCTACCGCCCGCTCCGCCGGGCGCACGGTCGAATTCCGCGGCCAAACCATCACCATCGAGGAAACGACGCCCGAGAGCTTCGGGCCCGACGACCACATCGTCTTCCTCTCGGCCTCGGGGAGCGCCTCGAAGCAGTATGCCCCGATTGCGGCAAGCCGGGGGAGCTTCGTGATCGACGACTCCAGCGCCTACCGCATGGACCCCAACGTGCCGCTGGTCATCCCCGAGATCAACGCCGATGACCTCGCCTGGCACCGGGGCATCGTCAGCCAGCCGAACTGCACCACCACGCCGATGCTGCTGGCGCTCGCGCCAATCCACCGGGTGAACCCGCTGCGGCGCGTCATCGTCAGCACCTACCAGGCGGTGGCCGGAGCGGGCGCGGCGGCCGTGGAGGGGCTTCGCCGCGAGACCGAGGCCGCCCTCGCCGGCCGGCACGAGCCGAGCGGCACCCAGAAGCGCGAGATCGCCTTCAACGCCGTCCCGCAGATCGATGTCTTCGCGGAGGACGGTTACACGAAGGAAGAGATCAAGATGGCCAACGAAACCCGGAAGATCCTCCACGCCCCGGAGGTGGCGGTCAGTGCGACGTGCGTCCGCATCCCCACGTTCTTCGGGCACGCGATGTCGGTCTGGGCGGAATTCGAGCGCCCCATCGATGCGGCCGAGGCCCGGCGGCTGATGGAGGGCGCGCCCGGGCTCACCCTGATGGACGACCCTGCCCGCGAACAGTACCCCACCCCGATGGACGCCGCAGGGACCGATGCCGTGCTCGTCGGGCGCCTGCGCAACGATACCTCGAAGCCGGGCGGCATCACCTTCTGGACGGTGACCGACAGTATCCGCAAGGGGGCAGCCACGAACGTCGTGCAGATCATCGAGGAGGCCGCGCGCCGCGGCCTGATCCGCCCGGCTGGGTCCTAGCCCGCTTCGGACCCACACCTGCGCTATAGGCGGAAGCTCTGCCATAATGCGGACCAATACCTTCGGAGTTCGCACATGGCATTCACCGTCAACCCTGAGAAGTTTCGCTTCCCCGAGGAGTTCCGCGCGGGCGTCAAGGGCAAGCGCGTCCTGATCTCCGGCGCCGGCAAGGATGGCGGCCTCGGGCAGTCGTTCGCGCTGGCCGCCGGCCTCAACGGCGCGGAGAGCGTCGCGGTGCATTTCCACTCGTCGTATGACGATGGCCTGGACCTGGTCGACTACCTGCGCTCCCAGGGCGTGAACGCGTTCCCGCTGCAGGCCGATGTGACCAACATGGGCGACCTCTGGGCGAGCCGCAGTTATGTCATTGAGAAGATGGGCGGGATCCCGAACCTGGTCATCTGCAATTCGGGCCTGACCGAAAAGGGCTACTCCTTCGGCCGTTCGCTGCGGGAGATCGAAGGGGAGTCGATGGCGATGCGCCGCGCCCGGGTCCGGCAGGCGTTCATCAACAACCTCAACGAGACCCGCCTCGTGCTCGACACGAAAATCGACGGCTTCATGGCGATGACGCACCTGTGGTCGGGCGAGGCGGTGTACGCCAACGAGCCGCTGCAGATCGTGTACATCTCCTCCCGCCAGGCGATCGACCCCGGCGTGAGCGTCCCGGGCTACGCGATCGCGAACTGGGCGGTGCTCCAGCTGCCGAAGGTGCTGCAGGTGAACCTCGGGCGGAGCGCCGAGCTGGTCTCGGCCTTCTCCGTGCTCTACCCCTTCGTCCGCACCGGCATGACGAACGAGTACGCGGAAAACCCGAAGGTCTTCGGGCGGTGGCAGCCGCGCATGCTCGAGACCTACGAAGCCGCCGAGGGCTTCATGCAGCTGCTGGCCCAGCCGAAAGAGACCACCAACCTCGGCATGTTCGAAGCGATCGTCGAGCCGCTGCCGGAGAAGGGCGAGCGCGCGGTGAAGTTCACCTGGAAGCAGGTGCGCTTCCACATCGAAGAGGAGCTGACGCCGTTCAGCGCCAACCGGCCGCTCGAATTCGCCTGAGGCGGCATAACGTTCGCGCGCGGGGCGCCCACCGGGACCCCTGCCGGGAATCTGCACTCGACGGAACGGCGACCGGAATATCAAAGGTTTGTGAAGGTCGCCCGGACCTGTCATAAGTTGCTTGGAAGCCGGCGCCGCGCCGGAGTACCTTGCGCGGCGTTGGAGGCGGGGTGGTCGGGCGGGGCGCCCGCCGGCGCACGAGGGGCGCAAGCTCCGAAGGCGCCAGCACGCCGGGACGAGTCACGGCTCGAGCCGGCGAGCAGGCAGCGGGGGTCCAGGGGCGGCAGCAGCGTTGCCCGCCGGGCAGAGCTGAAGCCGAAACGCCCCGGCGGAACCGCTGCAGGCGCGGCCCGCGGAGGCCCGGCGGTCGTGCCGCCGGCATCCAGCGCCCGATTGACGTCCTCCAACAGCACCAGGGGGCCGCTTCCTCCTTCCAGGGGACCGGAGCGGCCCCTTCGCATGCGCGGGCCGGCTGGAACGCCCGGGTTCGGGACCGTAGGATGCGCTCGACCATCTCAGCACAGGGGTATCGCCATGCCCGCCGAGCTGCCCGCTCCGATGACCGGCACCATCAAGGAGATCCGCACGGCCCCCGGCCAGCAGGTGACCGCCGGCCAGGAAGTGTTCATCGTGGAATCGATGAAGATGGAGATCCCGGTCGAGGCCGATCAGGGCGGCGTGGTGGCCGAGGTGCTGGTCCGTGAGGGAGACCGGGTGGAGCAGGGTCAGCCGCTGCTCCGCCTCGCCTGACGGCGCCGCACGATTTGCTGTTCGTTGGCCGGGGCGTAGCATGGGTCGCGGGCGTGTGCCGCGCCCGGCAGAACGCATGCGCACCGCGAACTTCATTTTTTCGATTGTCTCGATCGTCCTGGGCGTGGTCCTGATCCTCTTCCTGCTGACCCAGGCGGTAGAGTGGAATATTGGGATGGCGATCGGCGTGGTCCTGATTCTCAACGGGGCGATTCGGCTGTGGTTCGCACAGGACGACCGGTGACCGCAGGGGCAGCCTCCCGGGGCGTGCGCCGCCATGGATAACTGGCGCACCTTCCTGGTGCCGGTGACCTGCTCGCGGGCGAGCATGGAGGCCGTCCAGGTGGCCGCCTCCCTCGCAAAGGCCCGTCGTGCGCAGGTGGTCCTGGTGCACGTGATCGAAGTCCGCCGTTCGCTGCCGCTGAACGCCGAGCTCGACGCTGAGACGCGCCGCGGCGAGCAGGTCATCCAGCGCGCGGAGGCCGCTGCTGCCGCCGCCGGCTGCCCCTCCGCCCGCGGCATCCTCGTGCAGGCGCGCGAGGCCGGGCCGGCGCTGCTGGAGGAGGCCCGCGACCGCAACGCCGACGTCATCATCCTCGGGCTGCCGCCGTTCGAAGGCGAAGACCGCCCCTTCGCGCTGGGCAGGACGGCCGAATTCCTCCTGCGGCATGCGCCCTGCGAGGTCTGGCTCATTCGCCGGCCGATGCGCGATATTCCCGACCCCGGAGGTTTCGAGACGCCATGAAGGTCATCATCATGGGCTGTGGCCGCCTCGGCTCCCGCATCGCAACGATGCTCGAGCAGCAGGGCCACGCCGTCACGGTCGTGGATATCACCGAGAGCGCTTTCCGGCGCCTGCCGGAGTCGTTCGGGGGGAAACGCGTTGTCGGCAACGGGATGGACGTGGCCACCCTCGAGCGCGCCGGCATCCGCGATGCCGACGCCTTCATCGCGGTGACGCAGGGCGACAACCGCAACTACTTCGCCAGCCAGGTGGCACGCGAGGTGTACGGCGTGCGGCGCGTGCTCTGCCGGGTCTACGATCCCGTGAGGGAGGGGATCTTCCGTGAACTGGGCCTCGAAACCTTTAGCCCGACCAGCTACGGCGCCCAGATCATGGTCGATATGCTCATGAACGAGCCGGTGAGGAGGTAGGCATGTACATCATCATCGGCGGCGGCGGCAAAGTTGGGTTCCACCTGGCGCTCGAGCTGCTCCAACAGGGGCACGAGTTGCTCGTCATCGAACGCGACCCCCTCCGGGTGTCGAACATCCGGGAGGAGCTGGCGGGGAACGTGCTGCACGGCGATTGCTGCGAGGCCACCACCCTCGATGTCGCCGGGATCAGCCGTGCCGACCTCGTGGCAGCGGTCACCGGCGACGACGAAGACAACCTCGTGATGTGCGATATCGCCCGCTACCGCGGGGTGAAGCGCACGATCGCCCGCATCAACAACCCCCGCAATGAACTGATCTTCCGCAAGCGCGGCATCGAAACGACCATCTCCGCCACCCAGGCCGTGCTCGCACAAATCGAACAGGAGCTTCCGACCCAGGCGATGATCCCGCTGCTGCAGCTGCACTCAGGGCTCGAGCTCATCGAGGTGAAGCTGCCCGAGACCTCGCCGGTGGTGGGGCGCTCGGTGCGCGAGATCCTGCTGCCGGCGGAATCACTCATCTCGCTGGTGGTGGACCCGGGCGGCGTGCCGCGCATGCCCAGCGGCGACACCCGCCTGCACGCCGGCGATGCGCTGGTGGTTGTCGCGCCTAAGGAAAGCCTCGAGATGCTGCGCGAGCAGCTCGTGGGCTCGACGCACGGGCTGGATACCTGACCCGATGGTGCGCCTCGCCTACCTTGGTCCGCCCGGCACATTCGGGGAGCTCGCGGCAATCACGTTCGCGCCCGAGGCTGAGCTCATGCCCTTCCCCTCGCACGCTGCGGTAGCTGCGGCCGTGGAATCTGGCATGGCCGACCTCGGGGTCGTTGCCATCGAGAATCTCATCAACGGGTCTGTCCAGGAGACGCTCGATATCCTCATCCACGAGACCGACCTGCAAATCCAGGCCGAACTCTTCGTCCCCGTGCGGCATTGCCTCGTCGCAAAGCCGGGCACCCGCCCGGCCGACGTTCGCGTCATCTACTCGCATCCGCAGGCGCTCGGCCAGTGCCGCAAGTTCCTCGAGCGCTGCTTCCCGAAGGCCCAGGCCGAAGCGGCCCTCTCCACCACCGAGGCGGTCGAGCTGGCCCTGCGCCGGGATGGAGACGCCGCGGCGATTGCTACGGAGCGGGCCGCGCAGCTCACGGGGGCCGAGGTGCTCGCCCGCGATATTCAGGACTCTGACAACAACGTGACCCGCTTCCTGGTGCTTGGCCGCGGGCTGCCGGCCCCCACCGGGCGCGACCGCACGTCGATCGCATTCACCCTCGCCGAAGACCGGCCCGGCGCCCTGGCCAGCGTGCTCAACGCCCTCGCCGCGGCAAACATCAACTGCACGAAGGTCGAGAGCCGGCCCACCAAGGCCACGTTCGGCGAATACGTCTTCCTGATCGACTTCGAGGGGCACCAGGACGACCCCCACGTACGACCCGTCCTGGAACAGGTCCGCCAGCTGTGCTCGGACCTCAAGGTCTTCGGGAGCTACCCACGGGCGAGGTAGCGAGCACCCCGGTCAGGGGATGTAGGTCTCACAGCTGCTGACAACCGCCATCGCTGCTGCGCCGCGGTAGCAGGTGTCACTTCCGCCGCCACCCATCAGCCACACGACCAGCACCGGCCCGCCGATGAGCACATCGTTGCCGCCCTGGCCGCGGAGCGTGGTGGTGCCCGAGCCGCCGACGATGCAGTCGCGGCCGCCCCCGCCAGAGAGGGTAGCCGGCGGTCCCGAGGAGCCAAGCACCAGCTCGTTGCCGGCACCCCCGGTGCCCGAGTAGACGACGCTGGAGATGGGCATTCCCGCGCACTCCGGGGGCAGAAGCTGGGCGATAGCCAGCGGCGTGTTCGACAGGCCGATATTGGAAGGTGGCACGGTATTTGCCGCAGCCACCGCCCCAACCGCTGCCAGCAGGACCAGCACGGCAAGCAGTCCGCCGCCGATCCGGACGACACGGCTGAGGCTCATGCCACCCGCTCCGAGCTGTACTCGCCGGGGTCAACGGCAAACCGGTAGATCACGCTACCGCCGTGAACGTAAGAAACGTGGCTGCCCGGGCGGGATTCCTGCAGGATGATGCCCCCAACCCGCTCGGCAAGACGTTCGAGGTCCGCGAAGCTGGCGACATCGATGATCTCGCGGCCATCGGCGGCTACCGGGCCGCGCACGGCCACCGGCACCGGTTCGGCCAGGCCGTCGGCGGGGTCGCGCCAGCCGCGCCGGGCGAGTGCCACCGCGAACGCGCCGGCCAGCAGCACCGCGGTGCCGGCGCCGGCCATGCCAATCACCCGCGCCGCGGGCACCGGCAGGCCGAAGAAGAGCAGCCGCACTGTGTTGGTGCGGGATGCCGGGGCGGTGAGCACGCCCTCACTGCGCGGCTGCAGCACCGTGCGCGCACCGGTCGGCGGGGCATCGAGGCGGAGCTGCACCCGGTCGAGTGCGAGGGGCAGCGCGGCGTCGTCGAAGGTGGCCGAAATCGGCACGCCGCCGACGGTCCCGGAGACGTTCACCTGCGGCCGAATCGTGACGCTATAGCGGTCGTTGCGCACGCCCGACTGCGATTCGAGGAGCTCGATATGCCGCTGGAGTTCGGATAGCTGGAGCCGGCCGCCGGCGGTGAAGCTGGCGCCGGTGAAGGCGGTTTCGGGCGCGAGCTCGATGGTGCGCCGCCAGCCGCTGCTATCGCCGAGTTCAGCCACCAGGTGGTGCGAGCCCGAAAGCTCAGCCGGGCGGTCGGCATCGAACGTGTAGCTGAACGTGAAGGTGACGGCGTCGCTCAGGCGCCGGTAGACCGGTTCGCCCGTGGTGGCCATGCCGGCATCGTAGATGCGGGCGTCGGCGGCTTCCGCTTCGTAGGTGAATTCGCCGCGCTGGGTGAACGGCAGGCTTGCCGGGGCCTGCACCTGCGCGGGGCGGGCGAACGCCACCCAGGCCAGCAGCCCGAAACCACAGCCCGCGGCGAGCAGGATGGCCAGGGTGTCCTGCCAGTTGCGATAGAACGGAGCCATACGTGTCCCCCCGTGATGAGCGGTCCCGCCCCGGCGGCTGGCGCGCGGCTGGCGGGTGCCCCGCCGAGCGCCCCCCGCGCCCGCGCCCAGCCCGGCAATCGCCACGAACAGCACAAGGCCGGCCGCGACCGGCGATTGCAGGCGGGCGAACCAGCGCCCCGCGCCCGGGATGTGGAACCAGAGTTTGCCGACCACCTCATCGGGGGCCGGGTGGTAGGAATCGAGGAAGTCGTTGTTATCGCCCTGGAGCGTGAAGCGCCCGTTCTCTTCGGCCACGATGCGGTGGATGACGTGGCCGATCTCCGGGTGGCGGTAGGTGACCACGTCGCCGACCCGGTAGGTATCCGCCGCGCGCACGACCGCCAGGTCCCCCCGGTGCATCCCGGGCTCCATCGAGTTGCCGTTGACGATGACGTACGAGGTTGCGCCCCCGAGCTGGGTCGGTGCGAAGAGCACCCATGCCGCGGCCACTCCGACCATGAGGAGGGCGGTGGCGATGGCGACGACTGCGCGCTGCGATGCGGACACGGCGACGCCTCCAGCTCCCGGCGTGTTACTGGGCCGCGACCACGCGCAGGCCGGTCACGGAGGCGACCGTTGCGCTGGTGGTGCAGGTGATGCTGGAACCGGTGGTGCAGACGGCTCCCCAGGTCGCGCCGCCGTCGGTGGAGACGCGGACCGTGCCCGTCGGCGGGACCGCCGGCGAAATCGTGAAGGTCACCGACGAGAGCTGCTGCGGGTTGGCGGCGTTCAGGTTGTAGTGGACGTTCGTGATGGTGTAGCCGCTCACCGCCGCCGAGCCGTCGCCCGCGCGGGATGCGGGCACTGTGTTGCTCGCCGCGAACCCGTACGAAGCTGCCGCTACCGCAGCGATGGCCGCTGCGAGGACCAGGCGTCGAACGCGAAACAGGCCGGGCATTGCTTCCTCCCCCGGTGCCCGGCCCGGGGCTCGTGTGCCCCGGGCCTGCGGGCCTCAGTACCCGCGGCGTGACCGGCGCCGCGGGGCTCGTGCGCTTTGGGTTACTGGGCAGCCACCACACGCAGGCTGGTGAAGCCGGCGCCGATGCTCTGCGGCGTCGAGAACGTGCAGGTGATGGTGCCGCCGGTGCCGCAGGTCGCGGGCCAGGTCGCGCCGCCGTCGAAGGAGATTTCGACCGTGCCGCCGGCCGGGACCGCGGGCGAGATATCGAAGACGACCGAATCGGCCGTGGCGGGGTTGGTCGCGTTCAGGTTGTAGTGGATGTTCGAAATGGTGTAGCCCGAAACCGTGCCGGAGCCGTCGCCGGCGTAGCTTGCCGGCACCGTGTTGGTGGCAGCGAAGCCGAGCGCCGAGACGGCGACGATGGAGAAGACGGCCGCAGCGGCCAGGCGCCGCGGGCTCCTCAGGGCGTTGATGATCATGCAGCACTCCTCTGTTGCTGGCGGGGCCTCCCCGCCGTGGTGTTGAGAGCAGGACGCTCCGCAAGTGAGTTCGACCGGGCCGCCGGCCGCTGAAAGATACGGGCAGGTTGATATCCGATTTTGTCTTGTTTGATTTCGCTCATGCGGTATTCAGGGGCGGGAAGACCGGCCGATATGGCATCTGCGGCCGTCATCGGGGAAACCCCTCGGGCATTCGTGCGCTTGCGGGCCCTGCCGCGGCGCGCGAGGATCGGGACATGGACGAATCGCTCTACCAGGAGCTGACGCAGGCTCTCGAGGCGGGGACGCCCGTCGCCCTCGCGACCGTCGTGCGCACCCGCGGCTCCACGCCGCGCAAGGTCGGGGCCAAGATGCTCATCCGCGGGGATGGCAGCTTCACCGGCACCATCGGCGGCGGCTGCGGCGAAGCAGAAGTCTGGCAGGAGGCCATGGCCGCCCTCGAGGACGGCAGGCCGCGCGTGGTGGTGGTCGACCTCACCGAGCCGACGGATGGCGAGGACAAGATCTGCGGCGGCGTGATGGATATCTTCGTCGAGCGGGTCGGGTGAAGACGCCCAAACCTGCGGTGACCGCGACCGTCGCGAGGTGGTAGCATCTGGGCAGGTCCCGGCAGGGGACCGGAGAGAAGGCACGCTATGTTTGGTTCACTCGGGGCGCCCGAACTGCTCATCATCGCCCTCGTCGTCATCCTCATCTTCGGGGTCGGCAAGATCTCGGGCCTTGGCCGCGAGCTGGGCACGTCGATCAAAGAGTTCCGCCGAGCGGTGAAGGATGAGGACGCCGAGGCAGCCCGCCAGCAGCAACAGCAGGCCGCGCCGCCGCCCCAGAACTACCAGCAGTCGGTGCAGGCCCCGCCGCCGCCGCCGGTCGCGGCTCAGCCGCCCGCGCAGCAGAGCGGCGACCAGCAGAAGCCGAACGTGTTCTAAGCGGAGCGCACCAGGACGCGTCACGAAGACCCGGCGGCTGCCGGGTCTTCTTCGTTGCGGAGGATGCCGGCGGCGAACCGGCAGCGGGGGCGGAGTTCGCAGGCGCCGCAGTCCGGGTTGCGGGCCCGGCAAAGGTGCTTGGCGTGCAGCACGATGAGCGCATGGACCCGGCCGAAGGCGCGGGCACGGCCAGCCGACGCGAACTGGCGCTCCAGCTCGCCCCGGAGCCACTGCTGCCACGCGTCGTAGCCGTCGCGGAGGGGTCCCATCCCTAGGCGGCGGAACAGCCGGGCGGTGTAGGCGTCGATCACCAGCGCCTCGTCGCCGGCCGCGTAGCAGACGATGCAGTCGGCGGTCTCCGGGCCGATGCCCCACGTGGCCAGCAGGCGCTCGCGGAGCTCCGGCGCGGGCAGCGCCAGCAGGCGGTCGAAGCCGCCAGCCGCCTCGCAGGTCGCGAGGAACGCGCGGACCTTGCGCGCCTTCTGACGGAACTGCCCCGCCGGCCGCAGTGCGTCTTCGAGCTCAGCCGCCGAGAGCCGCGCCAGCGCCTCGGGGTCGAGCAGCCCGCGGGCGCGGAGCGCGTCGAGCGCGCGCTCGGCGTTGGTCCAGGTGGTGCGCTGGACGAGGATGGCCCCGAGGCAGATCTCGAACGGCGACGCCGGCGGCCACCAGTGCCACGGCCGGTGCCCGTGCATCCGCTCGAGCGCAGCCACCACCCCGGCCACCGTGACGGTCATGGCGCGTTCGCGGGGTGCAACACGGCGGCCGGGCGGCGCCGTTCGGCCAGCACGGTGCGCACGGCGACCGCTCCGATGATGACGGCGCCGCCCAGCACCGCCCACCGCCCCGGCCGCTCGCCGAGGAAGAGCAGCACCCAAACCGGGTTGAGCACCGGCTCGAGCAGGCCGATGAGCGAAGCTTCGAGCGCGCCGACGGTCGCCATGCCGTACCCGAACAGCAGGTAGGCAAGGCCAATCTGGACCACGCCGAGGAAGACGAGCCCCGCAAGGTCGCGCAGGGACGGCGCGAACAGGCCCGGCTCGGCGCGGGCGGCGTTGACGATCGCCAGCGCGGCCACCAGCAGCAGGTTGCCGAGCAGCATCCCGGCGGGCCGCGTTTCCGCGGAGCAGCCGGGCGCCCGCAGCAGCAGGAACATGGCGGCGAGCGTCACGCCGGAGGCAAGGGCGAGGGCGTTGCCCGCCAGCGCGTCGCCTTCGAGCCGGCCGACGAAGAAGAGGCCCATGCCGGCGAAGGCGACCGCCACCGTGGCGAGGTCGAGCCGGGTCGTTGGCTCCTTGAGGAAGATCGGGCCGGCGAAGAGCAGGTACACCGGCGCGGTGTACTGCAGGAAGATGGCGTTGGCGGCGGTCGTGAGCTTCGTGGCGGCGACGAACATGACGAGCGTGAGGGCGTAGGCGACGGCGATGCCCCAGGTGAGGCGGGGGGTGCGCCAGGGCATCTCAAGCCGGGGCCGCACCAGCACGGCGATGGTGAGCGCCGCAAACAGCGAGCGCCACATGGTGACGCCGGGGGCATCCAGCGAGACCCACTTGATGAAGAGGCCCCCGGTGCTCCAGAGGACCGCGGCCCCAAGGATGGCGGCCAGCCCCCGCTGGTGCGGCGTGAGGGCTGCGGCCCGGCCGCGCGCCGCAGAGAACTCCATAGCGGAAGTGTGGAGCCCGGCCGGCCGCCGTGCAAAACAGAGCGTGGACGCGCCCCCGGTGAGTAGCTATGATCTTGATAGCGCAGTGCGGAGCCCGAGGCTTCCCTGCCACCAAGATGGAGGTCCCGCCCATGTCCGTCGAACCCGGCGCGTCGGTTGCGCTCGTCAACATCACCGAAAAGGCCGCAGAAAAGGCGAAGGCGCTGCTCGAAGCCCGCGAACTGCCGAACGGCGCGCTCCGCGTCTTCGTGGCCGGCGGCGGCTGCTCCGGCTACCAGTACGGGATGGCGCTCGCCCGCTCCTCTGAAGAGGACGACATCGTCATCGAGCAGTTCGGCGTCCGCATCCTCGTCGACCCCGAGAGCGCGCAGTACCTGCAGGGCGCCGAAATCGATTATGTCGACGACATCATGAAGAGCGGCTTCAGCATCTACAACCCGAACGCCGTCAAGAGCTGCGCCTGCGGCTCCAGCTTCCAGACCGCCGACGGCAGCGGCCAGCCGCGCGCCTGCTGCTAGGCCGTCGCACCTACCGCCGAGAGCACGGGGGGAGGCCGTTTGGCCTCCCCTTCGCCGTGCCCGGCCGGCTTGCCGCATCCCCGCCGCAGGCCGCTACATCAGGTTGCGCATCAGGTGCGTTTCGCTGGTGAGGAAGACCATCGAGGCGCGAGTGGCTGCCCGCAGCCGGGCAAACTCCGCATCGGTGACGGCCATCTCGTCGAACTTCTCGAGCTCAGCCAGCGAATCGAACTCCGCCACGATGGAGACGCCGCTCGTGTGGCCCGTCATCGCGCTCCAGACGCTGGTGGTCGCATCGATGCCGCGCTGCTTCTGGTATTCGAGCGCCGTCGAGACGGAGAGCACGAACTCGCGGTGGTGCCCGGGCTGGACCTCGCCGGTGAGCACGCGCATGAACTTGCGCGGCGCCGTGGCATCCTCCGAGGTCATCAGCCCTTCGGAGTGGTAGGCGAGACGGTGGATGGAGACCTTCGCGTCGTCGTAGACCATGTGGGTGCGCACGGCCCGGCGGATCTGGGCGAAGCGGGCGTCCTCGGTCGCCATGTCGGTCCAGCGCTCCAGGTCCTCGAGCGTGTTGAAGTCGGCGGCGATGAGCACCGCGTTGTTGCGCCCGGTCATCGCGCCCCAGATGGCCGTCCGCGCGCGGACCCCGCGTTCGAGCTGGTACTCGTTGGCGATGCGCATCGCCTCGAGGAATTCGCGCGTCTTGCCCTGGGCGACGATGCCCGAGAGGATGCGTCGATACATGCGTCCCTCCGCCCGGCGGGCTCGCGGCCCGTCGGCTGGCAAAGTCTAACAAACGCCCGGCCTATGACGGGCCGCCGACCGCTATAATCTGGCCGTGCCGCTCTACGTCGCGTTCTTTACGTTCAAGCCCGGCACGAACCTGCTGAAGGGCATGGAAGCCTTCGAGCGGCGGAAGACGTTCCAGCACCCGCGGCAGGCCAACGTGCTCGGCGAGTACTGGGTCAACGCCCCGGAGGGCCAGCCGCAGGTGGTGCTCATCTGGGAAGCCGAGGACGAGGGCCCGGGCGACTACTACGAGGCCGCCTGGGGGGACCTCTTCGACATCACCATCGCGCAGGCCACCCGCCCGGTGAGCGAAATCCCGGCCGACCTGCCCGAATCGCTCCGCCAGCGCCTGTGAGCGGCCCGGGTCCCGGGCCCGGCCGGCCGCCGCCCGTGGGCCGGCGGATCGTGGTCGTCGGGCCGAGCTGCGCGGGCAAGTCGACCCTCGGCGCGGAGCTCGCCCGCCGCCTGAATGTGCCCTTCATCGAACTGGATGCGCTCTTCTGGCGGCCCGGCTGGCAGCGCCCGCCCGACGACGAGTTCTGTCGGCTGCTGGTGGGGGCGCACAGCGGGGAGGCGTGGGTGAGCGCGGGCAACTACCTCCGCCAGGCCCGGCAGGTCACCTGGCCCGCGGCGGATACCCTGGTCTGGCTCGATGTGCCGCTGCCGGTGACGACCTGGCGCGTTCTCCGCCGGTCGTGGCGGCGCTGGCGCAGCCGCGAGCTGCTCTGGGGCACCTGCCGGGAGAGCTTCTGGCGGCAGCTCTGCCTGTGGAGCCAGCACCGCTCGCTCATCACCTATAACATGGTGCGGCACCGGGCGAACCGGCGGGTCTTCGAACGCGCCTTCGACGAATGGCAGTCCGCAGGCAGGCGCTGCCTGCGGCTGCGTTCGTCACGGGATATCGCGCGGCTGCTGGCCGCGATCAGCGCCCCTTGAAGACCGGTTCGCGGCGCTCGGCGAAGGCGGCGAGCCCTTCCTTGAAGTCCTCGCTCTGGAAGAGCGGCAGCAGCTGCAGGTAGATGTGGTCGACCGCGGCCTCGAAGGTCTCTTCCATGCCGAGGCGCATCATCCGCTTCGTCGCCTGGACGCTGAGCGGGGCGTTATTGGCGATCTTCGTGGCCCACGCGCGGGCTTCGGTCATCAGCTGGTCGTGGGGGACGACCCGGTTGACCAGGCCGAGCTCGAGCGAGCGCTGGGCATCGAGCACATCGCCGAGGAACGCGACCTCGGCCGCCTTCGCCCAGCCGAGCAGGCGCGGCAGATACCAGCAGCCGCCGCTCTCCGGCAGCACGCCGCGCTTGGCGAACACGGCGCCCATCTTGGCGTGCTCGCTGGCGATGCGGATGTCGCAGCCGAGCGCGAGGTCCATGCCGTAGCCGGCGGCGGCCCCGTTGAGGGCGCAGATCATCGGCTTATCCATGCGGTTGATGACGATCGGCGGCGAATTGTGGAGGTCGAACAGCTGGTAGCCGCGGCGGCCGGGTTGGACGGCGCCATCGCCGCCGGCGGCCTGGTCCTTGAGGTCGAGGCCGGCGCAGAAGCCGCGCCCGGCGCCGGTGAGGATGACGCAGCGCACCTCGGGATCGATGTTGGCTTCCTGCAGCGTTTTCGACAGTGCGCTGAGCATGGGGCCGCTGATGGCGTTCAGGCGGTCGGGCCGGTTGAGGGTGATCGTCAGGATGTGGTCGGAGAATTCGACGAGCAGCTCGGGCGTGGGGGAAGGCGAGACCATGGAAACTCCTGCAGGGGCTTGAAATGGTTGCCGCCGGAGTGTTGCACCCCTGCGGGCGGGCGGCAAGCGTCAGCGCTGGAGCAGGTACTCGCGCAGGGTGAGCCCGCTGCGGTGGACCGCCTCGGCCACGTCCCGGCCGACGTAGCGCACGTGCCAGGGCTCGTAGGCGTAGCCGGTGATGTGCTCCTTGCCATCCGGGTAGCTGACCACGAAGCCGAACTTCCAGGCGTTCTCCGCCAGCCAATCCGCCTCCGGGGTGCCGGCGAAGTCCTCGAGGAAGAGCCCGCGGGCGCCGACATCGGCGGCAGTGCCGAGCTGGTGTTCCGAGTGGCCCGGGCGGGCGCTGGTGCGGTCGGCGTAGGCCTGGCCGTTGACCTGTACCCAGTAGTTGTAGGTCGCGGCCTGGGTTTCGTAGCTGCGGTAGGCGCTGTTGACGCGGAGTTCGAAGCCGTCCTCGCGGGCGGCATCGAACATCGCCAGCAGGGCATCGGCGGCCTCGCGGCGGAGGTACTGGGCGCCACCGGCGCTGGCCGAGGCCGGCAGTTGCACGAGGTCGGGGGGGACGCAATCGGCCGGCAGCCGGTGAACCTTGTCGACGGGGGCCAGGATATCGCCACAGGTCACCACCACGGTGCCATCGGGCCCGGCCGTCGGGGTGGCCGTGGGCGGCGGGGCAGTGGGACTGGGTTCGCCGGCGGGGGTTGTCGCGGTTGCGGTCTCGGCCGGGGTGCCCTGGCCGTCGGGCGCGCCCCCGGGATTCGGCCCCGGCGAGCGGGCGGAATCCGCAGCCACGGCGACAAAGACCACGACCGCGAGGACGAGCGTGATCAGCGCAGCGGCGAACCGCGGCGCCCAGGCCGAGCCCCCGCGCTTTGCGCCCACCGTTTCGCGCCTGCGGGTGGGAGCTGCGCGGCGGGTCCGGGAATCGGCCATGCTGCTACCTTACCGCCGCGCGCCGGTTGGGCCTACCACCCGTTAGCGCGCGGCGAGGCGCGGGTCGTTGGCCACGTCGTCGAGAAACGAGCGGATGAGGGCATTCGTGAGGTCGGGGCGTTCGAGCTGGAAGAAGTGCCCGGCGCCGGCGACCGGCTCCTGGCGGGCGAAACGCGTGACCGAGCGCAGCCAGGCCGGGTGGCCGAGCGGGCGTTCGGCCCAGATTGCCATGAAGGGCTTCGAATCGGCGAGCCGCACGAGCGCTTCCATTCGCGTGAACACTTCGTCGGCATCCTCGAGCATGCCGGCCGCGATATCGGGCGGGCAGCTCAGCATTACGCCGCGCACGTACTGGCGCACGGGCTCCGGGGTCCCTTCGACGAAGAACGATTCGACCATCGGCCCCAGGCCGGCCGCGGTGCCCTGCTCGCGGATGCGCGCCGGGAGCTGGCTGCTCCCCGGCTTCCATTCGCCGTAGATGGGCGAATCGCCGGCGACCACCCCCATGACTCGCTCCGGGACGAGCTCATTCAGCAGCAGGGCGATCACCCCGCCGAGGCTGTGCCCGATGACGACCACCCGCTCCAGCCCGAGGTCATCGAGGAGGGCGGCAAGGTCGGCTGCAGCAGTGGCCATGCCGTAGGGCGGCGTCGCCGGCGTCTCGCCGCGGCCGCGCAGGTCGACGCTGATGCAGCGGTGGTCGCGGGAGAGATCGGCGAGCTGCGGCTCCCAGGCGCGCCGGTCGCAGGCGAGGCCGTGGACGAAGAGCAGCGGCGGGCCGCCGCTCCCGGTATCGGTGTAGCGAAGCGGGCTGCCCACCGGCTATCCCCGGAGCGCGGCCAGCAGTCCGGAGCGCCGCCGCTTGCGCCGACCGGGCAGGAGCGACCGGAGCGCGGCATCGAGTCCCGTGCGCGGGAGGCTCTTCCGGCGGCGGGCCCGCGATTCGACCAGGTGGGCCGTCTCCCGGACGAGCGCCGGGGCCTGCTTCCCGGTCTGGCCGAGCGCGGCGAGCACATCGGCGGCCGCCGCGCGGGCTGCGGAGAGGTCCACCTCATCGAGTCGGCGGCGGGCACGCTTCGCGCTGTTCGCGCTCACCTCAGCGAGCCGGGCAAGCGCCTCAGCGGCCCGTTCGCGAGCGAGATCCAGGTCGACCGCCTGCGGCAGGACGGGCGCCTGGCGGGCGGCCTCGAGCGCCCTGCGGGGCCCGGACGACCGCCGGCGGCGCCGCGCCGACTCCTTTCGGACGAGGTAGCCGATCCCCGCGACCGCCAGGACCGCGGCGGCGCCCGCCAGCGCCAGCGCGGCGAGGCCGGGCCCGCGGCGCGCCCCGCGTACATGCTGCTCCGCAAGCTGGTCCAGCGGCGGGGAACTGGCCTGAGGCGGCGGGAACTGCCCGGATTCGACCTCCGCGAGGAAGGTCGCGACCGCCTCGGTGAAGGCATCGGGATTGTCGCCGGGGACGCTGTGGCCGGCGCCGGGGATGGTCACCAGCCGGGCCGCCGGCATCTCCTGCACGCAGCGCTCGGCAACCTCGCGCGAGAGGACGTCGCTCTCGGCGCCGCGCACCAGCAGGGTGGGGATGGTGATGTTGCGGAACTGCTGCCAGAGCTCATCGGTCGAGAGCTGCGAGCCGACGATGAGGCCGCTCTCGGGCTGGCGGAAGCGCCGGTCGAACTTCCAGGTCCACTTGCCGCCCTCGGTCGGCTTGAGGCGGTGGCGCATCCGCTCGCGGATGTTTTCGAGGGTTCGCCGCGGGTTGAAGCGGTGGGCCAGCTGCACGAACTCCTCGAATTCGAGCTCATCGGGCCCGCGGGTGAAGCGCACGATATTGTCGACGCCCTCCTTCGCCGCCTCGGGGCCAACATCGACCAGCACGAGGGCGGTGGCATGGCCGGGGTAGCGGTTCACGTAGGCGACCGCGTTCAGCCCGCCCATGCTGTGGCCTATGAGGATGAACCGCTCCAGCCCGAGCGCCTTGCGGAAACCCTCGAGGTCTTCCACAAAGGCGTCCCGCGAGTAGTCGCCTTCCTCGGACCAGTCGCTGTCGCCGTGGCCGCGCTGGTCGAGCGCGAGGAGGCGATAGCGGTCCTGCATGCGCTCGGCGAACTCGTCGAACATGTGCCCGGAAACGCCGAAGCCGTGGAGCATCACGATCGGCGGGGCGGAGGGGCTGCCCCACTCCTGGTAGGCGAGCTTGAGCCCATTGACCGTGACCGAACGCTCGATGTAGCCGGCAGTAACCATAGGGACCTCCGTCCGGGGCGCGATAGCACGCCTCGCGTTCGATGATACCACCGGGGCGGAGCGGGTCGGCTCAGGAAAGCGGAGGGAGCCCCTGGCGAGCGAGCAGTTCGTTGTAGGTCCGCACGAGCGCATCGCCCTGGTGCGCGAAGCCGCCGCCGGGGTTGAAGGTGTCATCGTAGGCGGCGCGGACCGCGTACTCGCCGGTGTAGCCCGCGCGCGTGACCGCCTGCCAGGAGGCGGCCAGCCCGCGGGCCGCCCGGTCAGCGTTGGCCTCGGGGTCGAAGCGGAGGTCGCCCATGCCGGCGCCATAGCCCTGGTCGTGCAGCTGGAAGAGCCCCACCGAGTGGCCGTTGTCGCCGATCGCGTCGGGGCGTCCGCCGCTCTCGATAAGCATCACCGCCTTGAGGAAGAGCGGAGGCACGTTGTACTTCTGGCCGAGCCGGTTGAGCAGGGCATCCCAGCGGTCCTGGTCGGCCGCGGATTCCCGCGCCGCGATGGGCGTATGCGCGAGAGACGGGTCGGCGCGGCCGGCGGCGGCAGGAGCAGTGCCGCCGCCCGGGGCGCGCCGGCCCGCGGTCGGAGGGGGCGGAGCCGGGGCGGGAGCAGCCGGCAGGATGAAGGTCGCGCCACGGATAGCTTTCGCGTGCTGCCCTGCTTCGGAGAGCGGGACGTGCAGCGGCGAAGGCACGCCCCCGGAGGCCGGGTCGATCGCCATACCCCCATGCTAGTACCCTGAAGACAGGGCGAGGCCGCGGGCATTCCCCGATTCCGCCGACCCGCAACCCCGAGACGCAGGAGGTGGCGCCCATGGAACGGCGCATCCCGGACCCCACGCTAATGGCGCGGCTCCAGCTGAGCGTGAAGGGGGTCGACTGGGCCGCGGGGCTCGTTCGCCGCTGGCAGTTCGAGGTCCCGCCCTCCGGCGGCTGGACGCCGCACCAGCACGTCGCCCACCTCCTGGCCACCGAGACCAACGTGTTCCATGCCCGCATCCCGCGGATGCTGAACGAAGACCGCCCCCGGTTCGAAAGCTGGGACCAGGACGCCTACATGGCCAACGATTACCGCCCGGAAGGCGATATCGAGGCGCTTGCCGAGGCCTTCATGAAGGCGCGCGAGCAGACGGTGGAGTTCTTCAAGCCGCTCACGCCCGAGCAGTGGGCCCGGACCGCCATCTGGCCGAACGGCGCCGAGGTCGATGTCGCCTGGGTGGCCGAGCGCGCCCTGGCGCACGCCCTCGAGCACTTCGTCGCGCTCCTGAACCTGCACCAGGAGTTCGACCGCCGCCACGCCCTGGCGTGGATGGGCCAGCCGGTCGAAGGCTGATGGGCTACTCCAGCAGCACCGCTTCGTAGGCGCCGGAGCGGAGCGCCTCGAGCAGCTCCGCGTCGCTTCGGACGGCTGCCGCGAAGCGGGTTGCCGCCCGCCCGACTTCCCCTTCCTGGTGGGCGTCCGAGCCGCCGATGCCCGGCAGGCGAAAGCCCCGCGCAAGCCCCGAGGCAGCGATGTTCTGCAGGCGCGAATCGGAGCCGTTGAGCGCCTCCACTGAAGCGAAGTACTCGATCGTCTCGCGCGTCACCCGGAGGAGCCCGTCGCGGGCGGGGTGGGCGAGGAAGAGCAGGGCGCCCCGCCGGGCCGCGGCCTCCGCGACCTTCGCTGCCTCCGCCGAGAAGTCCCCGGGCTCGAGCCCGAAGGCCAGGACGTGCCCGAGGTCGGTGGTGAGTTCGACCGCGTGGAACACGGCGATGGGGGCGGCTTCCCGCAGGGCCGCGAGGTCGGCGGGGTCCCAGGCGCAGTCGTGCTCGGTGAGGCAGACGCCGTCGAGCCCGCGGGCCGCGGCCAGCTCGAGGAGCCGCCCCGGCGCGAGCGCGCTGCACGCTGAGCGTGGGGCGGTGTGGCAGTGGAGGTCGATCAGCACCGGGGGGTCCTAGCGTGGCAGGCGGACGCCATAGATTTCGCCGAGCAGGTCGAGGAAGCCGGCCATCGGGCCGGACTGGGGCTTGTTGCGGCGGTACATCACGGCGATGTCGCGCTGGACCGGCTCGGCCGCTTCGATGTGGACCTTGTGCAGCGTGCCCAGCCGGATCTCCCGCTCCACCGAGACCTCGGGCAAGAGGGCGATGCCGAGGTTCGCCTCGACCATCTTCTTGGTGGCCTCGATCGAGTCGAGCTGCATCTGCTGGTGGGGCACCACGCCGAGGTCGCGGAAGAGGCCCATGATCATGCCGTAGTAGCCGGAATCGCGGTCGAAAAGGATGAGCGAATCCTCGGCGAGGTCTTCGACGCGGACCGAGCCCCGCTTGGCGTAGCGGTGTTGGGCTGAGACCACCAGCACCAGCTCGTCGCGGTAGAGCACGACGGTGCGGACATCCGGGTGGTTGATGGGGCGGCCGAGGCCGATCTGCACATCGTCATCGAGGACGAGCTGGAGCACCTCATCGCTGTGGCCCGTTCGAACGAGCACATCGACGCCGGGGTGGGTATCGCAGAACACCTTGAGCAGCCGGGGAAGGACATACGTCCCGACCGCCGGGGCCGTGCCGATCATGAGCCGGCCGGCGGTGCCGTCGCGCGTGCCCTCGAGGATCATCAGGCCGTCGTTGAGGGTGCGCATGACCCGCTGGGCATAGGGGAGGAAGGAGCGGCCGGCATCGGTGAGCTTCACGCCGCGGCCCATGCGCTCGAAGAGCGGCTGGCCGACTTCGCGTTCGAGGGCCTGGATGCGGTTGCTGAGCGAGGGCTGGGCGACGTTCAGGATCTCGGCGGCGCGGCTGAAGCTGCCGCAATCGGCGGCGGCGATGAAGGCTTCGAGCTGTGCCAGCTCCATAATGGCTGCTTCCCCAGCGATAGGGTCAGACTATGGAACGAGCATACGCCGGCGCGAGCCATAGGCCAAGGGCATAGGTCGATTCCCCCAGGCAA
Source organism: Tepidiforma sp. (assembly GCF_034433535.1). Taxonomy (GTDB): domain Bacteria; phylum Chloroflexota; class Dehalococcoidia; order Tepidiformales; family Tepidiformaceae; genus Tepidiforma. The sequence continues at coordinate 43,936 of NZ_DAOUAO010000187.1, forward strand.
TTCCACCGGCTCAGTCGAAGTAGCGGCCCATCACCCAGTTGAGGACATCGCGGCCGGTCAGCATCCCGATCAGCTCGCCATCGCGGACGACCGGGATGTGGCGGAACCCCCCGACGCCCATCTTGTTGAGCGCGGCGGCCACCATGTCATCCTCGCGCAGGACGACCGGGTCGGGCGTCATGACTGCCGCGACGGGCTGGTCGAGCGCTCCGGGCACAGCGGCGACCCGGCGCAGCACATCGCGGTCGGAGAAGATGCCGACCGCCTTGCCGGCTTCGACCACCACCACCGCGCCGACGTGGTCGCGGCGCATGAGGTCGATGGCCTCGCGGATGGCGGCCTGCGGCGCCACCTTCGCCGCCCTGGAGAGGCGCAGCGCGCTGATCGGCAGCGCCAGGTCTGATTCCTTGAGCACCTGGGCCGCCTCGGGGATATCGATGCTGGTGAGGTCCATCAGGCAGCGTTCGCAGCTGTCGCTGCCTTCGATGTTGGCCGCGCCGCAGCTCGGGCAGACGACCACGTTGGCCGGTTCGGGCGTCACATTCGACCTCCTGCACTCCTGGTCCGGCGTGGAACGGCATCGGGGCCTCCAGCTGGAGACCCCGACGATAGCAGAACTGTACGAACGATGGGACGCCGCGTTATTCGACCACCCAGGTTTCGCCGGCCCGGAGGGCATCCTCGAGCGAGCCGCGGCCCTTGGCCATGGCCTCTTCCACCTGCTGCTGGACGAGCCCATCGAAGGTGGGGCTGTCGATATCCCGGAAGACGCCGACGGGCACCGGGAAGTCGGGGTAATCCATGCCCACGAGGATGTTGGCGAGGGTGATGTTCTCGGCGTGCGCATCGTGGACGAGCAGGCCCTCGTCGCTCTCGGCGTTTTCCACGATTTCCGGGGTGAACCCGTTCAGGCGGATGCCGTGCTCATTCTGCTTGCCGAAGCGCAGCGGCTTGCCGTGCTCGAGGTAGACCATCCGCTCGGCGCGGACCTCCTTCTCGGCGAAGGCCGCGAAGGCGCCATCGTTGAAGATGTTGCAGTTCTGGTACACCTCCACGAAGGAGATGCCCTTGTGCTTCGCCGCGAGGTAGAGCATCTCCTCGAGGTGCTTCGTGTCGCGGTCGACCGAGCGGGCCACGAAGGTCGCGCCGGCGGCGAGGGCGATGCGGATCGGGTTCAGCGGCCGCTCGGTGGTGCCGTAGGGCGAGGACTTGGTGATCTTGCCGAACTCGGAGGTGGGCGAGTACTGGCCCTTGGTGAGGCCGTAGATGCGGTTGTTGAAGAGCACCACCGTGAGGTCGACGTTGCGGCGCATGGCGTGGAGGAGGTGGTTCCCGCCGATGCTCAGCCCGTCGCCGTCGCCGGTGATGACGAAGACCTTGAGCTCGGGGCGGGCCGTCTTGAGGCCGGTCGCGATGGTGAGGGCGCGGCCGTGGATGGTGTGGAAGCCGTAGGTGTTGACGTAGTAGGGGAAGCGGCTGGAGCAGCCGATGCCGCTGATGAAGACGATGTTCTCGCGCGGGATGTGGAGCTCCGGCAGCATCTTCTGCATCTGCGCGAGGATGGAGTAGTCGCCGCAGCCGGGGCACCAGCGCACTTCCTGGTCGGAGACGAAGTCCTTCCGGGTGAGCACCGGGAGGTCGGGCGAGATGATGCCGTCATTGGGGGCGGTTGGTGCGGTCATGGTCAGCCTCCACTCACACCGGCGCTGCGGGTGAACTCGAGCACGTATTCGTCGCGAAGCCCGAGGACTTCGTCGATTTTGCCTTCGATCTCGGCGATCTTGAACGGCTGGCCGGAGATCTTGTTGAAGCTCACGGCATCCACCAGGTAGCGCCCGCGGATGAGGAGGGCGAGCTGGCCGGTGTTGAGCTCGGGGATGAGCACCTTGCGGTAGCGCTTGAGCACCTCGCCGAGGTTCGCCGGGAAGGGGTTGAGGTAGCGCAGGTGGGCGTTGGCGACGCTCAGGCCGCGCTTGCGGGCGTTCTCGGAGGCGCTGGCGATGGCGCCGAAGGTGCCGCCCCAGCCAAGGACGAGGAGATCGCCCTCCTCGGGGCCGGTCACGGTGAGCGGCGGGATCTCCTGCTGGATGCGGTCGACCTTCGCCTTGCGGGCGAGGGTCATCTCGTGGTGGTTGCGCGGGTCGTAGCTGATGTCGCCGGTCTCGCCGGACTTTTCGAGGCCGCCGATGCGGTGTTCGAGGCCCTTCTGGCCCGGGATCGCCCACGGGCGGGCGAGCGTGTTGGGGTCGCGCTGGTAGGGGTTGAACTTGCCGGGCTGTGGCTCGGCGTAGCGGTATTCGATCTTCGGCAGCTCATCGAGGCTAGGGATGCGCCACGGCTCGGAGCCGTTGCCGAGGTAGCCATCGCTCAGGAAGACGACCGGCACCATGTACTTGAGGGCGATGCGGAACGCCTCGATGGCCATGAAGAAGCAATCGGAGGGGGTGCACGGCGCGACGATGGCGACGTAGCTATCGCCGTTGCGCCCGAACATCGCCTGCAGGAGGTCGGCCTGTTCGGTCTTGGTGGGCATGCCGGTGGAGGGGCCGGCGCGCTGGACATCGATAACGACGATCGGCAGCTCGGTCATCACGGCGAGGTTGAGCGCCTCGCTCTTGAGGGCGAGGCCCGGGCCGCTGGTGCCGGTGAGCCCGAGGTGGCCGCCGTAGGCCGCGCCGATGGCCGCCCCGATGGCGGCGATTTCGTCCTCGGCCTGGAAGGTCTTGACGCCGAAGTGCTTGAGCTTGGAGAGCTCGTGCAGGATGTCGCTCGCCGGGGTGATGGGATAGCTGCCGTAGAACAGCGGCAGGCCGCTCAGGACCGAGGCGGCGACGAACCCGAGCGCGGTGGCTTCGTTACCGCTGATGTGGCGGTAGGTGCCGGGCGCGACTTTGGCCGGGGGCACGCGGTACTGCACCCGGAAGAGCTCGGTGGTCTCGCCGAAGTTGTAACCGGCGCGGAGGGCGCGCAGGTTCGCCTCGAGGATATCCGGGCGGCGCCTGAACTGCTGGGTGGCCCATTTGATGGTGGTATCGAGGGTGCGGCCATAGAGCCAGAGCACCAGCCCGAGGGCGTAGAAGTTGCGGGAGCGGAACTTGTCCTTGGCGCTGAGCGGCAACCCCTCGAGGGCCAACTCATTCTGGCGGGTGATGGAGATCGGGACGACCTGGTAGCCATTGAGCGAGCCATCCTCGAGGGGGTTGCTGTCGTAGGCCGCCTTCTTGAGGTTGGTGGGCTCGAACTCGTCCTTATCGACGATGAGCAGACCGCCCGGCTTCAGGTCGCCAAGGTTCGTCTTGAGGGCGGCCGGGTTCATGGCCACGAGCACGTCGGGGCGGTCGCCA
>NZ_DAOUAO010000188.1:0-4328 GCF_034433535.1 Tepidiforma sp.
GCTCCACCGCCTCGACCCCGACCGCAAGGCCCGCTACCGCGAACACCTCGCGTTCTACCGCGGCCAGCACTGGACCGGCCGCCCCCGCCGCGGCGAGCGCCGGCTCACCTTCAACTACGCCCGCGCCATCGTCGAAAAGGTCACGAGCTACCTGCTCTCCGGTGCCGGGGTCCAGCTCGAAGGCGGCGACGACCCCGCCGGGTTCGAACGCGCCCGTGCCGCCGAGCGCGCCCTCCGCCGGGTGGAATCGGCCAATGCGCTCAGCCAGCTCGATTTCGAGACCGAACTCGATTGCGCCGTCCTCGGCGACGCCGCCTACCGGGTCACCTGGGATGCCGCCGCCCGCGAGGTGCGCATCACCGCGCCCGACGTCCAGGGCATCTATGCCTGGCGCGACCCCGCCGACCCCGCCCGCCTGCTCGCGCTCGCCCACCAGTACCCCCGCGGCGAGGTGGAGGTCACCGAGCACTGGACCGCCGAGACGTTCGAACTGTGGGAAGGCGCCGACCTCGTCCGGCGGCTGCCGAATCCCTACGGCTTCATCCCGTACATCGTCTTCCCCAATCAGCGCGAACCGAAGGAGCCCTGGGGCACGAGCGACATCCCGGCGCTGGTGGAGGCCAACCGCGAACTGAACCGCGCCTTCAGCCAGCTCAGCCAGGTGCTCGAGCTTTCGGGAAATCCCATTGCGGTGCTCGAAGGGGTGAGCGGGTCCGAGGACATCACGGTCGAACCCGGCGCCATCTGGGAAGTGCCGGAAGATGCCCGCGCCTACCTGCTCGACCTCCTCCAGGGCGGCGGGGTGGCGCTGCACACGGCCTACATCGACCTCATCTACCGCGTGTTGCACGACCTCGGCGAATCGCCGCGGACGGCCTTCGGGCACAACCCGCAGGGGCTGAGCGGCATCGCGCTCAACACCGAGCTGGACCCCATCGCGCGGAAGGTCGAACGGAAGCGCCGGGTGCGCACGGCGGTCTACGAGCGGCGGGCGTGGATGGTGCTGCAGCTGCTGCACCGCTTCGAGGGGTTCGAGATCGCGGGGGTGCGTCCGGTGATGCACTGGGGCCCGGTGCTGCCCATCGACCGGTCGCGGCAGGTACAGGAGAGCCGTGCGCTGGTGGAGGCGGGCATCCTCTCGCGGCGCAGCGCGGCCGCGGCCCTCGGGGTCGACGACCCGGAGGCCGAGCTCGCCCGCATCCGCGAGGAGGCGGCCGGCGGGATTGGGTCCGACAGCCCTCGCGCGTGACAGCCGGGTGAACAACGCGGGAGAACTTCGTTAGAAACGGTTGCCGGCAGGGAAATTCGCTTCTCATCCGGTGGCCAGGGCGTGACGATGCGTGCACCACCCCCGGACCCGAGCGGTTCAGAAAGCGAGCATCCCGTGGCCTCTCCCCTCATCACCCTCCTCGTCGATAGCGACGAGCTTTCGCGCGACCTCATGCGCCGGCGGCTCGAAGAAGCCGGCCTTGAAGTCACCCTCGAGCGGCCAGCCGGGCTCGCCGCCCAGCAGACCATCGCCGAGATCCACCCCGGCGCCGTCTTCGTCGCGGTCGAACAGCCCATCCAGCGGGCGCTGCAGGTCATCGAATTCACCCGCGCGCTGCTGCCCGGCACCTTCATCGTGGCTTACTCGCAGGAGTGGAGCCCCCACCTCGAGCGGCGCCTCCTCCAGGCCGATGTCAACGACTTCCTCCACGGCAGGCTGACCCGCGACCGCCTGGTGGAAGTCGCCGGCCGCGCCCGCGCCATAGCCATCCGCCGCGAGCGGCTCGAAGCCCCCGCCGATGCCGCCGGGCGCGTGGTCGCTGTCGTTGGGCAGAAGGGCGGCATCGGCAAGTCGACCACCAGCACCAGCCTCGCCGCCGCCATCGCCGCCCGCGGCGAACAGTCGGTCCTGCTCATCGACCTCGACACCCGCTTCGGCGATGTCGCCATCATGCTCAACGTCACCCCCGAGTACACCGTTTCCGAGGTTGCCATGCAGCCGGAATACCTCGACCGCGAGGTGTTCCCGCGGGTGCTCCTTCGGCACGAATCGGGGGCCTTCGTGCTCCCGGCCCCGCGCGATTACCGCAGCTGGCTGAACTGCTCGCCCGAGCACATCCAGCGGCTCATCCGCTTCGCCGCGACGATGTTCGACGTCGTCATCCTCGACACGCCCGGCACCTTCAACGACGTGGTCGGCGCCGCCCTCGACGTCGCCGACCGGGCCGTGGTCATCACCAGCTCCGACCTTTCGAGCATCAAGAACACGGCGCTGATGGTCGAACATTTCGCGCTCAAGGGGCGGCCCGAGGATTCGGTGCTGGTGACGCTCATCCACGGCCACAGCGAGCCGGGCCCCGGCCGGGCGGAGGTCGAATTCGCCATCGGGCACCCCGTGAACTTCGAAATCCCGTTCGACCGCGAGGTGCGGCGCGCCACGCAGGCCGGGGTGCCGGTCACGCAGTACCGGCCGGGTTCGCCTGCCGCCCGGGTATACGAGGCGCTGGCGGCGTCCCTTGCCGGCTACCCGGCGCCGGTCGCCCCGCCCGATGTGCGGTCGCGCTTCTTCGGCATCTTCGGCGCGCGGCGCGGCCGGACCGCCGGCGCCGCCCGGCGCGATACGGTCGCCGTCTAACCCGTTCGAACAGCACACCTCTCCAGCCATGCGGCCCCGGCCGGCCAGCCGGGGCCCTGTGGCGTCCCGGTCGCGGCGAAGGTCACCAGGCCGGGGGCGTGATGGTCTCGACGTGGCCGCTGCGGTGGTAGATGCGAGGGAGCCGTCCCGAGAGCCCGGCCAGCAGGTCCCAGGCGATGGTCCCGGCGGCCTGCGCCACTTCGGTCGCGGTCAGCCGCTCGCCGCCGTCCTCCCCGATGAGAGTGACGACGTCGCCCTCGGCCGCGCCGGGGACATCGGTGACATCCGCGAGGAACTGGTCCATGCAGACCCGCCCGATGACGGGGCAGCGGCGCCCTCCGACGATCACCTCGCCTGCGTTCGAAAGCGACCGCCGCCAGCCGTCGGCGTAGCCGACGGGCACCAGGCCGGCCCGGGTCGGCCGCGCGGCGCGCCAGGTGAGGCCGTAGCTCACGCCGTCGCCCTGGGCCACGTCGCTCACGCGGGCCAGCCGGGCGCGCAGGGCGAGCACCGGTCGGAGCGCGGGACCGGGCGTGTTCGCCGGGAGCTCACCGTGCAGGGCGAGCCCGATGCGTACACCCTCGTAGCGGAAGACCTCGCGCCGCAGGGCAGTGGCGGTGTTGGCGGTGTGGCGGTAGCGAATCCACGGTAGCCGCTCCGCCACCGAGGCGAACCGCTCGTACTGGACTTCGCTGAAGGAGTCATCGGCTTCGTCGGCGTTGGCCATGTGGGTCATGAGCCCCTCGAGGTCGAGCCATGGCAGCTGCCGGATGTAGTCGGCCAGCGCGAGGGCCTCCCCGGCTTCGACCCCAAAGCGGTGGAGGCCGGTATCCACCTTGAGGTGAACGGTCGCGGGCACCCCGGCCTCGGCCGCGGCTGCGGCGAGGGCGTCGGCCAGCTCGCGCGAATGGCAGGTCAGCGTCAGGCGGGCGCGCACGGCCTGGCGGGCATCGGCCGGGAAGGCGTGCCCGAGGACGAGGATGGGGCGGGTCACCCCGGCCTGCCGGAGCAGGTAGCCCTCGTGTGGCCACACGACGGCGAAGCGGTCGACGCCGGCCGCCTCGAGCGCCGGGGCAACCGCGGCGGCGCCGGCGCCGTAGGCGTTCGCCTTGACGACGGCGATGAGCTCGACCGGGCCGAGGAGCTGTTTCAGGGTGCGCACGTTCGCCGCCAGGGCGTCGAGGTCGATTTCGAGCCACGCGTTGAGCGCCGTGGTGACCTCGGGGAGCGCGTTGCGGGTGACGGGCGGGTGCGCCACGGGCAGGGTCCTTTCCGTGGGCGGCCGCGGCTTTGACCGGCCTGCCGCCACCACCCTAGCATCCGGGAGGTGAAGGCCGCGCGCAATCGGCCCCTGCCGGCTGCGCTGCTGCGGCTCGCCGCCCTCGGGCTCGCTGCGGCGCTGGCTGCAGCGTGTTCGCGCGCGAACCCCCCGGACCCGACGCCGCTCCCATCTCCAGAACCAACGGCGACGCCGCTCTCCGCGACGCCGGCGCCCGCGGGCTCGCCCACCCCGGCGGCATCGCCGGCGCTGGACGCTGCCGCAGCGCTCCTGCGCGAGGGCCGCTTCGCCGAGGCGGCGGCAGCCTACCGAACGCTGGCCGCCGACCCTGTGGCCGCCCGCGACCTTCGCGCGGCAGCCTGGTTCGGCGCCGGCCTCGCCGAGGACGCCCGGGGCGAGCGCGATGCCGCTGCGGAGGCGTTCGGG
>NZ_DAOUAO010000189.1:0-2818 GCF_034433535.1 Tepidiforma sp.
CTGGTTTCAGTCCCCTCGCGGGGATTTGGTGGGTGAAAGTCCGCGCAGAAGCCGAAAGCCTGCACGAAGCATGGCTTTCCGGCGGGTTTCAGTCCCCTCGCGGGGATTTGGTGGGTGAAAGGCTATTGACTTTTCGCCCGAGGCATGCTAGTGGCGAGCGATGGCGGCAGTGTAGCCCCTGCCTCGCTGCGCTGCAACGGGTCATCCCCGATGATCGCCCAGCGCGGCGCAGGCTGCGCCGGGGCTCCCGCAATCGCCTCGATCAATTGATGCCCCCTCCGCCCCAGGTGGTAAACTCGCACGTCATCCTCCTCCCTGTCGACGCGCTCCAACAGTCCCTTCCGCATACGGGCATATTCGCGGGCAGTAAGCTCCAGTTCAAATACGCTCCGCTGCACCCGCCTGCCCCAGCCTTCTAGCCACGTCGCAACTCGGGCGCGCCGCCCGTCATCGGGAATGTCATACACCACCGCGTACCAGGCCTCTTCCACGGCATCACCAGGCTGGCTTGAGCGCTCCCTGGCCCTGGATCGCCCGCGCGAGGTCCCGCGCCCGCAGTTCGAACACCCTCGCGACCGTTTCGCGTCTGCCGCTGGGCCTGTAGCGGGTTCGCCGCAGCAGGCGCGCCTCGAACTGTTCGATGAGCCGCTTGCGCACGTCCCACGTCAGCCGCACGCCCTCGCCGTGGGGCTCCCACCAGTCGTCTTGCTGGCGCAGCCGTGCGAAGAGCGGGAACACCAGGAAATCCACCAGGGGAGCGCGAAACTCCTCGATGAGGTCGAGCACAGCTGCGGGCTGGCCCCGGCTGGGCTCGTGCAGCATGCCGAGATACGGGTCGAGCCCGATGGTCGCGATTGCCGACCACGCTGGTCGGAGGAGGAGCGCATAGCCGTAGCTGAGGAGCGCGTTGAGGGGATCGCGCGGGGGCCGGCGGTGCCGCTGCCAGCGCTCCACCCCAAACCGCTCGCGGACAGCGGCGAAGTACTGCCGCGTGGCCCATCCTTCGATGCCGCGGAGCTCATCGAGCGATGCTGCCGTTCGAACCCTCGCGAGCAGCGCCGGGAGGTCCTGCTGCTGGGGGCATCGCCAGGCGCGCAGCACCCGCAGCTGCGAGTGAAGGCGGTTCAGCACCACCCGCCGGGCGATGACCAGCCGCGCTGCGGGCGTGGCGTGGACCAGTGCCTGGCGGGCGCGAAGCCGGGCTGCCGGGTGACCGAAAGGTTCCAGGCGCCCCTTGAGCCTCCCATCCTGCGTCAGGAAGACGCACGCGATGGCGCCGCTCAGCACCCGGTTCATCGCTGCCGGCGTGAGCAGCGCGCTCCCGTGGACCACGATTGTCTCAAGGACGTTGACGGGAACGACTGCGAGACGTTCGCGCTCGAGCCAGACCTCGAGGCACTCGCCCGATAGACGCAGGTTAGCGCCCTGGGCCGTGACATGCACCGTACGCATGGCCGTGCGCCTCCCTCTTTCCCTAAATTCGGCTGCGACAGGTGCGCGACACAGGAAGGGACGGGGAGCTAGCGCAGCGAGCGGAGAAGCGAGACGAACCGCTCCAGCTGCGGGGGCGTGGTGAGAAGCTTTGACGGGATTGGCGCGCCGACGGCGTCCGCCAGCAGGTCCAGCATGGCGAGCGCCGACTTCAGCTCGCCCTCGCTGGCGGGTTGGCCCTGGTGGACCGCCTGGTTCCGGGCGCGGGCCACCTTCTCGCGCGCATCCTCGACCCCGCTATCGAAGGCATCGCGATAGCGCCGGTCCAGGTGTGCGAGCAGCCTGCTGCGCCGCTGCGCGCCCTCGAGCCGGTACAGACCCGGCGCGAGTTCCCGAAGCTCGTCAACGGGCTGCTCGAGCACCTCTGGCGGCACGCCGTCCAGCTGGCTGCGCCGCAGCCTTTCCGGGTCGTGACCGAGCTGCCTCAGGCGGGCGGCGATCAGCACCTCGCTGGCGATCGCGGCCGCGATGACGCCCATCGTGGGACCCGAAACAGCGCCGACGCGGATGGCGGAAGCCGCCAGTTCCGCGCCCCAGGCCAGGTCGTCCGATTGACAGCGTTCGAACCACTGGCGGTAGTCGGCGAGCCGCTGCTGCAGCTCCTCGCCGAGCTTTTTGCCCTGGGCCACCCACGCAAACGGGGTTGTCAGCTCCTGCCGGCGGAAGTCCTCCGCGGCGCGCAGGGCCCGGGCGAGGGCCAGGGTGATGCCCAGGGCCACGGCATTCCATGGCGGGCCATGCAGGCCGACGATCGGTTCAGCCGCCGCTGCCGCGCCGCGAGCATCGCCCCGGGCCAGCGCGGCGAAGACGCGGTCCCGCGCCTCCAGGTGGACCAGCACGTCGGGGTCGAACTCCCGCAGCAGGCGCGCGGGGTCGCTGCTGTCTCTCGGTGCCAGGGCCTGGAAGTGGTGGGCCCCGGGCAGAAGCGAGCGGGTGACCAGCGTCATGGCGATGCCCTCCTGGGGCGTGCCCGAGGTGAAGCACACCGCGACCTCGTTCGAGGCGGGGTCGAGCAGGCGCCGGTGGCGGAAGACGAGCGCCCGGCCAGCCTGCAGCAGCGCGCCGATATCAACGACTGCGTCCGGGATGTTGGGTTTGAGGTCTTCGAGCACCTCCACCACGAGATCGGCTGAGGGAAACTCGGCCGAAAGCGCCGTGCGGGTCGCTTCGGTCTGCTCGGCGACGCCCCTCGTCGAGAGGAGGATGATGGCGTCGGGGCGCCAGTGTCGGGCTGCCCGCAGGGGACCGGTAGGCTCTCCCCCATCGAAGGGGTCGCGCCGGCCAATTGTTGCGAGGAGGACACGCGACATGCGCTGATTGTGGCGAC
>NZ_DAOUAO010000190.1:0-6237 GCF_034433535.1 Tepidiforma sp.
CTGCGGGAGCGGGGCGACTTCGATTTTCCGCCGAAGCTGGATTCGTAGCCTCAGCCGGGGTCGTCCCAGCCGGGGGGAGCGTCGGGGTGCCAGGCGATGCCCAGGAGGCTATCGCCGCGGGAGCGGTCGACGGGCCGAAAGAGCTCCCACTCCTCGGGCGCGGCGTCGACCTCGATGATGGGCCAACCGATCGGCTGGCCGGTGCCGCGGCAGACGAAGGTCTCCGGGTCAAAGCTGGCGGTGCCGTAGGCGGCGGCGATGGCAGCACCGACCTCCTGCTGCCAGGGGGTGGGCCTGCGGCCGCGGCGGGGGACGACGGTGGGGTTGGCGGACATGGTGCGGAAGCTGGCCGGGTGGGCCATGCGGCCGGCAGAGAGCCAGCGCGGCGCCGGCGGCAGGGGCCGCGCATCGAGGACGGCCCCCTCGAGGCGGCGGAAGAGGCCCTGGCGGCGGAAGGCGGGGGCGACGCAGCAGAGGCCGGCGAGGCGCACGGGCTGGGCCGGGAGGCGGGGGAGGTCGATGACGCGGGCCTCGCCGAGGGCGAAGCCCGCCGGCCGGCCGGAAGGGTCACGGGCGATGGCAGCGAAGGCGAGGACGTGGAGGGATTTTTCGAGATAGGCGGCGTTGGCGTCGCGGTAGTTCTGGCGGAAGAGCTCGAGGATGGCGTCGCGGTCGGCGGGTGCGAGGTCGGCGGTGGGGACGACGCTGATGCGGAGTTCGGCGGCGATGCTCATGGCTGCGGCGGGAGGGTACGCCGGGCACCGGGGCGCGGCAAGGGCGATGGGAGTAGGATCACGGGCCGGAGGTGATGGCCATGCCCGTGCACTACGAGGTCGAGGGACCGATTGCGATTGTGACGATCGACCGGCCGGAGGTGCGGAACGCGGTGGACCGCGGGACGGCGGCCGAGCTGGCCGCGGCGTTTCGGCGTTTCGAGGCCGATGAATCGCTGGCGGTGGCGGTGCTGACGGGCGCCAGCGGGACGTTCTGCGCGGGGGCCGACCTGAAGGCGGTCGCGACGGGGCAGGGGAACGTGGTGCGGGAGGAGGGCGACGGTCCGATGGGGCCGACGCGGATGCGGCTTTCGAAGCCGGTGATTGCCGCGGTGGAGGGGCACGCAGTCGCCGGCGGGCTGGAGCTGGCGCTCTGGTGCGACCTGCGCGTGGCCGCCCGCGATGCGGTGTTCGGGGTGTACTGCCGGCGGTGGGGCGTGCCGCTCATCGATGGCGGCACGGTGCGGCTGCCGCGGCTGATCGGCGAGAGCCACGCGATGGACCTCATCCTGACCGGACGCGGCGTGAGCGGGGAGGAGGCGCGGATGATGGGGCTGGCGAACCGCCTGGTGGAGCCGGGGCAGGCGCTCGCGGCGGCGAAGGAGCTGGCCCGGCAGCTGGCGGCGTTCCCCCAGCGCTGCCTGCGGAGCGACCGGCAATCGGCGCGGGAGCAGTGGGACCTGCCGTTCGAGGAGGCGATGCGCAACGAGACGCGGCTGGGGATGGCGGTGATCGCTGCCGGGGAGACGCAGGCCGGCGCGGCGCGGTTCGCGGGCGGCGCCGGCCGCCACGGCTCGTTCGCGGAATTCGGCGGGAAGGGCGGCGGCGGCGCCGCGGGGTGATGCGCGGCCCCACGCCGCCGCCGGGACCCCCGTCAGTCGTTGCGGACGAGTTCGAGGTCGGCGCTGATCTTCACCTCGTCGCCGACGAGCCAGCCGCCAGCCTCCAGGGGGGCGTTCCAGGTGAGGCCCCACTCCTTGCGGTTGATTTTGCCGGTGACGCTGAGGGCGATAACGAGCTTGCCGAAGGGGTTCTTCGCCGGGCCGTGCACCTCGGCGTCGAAGGTGACGGGGCGGGTGGTGCCGCGGATGGCCAGGTCGCCCGTGATGCGGTACTCATTGCCGCCGCGATGCTCGATGGCGGTCGTGGTGAACGTGATGGTCGGGTGGTTGGCGACGTCGAAGAAGTCGGCGGAGCGGAGGTGGTTGTCGCGGTCAGCGACGCGGGTATCGATGCTGGCGGCATCGATGCGGACGGTGGCGCGGGATGCGGCGAGGTTGCGCTCATCAATGGCGAGGTCGGCCTCGAAGCGGGTGAATGTGCCGCGCACGGTGGTGATGAGCATGTGCTTGACGGCGAATTCGATGGAGGAATGCGCCGGGTCGATGGACCAGGTCGCGGTAGCTGCTTCTGCGGACACGGGGAACCTCCCTGGGTAATGATTGCACGTGCAACCATCAGTCTAGCCGGGCAGGCTGCCCCGAGGCAACACTTCGTAAGTCAGGAATGATGAGTTGGTGGGCGCCATTCGGGCAGAATGACACCGTGCAGGCGTGGCCGTGGGGCCGGATGGCTGAGGAGTGCGACATCCACCTGGTGCCGATCGTGGACGAGGGCGGATGCGGCTACTGCCGGCGTTTTTTGGCGCGTGCGCCGAGCGCGGCGGAGATGGATGAGGGGGCGCGGCTGGAGGAGCTGGAGCAATGGCTCACGGCGCGGCTCTCGGTGCCGGCGGAGCTGCTGTACGGGAGGATCGAAGAGCTGGTTGGCCGGCGGATCAGCCTTTCGGAGCTGGAGGACCCGGACCTGCTGCTGCAGCGGGCGCGAGCTCCCGGGCGCTCATGGATGTGGGATGACTGGTGAGGCTGCGGCCCGGGGCCGCCGGGGGGAAGGCGGCAGCCCCGGGCGAAGGGGAGGGAGAGGGTCGGAGTCGGCTAGCGCTGGGCCTGGATGCGCTCCTCGCTGATCCAGGCGCCATGGAAGCCGTAGGGGACGCGCTGCGGCAGGGGAACGCGGGCGAGCGGGGGCTCCTCCATGTTGCGGGCATCGATGACGACGAACTCGGAGGTGCCGGCGGTGCGGTCGTAAACGTAGGTGACGACGTAGCCGTCATCTTCGGCGGTTGCGTTGGGAGCGGGCACGAAGACGCCTTCGCCGCCGTAGCGGCTCTTGCCGTGGTAGTGGACCCAGTGCTTCCCGGTCTGGAGGTCGTACTTGATGATGGCGTCGGATTCGGGCATGGGGTTGCCCTTTTCGAAGCGGGCGGTGTAGCCGTAGCGGGCCTGGTAGCCGACGAGGCCATCGTTGACGCGGGGGAAGTCGGAGGTCTGGTCGTCGAGCGGCTCTTCGCGGAGGGAGCCGGTTTCGAGGTTGAAGCGCCAGCGGTAGAGGACCTGTTGGGCGTCTTCGCGGATGAGGCGGCGGTCCTCGGGGTTCGGCGCGACCGAGGAATCGAGGGAGCCGAGGTCGACGTCGCTCATGCGGCAGGCATCGAGGATGATCTCGCTGCCGTTTTCGAAGGCGTTGAGGGTGTGGAAGACGTAGCAGGGCGGGGCTTCGAACCAGCGGACCTGGTCGCCGGCGGCGTGGCGCGGGAGGATGCCGAAGCGGGCGGGCAGGTCCTTGTTGAAGTAGAGCGGGCTTTCGCCGCGCATGGCGCGCTGCATATCGAAGACCAGCGGCAGGTCCATGAAGATGGAGTAGTTTTTGGTGACGGCGAAGTCATGCATCATGACGCCGCGGGGGAGGTCGATGGGGGTGGTGTGGACGATTTCGCCTTCGGGGCTGACGACGGAGTACTGGAGATAGGGGACTTTGGCGCCGCCCTTGGCCATATCGAAGCCCATCATGTTGTAGCCAAAGAAGAGCATTTCGCCGGTGTGCTCATCGACCTTGGGATGGGCGGTGAAGGCATGGAGGAGGCGGCCGTTGTAGTCGTAAGTGCCGAGGGTTTCGAGGCCGGGGAGTTTGATGTGGTGGGGGTCCCCGGCTTCCCAGAGGGCGAGGAGGCGGCCATCGTGCCAGACGAGGGCGGTATTGCCGGTGTTGCCGCGGGAGGGGCCGTTGGGGTTATCGAGCTCCGGAGCGCCGAGGCCGGAGCCCCAGAGGGCATGGCCGGCTTCGCGCTCCTTCTTGAAGGCCCAGGTCTGGACCCAGCGGTTGCGGTAGGAGACCTTGCCGTCCTTGATGCGGACGCCGTGGAGCATGCCGTCGCCGCCGAACCAGTGGTAGCTCTTGATGACGTCGAACTGGGGGTTCGGGCCGTTGCGGACGAACATGCCCTCGAGGCCGGGCGGGAGTTCGCCGATGACGGGCAGGTTCTCCGCGGTGACTTCTTCGCGGACGGGGGCGAAATTGCCCTCGAGGAAGGGGCTTTGCACGCGGTTTTCGGCCATGACCATGGGGGTTAGCCTCCCGGGGAACTCTATTCAAAGATTTGAACAGGTGCCCGGAGTATAGCGCACGGTGTCAAGGGGCGGGCGCGCCCGGAGCGGCGGGCGGCCGTAGAATCGGGCAAATGCACCGGGAAGGAGCAGGTATGGGACTGGAAGGACGTGTCGCGCTGGTGACCGGGGGCGGCCGGGGGATCGGGCGGGCGATTTCGCTGGCGCTGGCGGCGGACGGCGCAGCCGTGGCGGTGAACTACCGCCGCGACGAGGACGCGGCGCGGGAGACGGTGGCGGAGATCGAGCGGATGGGCGGCCGGGCGAAGATGTACGCGGCTTCGGTAGATGACTTCGAGCAGGACCGGGCGATGGTGGAGCAGGTGGTGGCGGACTTCGGCTACATCGACATCCTGGTGAACAACGCGGGGATCGCCAGCCGGGGGCTCAGCGTGGCGGATACCGACCCGGCGGAGCTGGAGCGGGTGATTCGGACGCACGCCTTCGGGCCGCACTACCTGGCGAAGCTGGTGCTGCCGAGCATGCGGACGCGGCCCCGCGGCGACATCATCATGATCTCGAGCGTGGCGGCGCGGATGCTGAGCGCCAACGGCGCGCCCTACAACATGGGGAAGGCGGCGATGGAGGCCCTGGCGATGACGCTCTACAAGGAGGAGCGGCGCTACAACATCCGGGTCAACATCGTGGCGCCGGGGCTGACCGAGACGGAGATGGGCACGCGGCTGGCGCGGGCGACACAGGGTGTACAGAGCCTGCGCGAGATCGATGAGCGGTCGCCGTTCGGGCGGGTGTGCCAGCCGGAGGATGTGGCGAAGGTGGTGCGGTTCCTGGTGAGCGACGACGCCTTCTACCTGACGGGCCAGCGGATCGAGGTGGACGGCGGCGGGCCGATGGCGCTGCCCAACTTCGTGTAACGGGGTGGTTGCGTGGCGACGGTGCCGGAGCGGGTGCTGGCGACGATGGCCGAGGTCGGGAAGGACCTCTACCGGCTGGGGCTGGTCTCGAGCCACGGCGGGAACCTGAGCATTCGCGATGGCGCGGGCATGTGGATCACGGGGACGGGGACAATGCTCGGGCGGCTGCGGGAGCGGCACATCGCCTACGTGCGCGCGGACGGGACCGCGGAAGGGCCGCCGCCTTCGAGCGACACGGTGCTGCATTCGACCGTCTACGCCATGACCGGGGCCGGCGCGGTGGCGCACGCCCATCCGCGCTTCGCGATTGCGATGAGCTTCGGGCGGGAGCGGTTCGTTCCCATCGACTACGAGGGGCAGTACCACCTGAAATCGGTGCCGGTGCTTCCGCAGGGGCCGCAGCAGGTGGCGCAGGTGGCCTCGGCGCTGCGGGAGGCGGTGGTGGTGTTGCTGCAGGGCCACGGGGCCTACGCCCGGGGCGCGACCCTCTGGGAGGCGCTGCACTGGATCACCGCCCTGGAAGAGAGCGCACAGGTGGCATGGCTGGTCGAATACGGGCGGCCGACCCGTTAACCGAACGGTCGGGCGAACGTTATTCGAAGTATCGACGCGGGCGTGACCAACGCCCGTGCGTGCTGGTGCGCCTGAGCTCACCCGGGAGGCGCTGTGTCCGAAGAGTCGCTGGACTTACGCGCGGGCAGGGACCTGATCCTGCGGCACCTGCGCGCGCGCTGGAAAAGCCTCGGGCTGGCATTCGCGGCCGGGCTGAGCTGGGGCCTGCTGCGGCTGGTAGAGCCGTACCTGGTGGGGCTCGCGATCGACCACGCGATCGTGGAGCGGGACCTGGAGCGGCTGGGCTGGTATGTGGTCGGGTTCGTGGCGGTGGTGGCGGTGCTCGCGGCGTGCGCGGGCATCCGGCGGTACTGGGCGATGCGGACCAGCTACCGCATCGAGGCGGACCTGCGGCTGGAGCTGTACGACCGGGTCAACCGGCTGTCGTTCGATTACCACGACCGGACGGCGACGGGGCAGCTGATGTCGCGGGGGAGTGCCGACCTGCGGGAGATCCAGGCGTTCCTGGTGAACATCCCGATCAACTCGGCGTACCTGCTGATGGCGGTCGGTGCGTTCGTGCTGCTGGTGCGG
>NZ_DAOUAO010000191.1:0-7176 GCF_034433535.1 Tepidiforma sp.
GCGGGGGCTCTCCGAGGAGAGCCAGCAGCGCGGGGGGCGGGAGGAGCGAGGGTCGCGCCGGGAGCAGCAGGAACCATGCGGCGATGGCAGGCGCCTCGGAGGGCTGGACCTGTGCAGGGAGGGCAGCCTCGAAGGCGGCGAGGAGGGCGCGGAGGCGGGGAAGGTCGGGCGGGATGGCTGCGTGCGGCAGGCCGTGGGCAAGGAGCACCCGACGGAGGAGCGCGAAGGCAGCGGGGTCGCCGCCGGCGGCTGCGCGGAGGAGGCTGCCGAGGGCGGCGAGGTCGGGCTCGGGGAAGGCGGCAGCCGCAGCGGCTGCCCGCGCTTCGGGGGAGATATGGACTGCATCGGCGAGCGGTGCGGCCGGCGGGGTCGCGCCGCGGGGTGGCGTCCGGGCGGGGTCGAGCGCTTCGAGGGCCTCGGCGGCGCGGAGGTCGAGGAGGCGCGCCATGGCGCCGTGGGGCGCTTCGTCGGTCTGGAACAGGCGCACGCGGGGCCTCCCTGACGGAATGGTCGGCAGGTGCTGCGGCGGGAAGAGTGGCAGGTTCGGAGATGCGCGCGGGCAGGCGCGTATCGGGGGCGATGCCGGAGCGTGCGGCCCGGGATATAGTTCGGGGCCATGAGTGCATTCGATGGCTTGCGGGTAATCGATTTCAGCCAGGGGATTGCCGGGCCGCTGGCGACGATGCTGCTGGCGGACCTCGGCGCCGAGGTGATCAAGGTGGAGCCGCCGGGGGGCGACCGGATGCGGCACCACCCGGGCTACTGGTGCTGGAATCGGAACAAGCAGGTGGTGACCCTCGATCTCCACCGGTTTGAGGACCTGTCCGCCGCCCGGCGGCTGCTTGCCACAGCAGATGCGGCCGTGTTCGACTGGTTACCGGGGGAGTTAGAGCGGAGCGGCCTCGACTCCGTTTCCGTGCGAGGCGCCGACCCCGCCCTGGTGCACGCATGGTTTCCGCCCTACTCCCCCGCTGGACGCTGGAGCCAGCTACCGCCGGATGAGGGTCTGCTGGAGGCGGTCTCGGGGGTGGCCTGGCTGCAGATGAGCTATGAGGACCGGCCGACCTGCCTGGTGACGCCGCAGGTGCAGTACGGACAGGGCATGCTGGGGGCGGGGGTGCTGGCTTCGGCACTGTACGCGAAGCGGCGGACCGGGCAGGGCCAGACGGTGGTAGTGAGCGGCCTCCATGGCGTGGCAGCGGTCGAGAGCGGGGGAACGATCCGGGCCGGGGAGATGTTCCGGCTGGGAGGCCGGGGGAGCCGCGGCGGGGTGCCGAATTACCGGCTGTATGAGTGCGCGGACGGGAAATGGTTCTTCCTGGGGACGCTGACGCCGCAGTTCTTTCTGAAGGCGCTTGAAGCGACGGACATGCTCCACCTGATGGCGCTGGAAGGCGTCGAGGGCGAATTCACCAACCTGCTGAAACCCGGCATCAACCAGCAGGTGATCGAGGCGCTGGAGGCGCGCTTCAGGGAGAAGCCGCGGGAGGAGTGGCTGCGCATCCTGCATGAGGCAGGCGTCCCGCGGGGGCCGGTGGGCACGATCGAGGAGTGGTTCGCCAGCGAAACGGTCCGGGCGAATGGGATGCGGGTGGAGCTGGAGCACCCTGACCTGGGCACGGTGGTCATCCCGGGGGTGCCGGTGAAGCTGAGCGCGACGCCGGGTTCGGTTCGGCACCTGCCGCGGCCTGTCCGGCTCGAGGAGATTGGGCCGCATACGCGGGAGCGCGGGGGGTCGGCGCCGGTGCAGCCGGGCGGGCCGCTGGCCGGGGTGCGGGTGCTCGACCTCGGGGCGTTTATCGCGGGGACGTTTGCGCCGGCAATCCTGGCCAACTGGGGCGCCGACGTGATTAAGGTGGAGCCGCTGGAGGGCGACCCCTTCCGGACGTACGGGCTCGGATTTGTGGGCTACAACCGCGGGAAGCGCGGGCTGGCGATCGACCTGAAGCACCCGGAGGGGCACGCGGCGTTCATGGACCTTGTGCGGGTGAGCGACGTGGTGCTGGACAACTACCGGCTCGGGGTGCGGGAGCGGCTGGGGATTTCGTACGCGGAGCTGCGGAAGGTGAACCCGCGCATCATCAGCTGCTCGGTGACGGGGTACGGGCCGGAGGGTCCGCTGGCACAGGACCCGGGCTTCGACCCGCTGGTGCAGGCGAGGAGCGGGCTGATGGCGCTGCAGGGCGGGGACGACGAGCCGGTGTTCTACCAGATCCCGGTGAACGATACGGCGAGTGCGATGATGGCAGCCTTCGGCGTGGTGGCTGCGTTGGCGGCGCTGGAGGTGACGGGCGAGGGCCAGGAGGTGACCACCTGCCTCGCGAACCAGAGCATCCTGACGCTTTCGGGGGAGGTGACGTGGTACGCAGGGCGGCCGGCGACCCCGAAGGGCGGGCTCGACCTGCTGGGGTTCTCGGCGCTCTACCGGTATTACCGCTGCGCCGACGGCTGGATCCTCCTGGCGGCAACCCGGCCGGAGCAGTTCCACGCGGTCTGCGGGGCGCTGGGCCACCCGGAGTGGGCCGCCGGCTGGCTGGCCGAGGATGCCCTGCGCGAGCCGGTGGAAGGGGAGCTTGCGCGGCGGATCGCCGGGGCGCTGGCGGACATGCCGCGAGCGGAAGCACTGGACCGGCTGCTGGTGCGCGGGGTGCCCGCAGCGGCGGCCGTTTCGAGCGAGGAACTGTTCGAGGACCCGTGGCTGCTGGCATCGGGGTACTTCGAGGACTTCGAGCACCCGCAGCTGGGGACGATCCGCGGGCCGCGGCTGCTGGGCTGGTTCGAGGGCATGCCGAACGGCTACCCGCGGCGCTCCCCGCTGGTGGGCGAGCACTCGGTGGAGGTTCTGCGGGAGTGCGGGTTCGACGAGGGACGAATCGCGCGGCTGCTGGAGGGCGGGGCCGTCCGGCAGGGGTAGCGGTCAGGCGCCGGCGGCGCTCCGCTGCGGCTTGGCCCGGGCCTCCGGCGCGGGCGGCGCCGGCTGGCGCGGCGGCCGACGGATGCTCCAACGGCGGAAGCGCTCCTCGATCGGGCGGCCGGGTTCACGCCGTTCGCGCTCGGCACGTTCGCGCAGGAAGTCATCGCGGGTGCGGCCGCCGATCTGGCTGGTGTGGCAGAGGATGGCGTCGATCTTCTTCTGCCAGTAGTCGGTGATGTCGACCGAGTAGTCGGGTTTGTCGGCGCCGGCGAGGAGAACTTCGTTGACCTGGTGGCTTTCGAGGCCCTCGTGTTCATGGTGGGGGTAGAAGAGGCGGTCGCGGACAATGGGGTAAATGGCGTCCATGGTGGCCTGACCGACGTTGCGGTGGTCGCGGTGGTTGAAGGTGCCGCGGAAGGCGTCCCAGGTGATGACGACGTCGGGGCGGTAGAGGCGGAGGAGTCGGACGATCTGGCCGCGGAGCTCGGCGCTTTCGCTGGTGAAGCCGTCGGGGTAGCCGAGGAAGATGCACTCTTTGACGCCGAGGACGCGGCAGGCTTCCCGCTGCTCCTCTTCGCGGATGGCGGCGAGCTTCTCGGGGTGCATGGCCGGGTCGTGGGTGCCCTTATCGCCGCTGGTCACGACGACATAGATGACCTCCCAGCCTTCCGCGCACCATTTCGCGACGGTGCCGGCGCAGAGGAAGTCGGCGTCATCCGGGTGGGCCATGATGACCATGGCGCGCGCTGGCCCCTGGATGGGTGGAAGCGGCTCCGCGGCGGCGGGGGCCGGCGCGGGCGCGGTTTCGCGGTGGCGCTGCTTTTTGCGGTGCTTTTTGCTCATACGGGCGGGTGGGCGAGTCCGTGGGTTGGTGTGGTGGAACTGTAGCAGAGCCAGCGCCGGAGCGGCGCGGGCGTCAGGCGCCGGCTGGGCGGATGCGGAGGGCGGTTTCGCCGCGGCCGATGGGTCGGGTTTCGAGGAGGTCGAAGCGGGCGCTGCGGAGCCCGTCGGGGAGGCTTGCGGCGGCGGGTTCGTGGGCATCGAGAATGAGCCAGGCCTCGCCTGAGGCTGATTCGAGGAGCCAGCGGAGGCGGCTGAGGAGGCCGGGCCGGAGCTCGGCGGGCTCGGGCCACCAGAGGATGCGGGGTGTCGGCTCGGCGGTGAGGAGGGTGCTGGCGACTGCCGGGCGGGGCTTCATGCGGCCGGCCTCGGCGAGGGCGCCATCGGGCGGGGCGATGAGCATGATGGGGCCATCGCCAGTGGTGAGGCCGAGTTCAGCCAGGGCGCCCATCAGCGGATGAGCTTGCGGCGCTTCGCGGCGCTGGAGCTCTTGCCGCCCGACCGGGGCGCGGCGCCGAGCGTGCGAATCTGGTCGCCCGTGGGGCCGGTTGGCCTGGCGAGGACGGGCTGTGCGGCCGGCCGGGCTTCGCCAGCGGGGGCAGCGGAGGACGATTCGGTGCCGGTGACCGGGGGCGGCGCGGCAGGCTGCTGCACGATGCGCACCTTGAAGATGGTGCGTGCAACCTGCCGGCGGATGTTCTGGACGAGCTGAAGGTACATGTCGTGGCCTTCGCGTTTGAAGGCAACGAGGGGGTCGACCTGGGCGTAGGCCTGCAGGCCGATGCTCTGGCGGAGCTCTTCGATGGCGGTGAGGTGTTCGCGCCAGTGGGTATCGATGGCCTCGAGGAGGAGCCAGTGTTCGACCTTGCGCATGTTCTCCGGGCCGATGGTCTGCTCCATCTGCTCGTAACGGTCTTCGGCGCGGTCGAGGAGTTCATCGGTGAGCTCGTCACCGAGTTCGGCCATCTCCTCGATCGAGGGGACGTCCTCGGGCGGGAAGATTTCGCGCAGTTCGGCGGCGGCGAGTTCGAGCGCTTCGGGGTCCTCAGTGTTGAGTCCGTCGGTGATGCGCTCGATTTCGCGGAAGAGCATCTCCTCGAGGACGTTGGCGCGGGTATCGACGCCTTTCAGGATCTTGTCGCGCTGGCTGTAGATCTGCTTGCGGTGCTCGTTGATGACGTCGTCGAATTCGACGAGGCGCTTGCGGATATCGAAGTTGTAGCCTTCGACCTTTTGCTGGGCCTGTTCGATGGCGCGGGTGACCATCCGGGATTCGAGGGGCATATCCTCGGTCATGCCGAGTTTTTGCATCATCCCGGGGACCCAATCGGGGGCGAAGCGCTTCATGATGTCATCGCCGAAGGAGACGAAGAAGCGGGAGGAGCCGGGGTCGCCCTGGCGGCCGGCGCGGCCGCGGAGCTGGTTATCGATGCGGCGGGATTCGTGGCGTTCGGTGCCGATGACGTGGAGGCCGCCGAGCTCGGCGACGCCGGGGCCGAGCTTGATGTCGGTGCCGCGCCCGGCCATGTTGGTGGCGATGGTGACGGCGCCTCGCTGCCCCGCCAGCGCAACGATCTGGGCTTCGCGCTCGTGGTGCTTGGCGTTGAGGACCTCGTGCTGGATGCCGCGGCGGGTGAGGAGGGTGGAGAGGTACTCGGACTTCTCGATGGAGGTGGTGCCGACCAGGACGGGCCGCCCCTGACGGTGCATCTCCTCGATTTCGTTGACGACGGCGTTGAACTTGGCGCGTTCGTTGATGTAGACCACGTCGGGGTGGTCGACCCGGATCATGGGGCGGTGGGTGGGGATGACGACGACATCCAGGCCGTAGATCTTGTGGAATTCCTCGGCCTCGGTCTCCGCGGTGCCGGTCATGCCGGCGAGCTTTTCGTAGAGGCGGAAGAGGTTTTGGAAGGTGATGGTGGCGTAGGTGATGGACTCGCGCTGGATGGGGACGCCTTCCTTGGCTTCGACGGCCTGGTGGATGCCGTGGCTCCAGCGGCGGCCGGGCATGAGGCGGCCGGTGAATTCGTCGACGATGATGACCTCGCCATCGCGGACGACGTAGTCGCGGTCGATGCGCTTGAGGTACTCGGCATCGAGGGCGGCTTCGAGGTGCCGGGCGAGGCGGGGGTCGCCTTCGAAGATGTTGCTGATGCCGAGGTTGCGTTCGACCCGTTCGATGCCTTCTTCGGTGAGGGCGATGTGCTTCGCCTTGTGGTCGACGATGTAGTCGACGTCCTCGCGGAGGCCTTTGACGGCGCGGGCGAAGCGGATGTAGGTATCGGAGGCTTCCTCGGCCTGGCCGCTGATGATGAGCGGGGTGCGGGCTTCATCGATGAGGATATTGTCGACCTCATCGACGATGGCGAAGTAGAGGTCGCGCTGGGCCTTCTCCTCCCACTCGCGGACCATGTTGTCGCGGAGGTAATCGAAGCCGAATTCGTTGTTGGTGCCGTAGGTGATGTCGGCCTGGTAGACCTCTTTGCGGGAGGCGGGGCGGAGGTCGGCGTAGCCGGTGGCGGGGCCCTCGGCGGCGGGCAGATAGCCGGGTTCGTACATGAAGGAGATACCGGCGTTCTGGATGACGCCGACGTTCATGCCGAGGGCGTGGTAGACGGGTCCGTACCAGGCGGCATCGCGGCGGGCGAGGTAATCGTTGACGGTGACGACGTGGACGCCGCGGCCGAGGAGGGCGTTGAGATAGACTGGCGCCACGGCGGTGAGGGTCTTGCCCTCGCCGGTGCGCATCTCCGCGATGCGGCCTTCGTGGAGGGTGATGCCGCCCATGAGCTGGACGTCGTAGGGGCGCTCGCCGACCTTGCGGGCGGCCATCTCGCGGCTGACGGCGAAGGCCTCGGGCAGCAGGTCGTCGAGGGTTTCGCCGGCGGCGAGGCGTTCTTTGAACTCGGCGGTTTTTGCGCCGAGGGCTTCGTCGGTGAGGGATTCGGTTTCGGGGGCGAGGTCGTTGATTTCGTCGACGATGCGCTGGAGGCGGCGAAGTTCGCGCTCGTTGGAATCGCCGAGGATGCGGTTGAGGAATCCAAGTTTGGGCATGCTAGGGCCAGTGTACCGCGAATGGCGCGGTAGGGGCGGGTAAAGTCGCTGGCGAATGCGGGGTCAGCGGGGTCTCAAGGGGACTGGACGCGGGCGGCGCCGCTTTCAACGGCCTGGAAGAGCGGGCGGGCGGCCTGTTCGGAGGCTTCGAAGGCCGGTCCGGGGTAGATGCCGATGAAGAGGATGCCGAGGAGGAGGACGGCGGCGAGTCCCCAGAGGACGGGCTGGACCCGGAAGCGGGCCGTTTCGCCGACGGGGTCGAAGAGGTACATCTGGCGGATGACCATGAGGTAGTAGTAGAGGCTGATGAAGCTGTTGAGCACGGCGAGGGCGACGGCCCAGAGGGTATCGCCGGTGGTTGCGCC